>NZ_JASGEL010000029.1:0-33805 GCF_047606385.1 Microbacterium sp.
GTGGCGACGTACCACGCCGCGCCGGCGCCGGTCGCGCGCCGCGTGATCGCAGGCCCGCCCGCAGCGAACCCGTCCGCGAACCGCGCCACGACCTCGGCGTCCACGACGCGCACCGTCTCCTGCCAGCCGAGACCGGTCCCCGGCATCTCGCCAGCGAGTGCGGCGGCCGCATCGGCCGCGGGCAGCGGCGCGAACTCCTCGACCCAGACGCCCAGCGCGCGTTGCAGCGGTCCGCCGGCGCCGCCCAGGTAGCCGCCCAGGCGGACGTGCAGGTTCTCGTCCAGCACCGCGGACTGGTAGCCCACCACCAGCACGTCGCCGCGCTCCGGCACCGCGGCGAGCGCCGCCAGCGCACGGTCGTCGGCCACGTGCAGCACGGGCGCGACGAGGAGCCGGTACGCGTCCGTGTCACCGCCGGGCTGGACGAAGTCGACGGTGACGCCGCGCCGCAGGAACCCCTCGTACCAGCGCAGCACCGTCTCGACGTAGTCGATCTGCGCGGGCGTCGCCTCCTGCTCGACCGCCCGCCAGCTGTCCCAGTCCAGGACGATCGCGACCTCGGCGGGGACCGGCTGGCCCACCAGCTCGCCCAGCTCGCCCAGCTCCGCTCCGAGTGCGGCGACCTCGCGGAAGACGCGCGTGTCGGTGCCGGCGTGCGGAACCATCGCGGAGTGGAACTTCTCGGCGCCCGCGGCGGACTGGCGCCATTGGAAGTGCAGGATGCCGTCGGCGCCGCGCAGGAGGGACTGCAGCGACAGCAGACGGTACAGGCCCGCCGGCTTGGGCGCGTTGCGCTCCCGCCAGTTCACGGCGGACGTCGCCTGCTCCATCAGCAGCCACGGCCGGCCGCGCCCCAGCGAGCGCATCAGGTCGCGCACCGCGGCGGCGGAGATGTGCGAGCGCGGGTCCGCCGGGTCCGGGTACATGTCGTCCGACACCACATCGACGTGCTCGGCCCACCGCCAGTAGTCGGCACCAGCGAAGAAGCCCATGAAGTTGGTGGTGACGGGGATGTTCGGGGAGTGCTCCCGGATGATCCGCTTCTCCATCAGATACAGGTCGAGCAGGGCGTCCGAGCTGAATCTGTCGAAGTCGATCAGCTGCGTCGGGTTGCGGAAGGTGGGAGCCTGCGCGGGAACGCCGACCTCATCGAAGCTGTCATAGCGCTGCGACCAGAACGCGGTGGCCCAGACGTCGTTCAGGTGCTCGATGGTGCCGTAGCGTGCCCGCAGCCACTCTCGGAAGGCCGCGGCGGACTCCGCGTCATAGCTGCGGACGACGTGGCAGCCGTATTCGTTTCCGACGTGCCAGGCCTCCACGGCCGGATGCGCGCCGTAGCGTCGCACCAGCTGCTCGACCAGACGGGCGGCGTGCTCCCGGTACGTGCTCGAGCTCGGACTGAACTGCTGGCGTGAGCCGAACGCGAGCCGGGTGCCATCGATCGTGACGGGGAGGGACTCCGGATGCAGCCGGGCCAGCCATGCCGGCGGCGAGGCGGTCGCGGTGGCCAGGAGCACGCGGATCCCGCCGGCGTGGAGCGTGTCGAGCACGTCGTCCAGCCAGTCGAAGTCGTACTCTCCTGGGCGCGGCTCGAGCCGTGCCCAGGAGAAGATCCCCACCGATGCGCTCGTGACTCCGGCGCGCTGCATGAGCGCGACATCCTCGTCCCAGACCTCCCGCGGCCACTGCTCGGGGTTGTAGTCGCCGCCGAAACGGACGCTGTCGATGGTCATCTCACTCCTTCAGGACGGGGCGTGCTCGCGCATGTTGACGTGAACATCCGCGAGCGTGAGCGTAGCATGTTGACGTCAACAAGCATCCCCACCGGAGTCGTCCTGGCATGAGCATTCCCCGCATCGAGCGCTCCGGCGCGGTATCGCTGCGTGACGTCGCGGCACGAGCCGGCGTCTCCGGCCAGACGGTCTCGCGCGTCGCGAACGATCATCCGAACGTGTCCCCCGCCACCCGCAGCCGCGTGCTCGCCGCCATGGCCGAGCTCGGCTACCGTCCGAACGGCGCCGCTCGAGCCCTGCGGCGTGGAGCGTTCGCTTCGATCGGTGTCGTCGTCTTCGATCTGCAGACGCTGGGGAACCTGCGCACCCTCGGTGCGGTCGCCGATCGAGCCGCCGCGCTGGGGTATGCGATCGAGCTCATCCAGGTCGACGCCGAGCCCGCCGTTCGCGCCGACGGCGTCTCGTCTGCGCTGACCCGCCTGGGCCGGCATGCGGTCGACGGCATCGTCGTCGTCATCGAGTCGCAGCTGGTGTCCGCCGTGACGCTCGAGTTCCCGGCCGGCATCCCGAGCGTCGTCGTCGAGTCCGGTGACCGGCCGGACATCCCCTCCGTGAACACCGATCAGACGCAGGGCTCCGAACTGGCGGTGGGCCACCTGCTGTCGCTCGGGCACCCGACCGTGCAGCACATCGCCGGTCCTGCCGCCTCGAACTCCGCGCACGAGCGCACCGCGGCCTGGCGTGCCGCGCTCGAGCGCGCCGGCAGATCGGTGCCCTCGCCGCTGACCGGCGACTGGAGCGCGGACTCCGGCTACCGGGCCGGCCTCGTGCTCGCCGACGATCCCGAGGTCACCGCCGTGTACGCCGCGAACGACCAGATGGCGCTGGGGGCGATGCACGCGTTCCATGAGCGCGGCGTCCGCATCCCGCAGGAGGTGAGCATCGTCGGCTTCGACGACATGGCGGAGTCGTCGCAGTTCTGGCCGCCGCTGACGACCGTGCATCAGGACTTCGAGGCCGCCGGGGCCACCGCCGTGGACCTCATCGTGCGAGAGATCGAGACCGGCCACTCCGACCCGGGCCTGCACACGATCGACACGCGGCTGATTGTGAGAGAGTCGACGGGGCCGTACGGCGGCGCCCGCGTCGGCAGGATCATCCAACGAGAGGAACACGAATGACCTGGCTTGTCACCGGCGGCGCCGGCTACATCGGCGCCCACATCGTCCGGGCCCTCGCGGCGGCGGGCCTGCCGCCGATCGTCATCGACGACCTCTCCAGCGGCCACGCCGGCTTCGTGCCGGCGGACGTCCCGTTCGTGCGCGGCAGCATCCTGGACACGGACCTGGTGACGCGCACGCTCCGCGAGCACGCGTCGGTCGGCGTCATCCACGTCGCCGGCTTCAAGTACGCCGGTGTCTCGGTGCAGCGCCCGCTGCACACCTACGAGCAGAACGTGGAGGGCACGCGCCGGGTGCTGCAGGCGATGGATGCGGCGGGCGTGCCCAACCTGGTCTTCTCCTCGTCCGCGGCGGTCTATGGCACGCCCGACGTGCCGCTGGTCACCGAGGACCTGCCCAAGCGCCCCGCCTCTCCCTACGGCGAGTCGAAGCTGATCGGCGAGTGGCTGATCCGCGATGTCGGGGTGGCGACCGCCGGCTCGCCGCATCCGCTGCGTCACACCTCGCTGCGCTACTTCAACGTGGTGGGCTCCGGCGACCCGACGGTGTACGACACGAGCCCCCACAACCTGTTCCCGATCGTGTTCGAGAAGCTGCTCGCCGGCGAGACGCCCCGCATCAACGGCGACGACTACGACACCCCGGACGGCACGAACGTGCGCGACTACGTGCACGTCGCCGACATCGCCGCCGCCCACGTCGTGGCCGCGCAGCGCCTGGCCGCCGGCGACCGGGTCGAGTCGGCGTACAACCTGGGATCGCAGAACGGGTTGAGCGTCAAGGAGATCATGGACGCGATGGCCCGGGTGACCGGCATCCCGTTCACGGCCGAGATCGGCCCGCGCCGGCCGGGCGACCCCGACCGCATCGTCGCGACCGGCGAGCTCGCCGCCCGCGACCTGGACTGGCGGATGCGGCACTCGGTCGACGAGATGGTCCGCACCGGCTGGGAGGCCCGCCGCAACGCGGCCTGACGGCGCCGCCGCGGATCCCCGGCCGGGATGCCCTCGCCGGCTCACTGCGCGGCTCGACAGGTCTGCGGCGCCCTCGGCTCAGCTCGGTCGAGCCGAGGGCGCCGCCGTGCTCGCGCGCACGATCAGCGAGGCGGGCAGCACCTGCGTGCCGGCGACGGCGCCGTCGATGACGCCGATGAGCGCCGCGACCGCGGCGGCGCCGAGCGCGTCGAAGTCCTGGCGGACGGTCGTCAGCGGCGGCCGGTAGTCGGCGGCATCCGCCACGTCGTCGAAGCCCACGACGCTGACCGAACCGGGGACCTCGCGGCCTGCCTCGGCGAGCGCCCGCAGCGCGCCGAGCGCCATCTGGTCGTTGGCGGCGAACAGCGCCGTCGCGACCGGCGGCAGCGCGCGCACGGCGGTGTAGCCGGAGGCCGCTGTCCAGTCGCCCCGCAGCGGTTCGGGCACGCGGCGTCCCGCCCCCGACAGCGTCTCCCGCCACCCGCGCACCCGCTCGTCCGCGGCGAACGAGGCCTCCGGTCCCGCCAGGTGCCACACCGTCTCATGCCCTCGTTCCAGCAGGTGCCGCGTGGCCGCCGCGGCTCCCGCCGCATGGTCGGTCTGCACGACCGCATAGCCGCCGGACGCCGCCTGCGCCCCGTCCCGTCCTTCGCTCGGCGCGTCCACCATCACCAGCGCCAGCCCCTCCGGCACGGCGACGCCGCGTGCGACCGCCGTCGCCTCGTTGAGCACGATCGCGCCGTCGACACCGACCTCCCGCAGGCGCACGAACGCGTCGGCGACGCCCGCCGTCAGCGTCACGATCGTGACGGCGTAGCCGCGCGCGGCGGCCGCGTCGGTGACGGCCTGCAGCATCCGCGAGTTGCCGACCGATGCCAGGGTGGACGCGACCAGGCCGATGGTCTGGGTCCGACCGGTGCGCAGCGCACGCGCGGCGCGATGGACGCGGTAGGCGCTGTCGGCCATGGCCTGCTCGACGCGAGCCCGCGTGGCGGGGTCGACCCGCGGGCTGCCGTTGACCACTCGGGACACCGTCTGCGCGGAGACACCCGCGATCGCGGCGACATCGGCCATCGACACCCGCGCGGATCCCGGAGAGCGGGGCGCGGCCGGCTCGGATGCCGCGCGTCCCGGAGCCGGCTCGGGCGGCGCGAGCGCCTGCCCGTCGAGGTCGCCGGCCATCGTCGTCCCTTCCGAGCCGGATCGCGCCGCCGCGTGGCGATGCCGGCGTGTTGACGATATCATGGACGTTGTCGTAGCGTGTTATCGTGAACATGCCCGACGCAGAGACGCTGGACGCATACCCCCTGGGGGCCGGTGTCGTGAAGCGCCCGACCCGCCTGGCCGACGGCCGCGAGCTGATCTACTACGACGACCCGGGCACGTCGCTGCCGCCGGAGCGCGCTGTCGACCTCCGGACGCTCGACCCGCGCCCGGAGACCGCGACGATGCGGCTCGACGTGCTCACGGGCGACTGGATCTCGGTCGCGGCGTCGCGACAGAACCGGGCGTTCCTGCCGCCGGCCGAGCTCGACCCGCTCGCGCCGCAGAGCCCGGCCAACCCCTCCGAGATCCCGTCGCGCTACGACGTGGCGGTGTTCGAGAACCGCTCCCCGTCGTTCGGACCGGCGCTGGCCGAGCAGGCCGGCGACGCGCCGGCAGCCGCCGACCCGCCGCGCGGCCTGGCGGACTTCGAAACGCTCGGCTTCGACCGCACGCGCACGAGCGTGGGACGCTGCGAGGTCGTCTGCTTCAGCCCCGAGACCGCCGGCTCCTTCGGCACGCAGACGGTGACCCGCGCCCGCACCGTGATCGAGGCATGGGCGGACCGCACCGCCGCGCTGTCCGCGTTGCCCGGCGTCGAGCAGGTGTTCCCCTTCGAGAACCGGGGCACCGAGATCGGGGTGACCTTGCCGCATCCGCACGGCCAGATCTACGCCTATCCGTACGTCACGCCGCGCACGCACCGCCTGCTCGAGAGCATCGATCGCACCGCGCCGGACCTGCTGCAGCGCGTGCTCGAGCGCGAGCGCGGCGACGAGCGCGTCATCCTCGCCGGGGAGCACTGGACGGCGTTCGTGCCGTTCGCCGCCCGCTGGCCGATCGAGGTGCACCTGCTGCCCCACCGGCACGTCGCCGACTTCGCCGGGACCACCGACGCCGAACGCGACGAGCTGGCCCCGCTGTACCTGCGTCTGCTGCGCGGCCTCGACGCCCTCTACGGCAGCCCGACCCCGTACATCGCGGCCTGGCACCAGGCCCCCGTGCACGTCGGCCGCGACACCGTCCGGCTGCGGCTCGAGATCACGTCCCCCCGGCGCGCGGCGGACAAGCTGAAGTACCTCGCCGGATCGGAGGCGGCCATGGGGGCCTGGATCGGCGACGTCCCGCCCGAGCAGTCCGCGCAGCGCCTGCGCACGGCGGTCGAGGGGATCACGCTGTGAGCGCCGCGGATGCCGCCGGGGCGCTGTTCGCGACGCTGTCGGCGGGCGAGCCCGCGGGCGTCTGGTCGGCCCCGGGGCGCGTGAACCTGATCGGCGAGCACACCGACTACAACGACGGGTTCGTGCTGCCGTTCGCGATCGAGGCCCGCACGCACGCGGCCGTCGGCGCGCGTGCCGACGGCCGCGTGCGGGTCGCGTCGACGTTCGCGGACGAGGCCGTCGAGGTCGGCCTCGCCGAGCTCGACGCGCTGTTCCCCGCCCGCCGGGACGAGATCCCGGAGTGGGCCCGCTACCCGCTCGGCGTCGCATGGACGCTGCGACCGTCGGCGTCCGGCGATGTGCCCGGCGTCGACATCGCACTCGCCTCGGACGTGCCGGTGGGAGCCGGGCTGTCGTCGTCGGCGGCGATCGAGGGCGCGGTGGCGGTCGCCCTCGACGAGCTGTGGGGACTCGGGCTCGACCGCCGGGCGCTGGCCGCCGCGGGTCGCCGCGCCGAGAACGAGGCGGTGGGCGCGCCGACCGGGATCATGGACCAGACGGCGTCGATGCTCGGCCAGGCGGATGCCGCGATCTTCCTCGACTGCCGCACGCTTCAGACCCAGATCATCCCGCTGGGGTTCGCCGAGGCGCAGCTCGAGGTGCTGGTGATCGACACGGGCGTGAAGCATGCGCACGCGACCGGGGGGTACGCCGAGCGCCGCGCGTCGTGCGAGCTCGGCGCGCGGCTGCTGGGCGTGCCCTCGCTCCGCGACGTGACGGCGGCCGATCTGCCGCGGGCGGCGCAGGTGCTCGACGAGGTGACCTTCCGCCGCGTGCGCCACATCGTCACCGAGAACCAGCGGGTGCTCGAGACGGTGCGCACCCTGCGCGAGAGCGGCCCGCTCGCGATCGGCGCGCTGCTGCTGGCCTCGCACGCGTCGATGCGCGACGACTTCGAGATCTCGGTGCCCGAGCTGGACACGGCGGTGGATGCCGCGCTCTCCGCCGGCGCGATCGGCTCGCGCATGACCGGCGGCGGCTTCGGCGGGGCCGCGATCGCCCTCGTGCCGAGCGACCGGGTCGCCGCGGCGGCGGACGCGGTCACGACGGCGTTCGCCGCATCCGGTTTCGCCGCACCGCACGTGTTCACGGTGACGCCGTCCGCCGGCGCCCGCCGCGACTGACCGCCCTCTCCGCGAGACCGCATCGTGGGCTACGAGGCGTTCTGGGACGAGCGGCGCGGAACCTACGTCGACCACGTCGTCGGGGGCGGACGGCAGGCGGCCGCCTCGCAGCTCGCCGGCGCGCTCGCCGTCGCGTCGGGTCTCGCGCCTGCCGACCGGGTCGCGCGCATCGTGGCCTGGATCGGCGACCGCCGGCGCCATGTCGTCCGATCGTGGATCGGCGGGCACGGCGGCTACGACACGGCCAAGATCCTCGATCAGCTGCGCGGCGTGCAGACGGTGGACTGGGATGCCGACCGCGAGGTCGTCGTGGCGGAGCCGTTCGCGGCATCCATCGTGCACGACGCGTATGCCGCGGCCGGGCGACCTGATCTGATCGTGGCGAGCATGCGCCGGTGGTCCGAGTTCCTCGTCGACGGCTACGACACGTTCGGCGAGTGCTGGGGCTGGGGGACGCCGGTGCACGGGTGGAGCGCGACCCCCACACGCGACCTCATCGCGTTCGTGCTCGGCGTGACGCCGGCGGAGCCGGGCTTCACGCGGGCACGGATCGCACCGGCCTACGGCGTTCTCGCGCGGTTCGAGGGCACGGCGCCGACGCCGCACGGCTGGATCACCGTCACCGTCACCGGCGACGACGTGGAGGTGGACTCGCCGGTGCCGTTCGAGCTGACACTGCCGAACGGGCGGGTCGAGCACCGCAGCGCGACGCGGTGAGGACGCGATGAACGCGAAGGGGTGAGGGGCGCTCGACCCACCGGTGCGCCGCACGGCGCCGCGGCCTATCGTCGACTCTGGGCGCGTCGGCGTCCGCGATCGAAGGAGGACACCGTGGCATTCATCACCGTCGGCACCGAGAACTCGGCACCGATCGACCTGTTCTACACCGACCAGGGCAGCGGGCAGGCGGTCGTGCTCATCCACGGCTTCCCCCTCGACGGCGAGTCGTGGGGCAAGCAGCAGCGTGTGCTCCTGGACGCCGGCTACCGCGTCATCGCCTACGACCGCCGGGGCTTCGGCTCCTCGACCAAGACCGCGACCGGGCACGACTACGACACCTACGCCGCCGATCTGCACCGGATGATCAGCCGCCTCGGCCTGGCCGACGTCGTGCTCATCGGGTTCTCGATGGGCACCGGCGAGATCGCCCGGTACCTGTCGCGTCACGGCAGCGCCAAGGTCGCCAAGGCGGTGTTCATCGGCTCTCTGGAGCCGTACCTGCTCACGACCCCCGACAACCCGGACGGCGCCGGCGACCAGGCGTTCTTCGACGGCACGTCCGCCGCCGTCGCCGACGACCGGTACGCGTTCCTCACCGGCTTCTTCCGTGACTTCTACAACCTCGACGAGAACCTCGGCGAGCGCATCTCCCCGGAGGCGCTCGCCGCGAGCGTGCAGACCGGGAACCGCGCCGGCAACGCCGCGATCGCCGCGGCTCCGCTGACCTGGCCGACCGACTTCCGCGGCGACATCGGCGCGATCGACGTTCCGACTCTCATCGTGCACGGCACGGCGGACAACATCCTCCCCATCGACAAGACCGCGCGCCGCTTCCACGAGCTGCTGCCCGATGCCCGCTACGTCGAGATCGCGGGCGCCCCGCACGGCCTGCTGTGGACACACGGCGAAGAGGTCAACGCCGCGATCCTCGAGTTCCTCGTGGAGTGATGCGACCGACCCGCCGCGGCGGCGAGACCGCATTCCGGCGCCGAGACCGTGGGTTCAACCCGCGGTCTCGGCGCTCGGATGCGGTCTCGCGGTCGAGGCGCGAGACGCGAGGCGCGAGGGCCGGGGAGGCGGGCGTCAGGCCGACGCGGCGCCGTTGGCCGTCGCGATGAGGCCGTCGATCATCTCGGGCGTGACCGAGTCGCCGGCCATCATCGTGACCCGCCCGATGGGGAACGACTGCATCATCTTCTCCATCGAGACGCCCTCGGGCATGATCGAGGACACGTCCCCCAGGCTCGAGGCCATCGAGGCGAACGCGGCCTGCACCATCGGGCCCGCCACCGGGTCGGCCATCACCTCGCCGATCGACGAGGAGCGGCTCAGCGGCACGCGCACCGCGTCGCCGGCGACCTCCACCTCCTGCGTCGCCCGGACGTCGCGGCTGGATGCCGCCACCGCGACGGCGTAGCTCCCGCCCTCGACGACCCAGCGGTCGATGCGGACGTCCCAGTACGCCAGGTCCGTGCGGCGCACCGTCAGCACGACCTCGCGGCTCTCGCCGGCGCCCAGGGCGACCGAGGCGAAGGCCTTGAGCTCGCGCACCGGCCGCTGCACGATCGAGCCGGGCAGCGAGGTGTACACCTGCACGACCTCGCGGCCCCGGACGGCGCCGGTGTTGGTGACCGTCACCCGCACCTCGATGTCGCCGTGCGCGGTGACGGATGCCGCGGCGTCCCGGTAGGCGAACGTGGTGTATGACAGGCCGTGCCCGAACGGGAAGGCGACGTCGAGGCCGCGGGCGTCGTACCAGCGGTAGCCGACGAACAGCCCCTCGCCGTAGCGCACGTGCGAGAACTCGCCCGGGAAGTCGAGGTAGGCGGGGGTGTCGGCCAGCCGCAGCGGGATCGTCTCGGTGAGCTTGCCGGAGGGGTTCACGACCCCGAAGAGCACGTCGGCCGTCGCCCCGCCGCCGGCCTGACCGAGCAGCCATCCCTCGAGGATCGCGGGCACCCGGTCGGCGAACGGCAGCGCCACGACGCCGCCGTTGGAGAGCACCACGACGGTGTTCGGCTGAACGGCGAGCACGGCGTCGACGAGCGCGAGCTGGTCGACGGGCAGGTCGATGTCGTCACGGTCGTAGCCCTCCGACTCGAGCCGCGCGGGAAGCCCCAGGAACAGCACGGCGACCGAGGCCCCGGACGCCGCGGCCACCGCCTCGTCGCGGAGCCGTGCGGACTCCTGCTCGCTCACGTCGAGCCCGGTCGAGAAGCCCTCGCTGAAAGTGACCTCGCCGTCCGCGAGCGCGCGGATCTCGTCGAGCGCGACGTCGAGACGGGTGGGGTTGATCATGGAGGAGCCGGCGCCCTGATAGCGCGGCTTCGCGGCGAAGGCCCCGATCACCGCGATCGAGGCGTCCGTGGCCAGCGGCAGCAGGTCGCCCTCGTTGCGCAGCAGCACCATCGACCGGCCCGCGGCCTCTCGGGCGAGGGCGTGGTGCGCGTCGACGTCCAGCGGCCCGGCGATGCGGCCCGCTCCCGCCTCGACCTTGCGGACGAGGTCGATGACACGAACCGCCGCGCGGTCCACGGCGTCCTCGCCGAGCCGGCCCGCCGCCACGGCGGCGACGATCTCGGCATCCGTGCGGCCGTTCGAGGACGGCATCTCGAGGTCCAGCCCCGCGGCCAGCGCTGCCACCCGTTCGTTCACCGCGCCCCAGTCGGAGACCACGAGCCCCTCGAAGCCCCACTCGTCACGCAGCACCTGCGTCAGCAGCCAGGGGTCCTCCGAGGCGTAGACGCCGTTGATGCGGTTGTACGAGCACATCACGGTCCAGGGCTGCGCGTCCTCGACGACCCGCTGGAACGCGCGGAGGTAGATCTCGCGCAGCGGCCGCGGGTCGACGTCGGAGCTGGCCCGCATCCGATCGTCCTCCTGGTTGTTGGCGGCGAAGTGCTTGAGCGAGGTGCCGACGCCCTTCGACTGGACGCCGTCGACGTAGGCGGCGCCCAGCACGCCGGCGAGGATCGGGTCCTCGGAGAGGTACTCGAAGTTCCGGCCGCACAGCGGCGAGCGCTTGATGTTCACGCCCGGGCCCAGCAGCACGCCGACGTTCTCGATCGCGGTCTCGGTGCCGAGGGCCTCGCCGACGCGGCGCACCAGATCGGTGTCCCAGGACGAGCCGAGGCCCACCGCCGGCGGGAAGCACGTGGCCGGTACGCTGCTGCCGAGACCCAGGTGGTCCCCGCCCTCGGCCTGCTTCCGGAGCCCGTGCGGGCCGTCGGTGAGCATGATGGCGGGGATGCCGGCGCGTTCGACGGGCTTGGTGTACCAGAAGCTCGCACCGCTGGTCAGGGAGGCCTTCTCCGGCAGGGTGAGGTCTGCGACGATGGCGTCGATGTCCGTCATGGGGATTCCTTTCGTGGGGGTCAGCGGGTCGCCTTGATCGGCCAGACGGCGAGGGCGCCCAGGATGCCGAGCACGATCGCGACGGGGAACAGTGCCTGATAGCCGAGCGCCAGCACGATGGCGCCGGCGACGCCGGGGGCGAGCGTCTGCGGGAGGGTCGCCGCGATGTTGACGACCCCGAGGTCCTTCGCGAACGACTTCGCCGAGGGCAGCACCTCGCTCATCAGGGCGGTGTCGACCGCCTGGAACATGCCGAAGCCGAAGCCGGCGATGAAGGTCATGATCATCCACGCCGCCAGGTCCTGCCAGAACCACGGCAGCAGGAACCCGAGGCTGACCACCGCCGCGGACGCGAACACGAAGGGCTTCCGACGTCCGATACGGTCCGAGAGCGGTCCCGACACGATCGTGGACACGATGATGCCGACCAGGCTCAGGATCCCCAGCAGCGGGATGACGGTCTGGGGCTCGTCGACGCGGAAGTAGTACCGCAGCAGGTACAGCTGGTAGCCCGTGACCGCGAAGTACCCGGTGTACAGCAGCAGCCGGCCGGTGAAGGCCCAGAAGAAGTCGGGGTGGCGCAGCGGGTTGACCCAGAAGGTGCGCAGGAAGTCCGCGAGCCCGAACGGCTCACGCGGCAGCGCGGTGCTGGGGTAGTCGGGATTGGCGAGGACGAACAGGGCGAGCACGACGAGGGCGAACACGGCGAAGAACACGTAGCCCACGACGATGCTGTCGAAGAACAGCGCGCCCACGATCGAGCCGCCGAGCGCGCCGACCATGAGACCGATGCCCGACACCGCGGCGAAGGTGCCGCGGCGCGCGGTCGGGACGCGGTCGGGCATGATCGCCGACAGCGGTCCCTGGGCGAAGTTGTAGCAGATCTGCACGAGCGTCCAGGCGATGATCAGGCCCACGAGCGAGTCCGCGAACGCGAGGCCCACCAGGGCCAGCCCGCCGGCGAGCGCGCCGAGCACGATCCACGGAGCGCGACGGCCGAACCGCGCGCGGGTGCGGTCGGAGATCTGCCCGGCGACCGGCTGGGCGATCATGGCGGCGAAGGCGCCGATCGTGGCCACGATCGCGAGCGGCGCGACGTCGTTGCCCTCGCCGAACAGGAGCGTGATCTGCTGCGGGAGCAGGATGCCCGGCACCGCGCCCCAGATCATGAAGATCGCGAGGTTGGCGGGGATGATCCACAGCATGAGCCGGCGCAGGCCCTTCAGCGGCGGAGGCGGGTCGTCGGTTCCGGATGCCTTCGCGACGAAGGTGTTCTCGGTCATGGGCTCTGACGGCACTGTCATGGTCCTGGTCTCTCTCTCGGGTGGCGCTCGGCGCTGAGCGCTCGCAGAAACTTTATGCCACTCGGTTTTGTAATCACAAGCGACGTTCGGTTTATCCTCGGGGCATGGTCCGACGAGGCTCCTACGCGAAAGGCGTCGCGAAGCGCCAGGAGATCCTCCGCGCCGCGCTCGACGTCGTCGCGCGCGAGGGGTACCGCGGCGCGTCGGTCAGGCAGATCGCGGACGCCGTCGGTCTGAGCCAGGCGGGGCTGCTCCACTACTTCGACTCGAAGGAGGAGCTGTTCACCGAGATCCTGCGCACGCGCGACCAGGTCGACCAGGCCGCGTTCGAGCCGCCGCCGTCCACCTCGCCCTCGATCGCACGGCTGATCGACGGCTACCTCCGCACCGTCCGCCACAACGCCGAGGTGCCGGGGCTCGTGCAGCTGTTCTCGCGACTCGCCGTCGACGGCGCCGACCCGCAGCATCCCGCCCACCGCTATTTCGTCGAGCGCGGCACTGCGCTGCGCTCGGCCTCCGGCGAGGTCGTGGCGCAGGCTCAGCGCGAGGGGATCGTCACCGACGCGGTGCCGGCCGAGACGATCTGCCGCATGCTGCAGGCGATCTCGGACGGCATGCAGCTGCAGTGGATGCTGGAGCCCGAGACCGACATGGCCGAGGTGGTCCGGGCACTGTTCCTCGTGCTCGCGCCGGGCGCGGTGGATGCGGGTGAGGCCGGCGATGCCGCGTCGTGACGCCCCCGACCCCGCGCAGGCGCCCGTGGAGCGGAACTCAGGACGCCGGCGCCGACACGCCGCGTCCTGACCGAGCGAGCCGCTCCTTGGGCCGGTTCGTCCTGGGTTCCGGTCGGCGACATCGCCTGCCGGCGCGTCCTGCGTCTCGGTCGCGGCCGAGGGCGCCGGCGTCAGGGCACGCGATGCAGCCAGGCGTCGGTGGCGAACTTCGACGCGACGAGCGCCTCCGCCTCGGCATATTCCTCTTCGGAGATATGTCCCGGCACCGCGCCGTAGAGGTGCGCGAACGTGTCGATGAACCGCGCGATGATGTCCTCGCGCGCCAGCCCGGTCTGGCTGCGCAGCGGGTCGACGCGCTTGGCGGCCGAGGTCGTGCCCTTGTCGCTCAGCTTCTCCCGCCCGATCCGCAGCACCTCGGTCATCACCTGCCCGTCCATGTCGTAGGACAGCGTGGCGTGGTGCAGCACGCCGCCGTTGGCGAGACGCTTCTGCGCCGCGCCGCCGATCTTGCCCGCGGGGCCCACGATGTCGTTCAGCGGCTGGTAGACCGCGTCGATGCCCAGCGAGCGCAGCGCCTGCAGCACCCAGTCGTCGAGGAACGCGTACGAGTCGGCGAACGTCATGCCGGCCACGAGGGACGCCGGCACGTAGAGCGAGTAGGTGACGATCGAGTTCGCCCCCATCAGCATCGCGCCGCCGCCGGAGATGCGACGCACGACGTCGTAGCCGTGCCGCGCCGCGCCGTCCGGGTCGACCTCGTTGCGGACCGACTGGAACGAGCCGATCACGACCGCGGACTCGTCCCACTCCCACAGCCGCAGCGTCGGGTTGCGCCGTCCGTCGCCGACGCGGGTGGTGAGCACCTCGTCGAGGGCGAGGTTCATGCGCGGCGAGACGGGGCCGTCGTGCACGATCTCCCAGTCGAACTCGGTCCAGCCCGGGGCCGTCACCAGCGCGCGGCGCACGGCGGTGCCCACCGACTCGGGCGTGAAGCCCAGCAGCTGCGCGCCGTCCGGCAGCGCCTGACGCACCGCGGCGGCGATTCCGGCGGCATCCGTCTCGACCGCCAGGCCGGTCACGGCCGCGTCGATGTCGAGCAGCGCGTCGTCGGGCTCGAGGAAGAAGTCGCCGGCCAGGTGGAACTGCGCGATGCGCCCGGCCTCGACCTCCAGGTCGACGACGACCAGTTTGCCGCCGGGGACCTTGTACTCGCCGTGCATGCCTCTCAGCCTATGGCCGTCCGCCGGGACGGGATCAGCGGGCGGGGAAGCGGGCGTCGAGCCAGGCACGCAGATTCGCGCGCACGTCCGCGGCCACGCCCTCGTTGAACAGCTCGTGGCGGGCACCGGGGTAGACGAGCGTCGTGACGTCGGTGAAGCCGGACCGGTCGCGGTAGGCGGCGGCGAGCCGGTGCACGCTGCGCGGGCCGCCGACGGTGTCCAGCCCGCCGACCATGAGCAGGGTCGGGATGTCGACGCCGAGGTGCCGGCGGGGCCTCCCGTACAGGCGCGCCGCATCCACGAGGCCGAACAGCCGGATCAGGTGCGTCGTGGTCGTGAGCGGGTCCGCGACGAATGCGGCGGGCACCGCCGGGTCGGACGAGAGCCACTCCATCCCGGTGCCGCCCTCGGCCTTCCACGGGGCGTTGAAGTCCCCGCCGTGCAGTGAGCCGGGCCAGCGCAGCGCGGACCCGGTCAGCACGAGGCCGTCGTAGGCGTCCGGGTGCCGGTTCACCAGGATCTGCGCCAGGAAGGACCCCCACGACTGGCCGAGCAGCACGAGCGGCAGGTCCGGGTTCTCGTCGCGGATCAGCCGGGTGAACTGCCAGACCGCCGCGACGGCGGCGGGATGGCCGCCGGGCCCGAGGCGGCCGAGGCGGGCCGCATCCCCCCACTGCCGCATGCCGGTGCGGCCATGACCGCGGTGATCGTCGGCGTAGACGGCGAAGCCGTCGGCGGTGAGCGCCTCGATCAGCGTGGCGTACCGACCGGCGTGCTCGCCGACCCCGTGCAGCAGCTGCACGACGCCGCGCGGCGTGCCCTGGGCGGGGTGTCGGTCGTAGACGATCGCGACGCCGTGCGCGTCGATGAACTCCGGCATCCCCCGACTCTAGCCACCGACCTGAGGACCGTGGGGGGTACGCGGCACCAGTTCGCCGTCGATGACGTCGATGCCGGGGACCTCCTCGAAGGTGAGCGGCGCATCGGGTACGTCCTCGGGCCTGATTCGATCCACCGCCGCCTCCTTCCGACCGAAAGCCAGGATGCCTCGTGGCGGCGTCCCGCGCATCGGTCTTGACAGGCTGCGGCCGGAAGCGTACCCGACGTCAGCCGACGGCCGGCGGCGCGGCGTCCTCCTCGGGCTCGGGCACGATCGTCAGCCCGTTCGGGCCGGACGCGGCGAGCATGAGCTCCTCGACCCAGGCGCGGTTGATGCGCGGCGTGCGACTGCCGTAGAAGTGGAACTGCAGCGGCACGGACGGATGCACCCAGAAGCTGCGGCGTCCGCTGCCGTCGCCGATCTCGACGTCGAACATGAACGGCTCGCCGCGACGCAGCTTGTTCATGATGACGATGCGCAGGTGCGCCAGCGTCCGGTCCTCGATATCGACCGCGTTGGCGTTCGTGTCGTAGATGAAGCGGCCCACGGCACGAGTGTTTCACATATGGCCCGAAGGACGCTCGCGCGGACTATGTTTGCCACATGGGCACTCTCTACTACGGCGGCACGAGCACGCCGATCCACGTCGAAGACCGTGCCCTCGCGCACCTCAAGGTCGTCATCGCCACCAAGCTCCGCCGGGGCGAGAGCTTCACCCTGTCGTGGCGGCACCCCGACGAGCAGCCCCGGGGGCGCAGCACCGTCTGGCTGCACCCGTCGATCCCGCTGCGGTTCGTGTTCGACGATCCTGAGCCGGCCACGCTCAGCCGCGAATGGATCGAGGACCTCGCGAACTCCGCGAACTCGTCCGGCGGCATCATGCTCGTGGCCGAGCAGATCGACCCGACGCCCGTCGAGTCCTGAGCCGCGCCTCAGCCGACCAGGGCGACCACCAGCAGCACGATCGCGAGCAGCGGGGCGACCGCCTGCACGAGCGCGGCGCGTGCCCGCGACGGGCTCGAGACGACCAGCACGACGCCGGCGGCGAGCATCGACCCCGTCCCGGCGAACACCAGCGTGACTCCGATCGTCGGGGATCCGACGGCGGCGAACAGGATGCCGAGCGCCGTGGCCACCGCCAGGAACAGGTTGTAGAACCCCTGGTTGAAGGCCAGCGGCGCGGTCACCCGCGCCTCCTCGTCGGAGCGGATGCCGAAGATCGCGCGGGTGCGGGGATGCCGCCACCGCACCGACTCCAGCACGAAGATGTAGACGTGGATGAGCGCGGCGATGCCTGCGACGACGAGTCCGGTGATCAGCACGCCACCATCATGGCGCCGACCGGGCTCAGACCTGCAGCGCCGGGCCGGTCGGCTTGGGTCCGTGCAGCTCGCGGTGCAGCCGTTCCATGCGGTCGTCGAGCTCCGCGGCGGTGTCGGCGGCATCCTTGAGGCTGTCGACGAGCTCGCTCGGCACGGCGCCGGCGTACTTGTAGTGGATCTTGTGCTCCAGACTCGCCCAGAAGTCCATCGCGATGGTGCGGAACTGGACCTCGACCGGGATCGGCACCGGACCGGTCGAGAGGAACACGGGCACCTCGACGATCGCGTGCAGGCTCTTGTAGCCGTTCGGCTTCGGGTCGGCGATGTAGTCCTTCACGGTGCGCAGGGTGATGTCGGACTGCGCGGTGAGCAGGTCGAACAGCCGGTACGCGTCCGCGGTGAAGCTGCACGTGACGCGGACGCCGGCGATGTCCGTGATGTGCCGCCGGATGGAGTCGAAGTCCGGGTCGATGCCCTTGCGCGCGACCTTCTCGACCAGGCTGTCGGGGGATTTCACCCGGCTCGTGACGTGCTCGATCGGGTTGTAGTCGTGCATCGTCAGGAACTCCTCGCGCAGGATCGAGAGCTTCGTCTCGACCTCCTGCATCCCGAACCGGTACTCCAGCAGGAAACGCTGGATCTGGTCGCGAGCCGCGTGCAGCTCGGCGATGGACAGGGCGATCGGCTCCTCATCGAGGGGTGTCGGCATGGTTCGACCCTAGGCATCCGCCCTACGCGCCCGCTGTGAACCGGTGCTCGCCGGGCATCGGCGGGACGAGCCCGACTTTCTTTAGCAGAGCTAATTTGCTATGCTAAGGATCGATATGACAGCCGAGCAGCCCACCCCCGACGAGAGCCTGGCGGTCGAGCTGCGCATGGCGACGTTCCGCCTCGCCCGGCGCCTGCGCATACAGCGTGCGCTGCACGACATGTCGGACGGGCAGTTCGCCGCCCTCGCCGCCCTCCGCTGGCACGGGCCGCTCGCGCTCGGCGAGCTGGCCGAGCGCGAGCGGGTGACGGCGCCGTCGATGAACCGCACCGTCAACTGCCTCGAGGAGTCCGGGTACGTCGTGCGCACCCCGGACGAGGTCGATCGCCGCAAGGTCAACATCGACGCGACGCCGGCCGGCCGGTCGCTGGTCGAGGCGGCGCAGCGCCGCCGCGACGCATGGCTCGAGGAGGCCCTCGCCGCGCTCTCGCCCGCCGACCGCGACGCGCTGCTGCGCGCGGTCCCGCTGATGCGGCAGGTGGCCGACCGATGAACGGCATGTTCCGCTCCCTGCGGCTCTACAACTACCGCATCTGGTTCATCGGGGCGCTCGTCTCGAACATCGGCGGGTGGATGCAGTCCACCGCGCAGGACTGGGTCGTGCTCACCCAGCTGACCGACAACGACGCGACGGCCATGGGCGTCACGATGGCCCTGCAGTTCGGGCCCCCGCTGCTGCTGGTCAGCGTCACCGGATGGGTCGCCGACCGGTTCGAGCGGCGCAAGCTGCTCATGGTGACGCAGTCGACGATGATGCTGCTCGCCGTCGGCGCCGGCGTCCTCCTGCTGACGGACGTCATGACGCTGCCGCTCATGTTCTGCTTCGCCGCCGCGTTCGGCGTCGTGAACGCCTTCGACTCCCCTGCCCGTCAGGCCTTCGTGACCGACGTCGTCGCACGCGAGAACGCCGCCAACGCCATCGCGCTCAACGCCGCGTCCTTCAACTCGGCGCGCCTGATCGGCCCGGCCGTCGGCGGCGTGCTGATCGTCCTGGTGGGCACCGGCTGGGTCTTCCTCATCAACGCGGCGACGTTCCTCGCCATGCTGGTCGCGCTGGTCGCGATGCACCGGGACGAGCTCGTCCCCCGCCTGCGCAGCGCCGGGGCGGCCCGGCTCGCGGACGGGTTCCGATACGTCGCCGGCCGCCGCGACCTCGTGATCGTGTTCGTGATGATGTTCCTGCTGGGGGCGTTCGGCATGAACTTCCCGATCTTCGCGTCCACGATGGCGCTCGAGTTCGGGCAGGAGGCCGACGGCTACGGGCTGCTCAGCTCGATCCTCGCGATCGGCTCGCTCGTCGGCGCCCTCCTGGCAGCTCGTCGCGATCGTGCGCGGCTGCGGCTCGTGGTGCTCGGCGCCGGCGGGTTCGGCGTGGCATCCCTCATCTCCGCCGCGATGCCGCTGTACGGCCTGTACGCCGCGATGCTCGTCTTCGTGGGGCTGTCGACCTCGACCATGATGGCCACCGCGAACGGCTATGTGCAGACGACCACCGATCCCGCGCTGCGCGGGCGCGTGATGGCGCTGTACATGGCCGTGATGATGGGCTCGACCCCGATCGGCGCCCCGATCGCGGGCTGGGTCGCGAGCGCCTACGGCCCGCGGACGGCGATCGTCCTCGGCGCTGCGGCGGGGCTGCTCGCGTGCGCGATCGGCATCGCCTGGACCCTCACGAGCGGCCGCGTGCACCGCGATCCCGACCACCGATTCCGGTTGGCCGTCGACGAGACCGTGCCGGTGCGCACAGTCCGGGGCTGAGGCTCACTCTGCCTCGACGACCGCCAGGACCGCATCGAATCCGGGTGCCGCCACGGCGCCGGCAGCATCCAGAGCCGGCGTCGAGCTCACGGTGATCGATCTATGCCAGTTCGAGTTCGCCGGTTTCAGCCAGCGTCCAGCCCGGCAGGCCGAAGCGTGCCGCCAGGAGCGGCCCGAACTCTCCGGCACCGACGGGTCGGTGCGCTTCCGCTCCCGGTGACGACTCGGTCAGGGTCAACTCCCCCCGCCAATCGCTCAGGAGAACTCTGCGCCCCCCCGGCCGCGTGACGCTGACGATGATCCCCGACGCAAACGGGGTCCGTGGACACGTCGAGGTGAACCAGTTGGCCGGCTCGAGATCTACCCGCGGCACTGGCGTCTGCCGGAAGCTGTACACATCCGCCCACCCTTCGCCACGACGGGTCCGCAGCACGAGCTGGTCGCCTTCCTCTACGACCTGGAACGCCCAGCCGTCCTGGGAGTGCGCGCCGCCCGGCCCCCAGGGGATCGGTTCCAGCAATGTGCCCGCTCCGCCGAACCCCGCGTCGGCATGCCACGTCTCGCCCTCGGCCTGCACCCGCAGCAACACGTGCAGCGGGGGCCGCGCGGTTCCGCGTGGAGCCGCGAATCGCGCGCGCGCGGCCACGAGCTCCACGGGATATCCGAGCGCTTCATAGGCCGCCGCGAGCAGCAGGTTGTGCTCGAAGCAGTACCCGCCGCGTCCGCCGTCGACCAGTTTGGCGACGATGTCATCGAGTTCGAGGGAGACCGGGACTCCGCGTCGCGGGTCGAGATTCTCGAACGGGATCGTGAACACCTGGGCCCGGTGCACGTCCGCGATGCCCGGCCGGCCCTCGAGTCCGATTCGCCGCAGGTAGTTTTCCAGGTCAAACATACGTAAACGCTATACAAGACGACGTTTCGTATGCAATCGTTTCAGGTGCACATACTTGGTGTGGGGTTCGAGGAGGAGCCGTGTCTGACCAGGAGCACGACGGATCGCCGTTGCTGGAAGTCCGCGATCTGAAAGCCGGGTACGCCGGCATCCCGGTGGTGCGTGATCTTGGCCTTCACGTCGACGCCGGTGAGGTCGTCGCCCTGCTCGGCCCCAACGGCGCCGGCAAGACGACCACACTGACCACCATCGCCGGAGACCTGACCCCGATCGCAGGCAGTCTTCTCTTCGACGGCACCGAGATCTGCGGGCGCCCGTCATATCGTCTCGCGCGGCAGGGGATCTCGCTCGTACCGGAGAATCGTGCGATCTTCTCCACCCTCACCGTGCGCGAGAACCTTCGGCTGGCTCGCCACGGCTCAACGAACACTGATGACGCGGTCTTGGAGATGCTTCCCGAGCTGAAGAAATGCATGGGTCGCCGCGGCGGTGTGCTCTCCGGTGGCGAGCAGCAGATGCTCGCGCTCGGACGCGCCCTGGCAGCGCGTCCGAAGCTGCTGCTCGTCGATGAGATGAGCCTCGGCCTGGCGCCGATCATCGTGCACCGTCTGATGCCTCTGCTGCGCCGGATCGCGGTGGAGTTCGGTGCGGGCGTCCTCTTCGTCGAGCAGCATGTTCCGCTGGCGCTGACGTTCGCCGATCGCGTCTACGTGCTGAACCACGGGCAGCTGGTACTCGAGGGTTCGGCTGCCGACCTGCGCCGGCAATCGGCGCTGATCGAAGCCAGCTATCTCGGCGAGGCCGTTCTGGGGCAGGCCGGATGACGGCCCGGCTCGAGGTTCTCGAGCGCCCCACCATCACGGTCGCGATGGATGCGGCCCACCCGCAACGCTTCGCGGCCTCGAGCCCTGACCCCGGATCACTTGCGCCTCTCGCGCAGGCATGAAAGAGAGCCCGCCGTGAACACCACCGACGCCCCTGCGTTGCTGGACGTGGAGTCGCTGTCCATCCGCTACGGCGGTGTCGTGGCGATTCCCGACCTCAGCTTCTCGATACCAGAGGGCTCGGTGGTAGGACTGATCGGACCCAACGGCGCCGGCAAGACGTCCTTGGTCGACGGTCTCAGCGGCGCGCACCGCCCCAGCTCCGGGACGGTTCGGCTGCGTGGCCGCGACATCACCGGGGAGCCACCGCACACTCTCGCTCGGCGCGGACTGACACGCACCTTCCAGTCGGCCGAACTCTTCGACGACCTCACGGTTCTCGAGAATCTGAAAGTCGCCGCTGAAAAACTGTCCGTCCGGCGGGCGCTCGCACAGATCTTCCCCCGCCGGACACGCGGCGGACAAGAGAACGTCGAGTGGGCGGCCGAGGTCGCCGAGATCAGCCACCTGCTCGACCGGATGCCGTCGCAGCTCACCCATGGTCAGCGCAAGTTGGTCGGAGTGGCGCGGGCTCTCGCGTCGCGGCCCTCGCTGTTGCTCCTCGACGAGCCGGCAGCCGGTTTGGACACGACCGAGACCAAGGAACTGGGCCGGCAACTGCGCACGTTGCCGACGTCGGGGACATCGTTGCTGCTGATCGATCACGACATGAGTCTCGTCCTCGAGATCTGCGACCTGGTGCTCGTCATCGACTTCGGAGAGCTGATCGCCCAGGGCACACCGGCGCAGATCCGCCTCGACCAGCACGTCATCGACGCCTACCTCGGCCAGGAGACGACGGTCGAAGCGCGACCCTGAGCGTCGAACGCCGTGCGGTCCGGCGGCATCGGCATCACAGCAGCGACGCCGGCATCGCCCCCCGTCGCCGCCCTTCGGGCAACGGCTGCCCTTACACCGAAGAGTCAGCTGGCCGGCGCGAAGCCGCCGTAACCACCCCGGAAGAACACGAGCGGCTGCCCGATCGTCGTAGCTTCCAGGTCGATGACATCGGCGACGACGATCACGTGGTCGCCGCCGTCGAGTTCAGCATGGACACGACAGTCCACCCACGCAATGGCGTCGCGCAGAGCCGGCTGACCGTGCCGCTCGATGAGGTCGACGCCGGCGAAGCGCTCGGCGTTGCGCACGGAGAACTGCCGGCTCATCTGCTCGTGATGACGAGCCATGATGTTGATGCAGAACCCGCCTGCTGTGCGTATCTGCGGCCAGGTCGTGGACGATCGCGCGGGACAGAACAGCACAAGCGGCGGGTCCAGCGAAAGTGATGTCACGGAGTTCGCCGCCATGCCGACCGGGCCGTCGGTGCTACGCGCGGTGACCACGGTGACGCCGGTCGGCAGGTGCCCGAGAACTCCTCGAAAGACCGCTTGGTCGATGCGTTCGCTCATGACCCCGGTACCACGCTCCTCAGGAATGTTCGACCGCTCCGCGCGGGTACAGCCGGCTCTCCGGCAGCACCGGCTCGCGCTTCTTCTGCACGTCGACCGCGAGCAGCGTGCCGCAGCCAGGACAGGAGAACTCACGGAGGACGACCTCATCGGAGACGAAGCGGTTGTGAGGGTTCGCCGCCCGCGCCGGGATCTCACGCATCGCGCCTGCAGCCTTGTAGTCCTCATCGCCGTTGCCCAGGTGCTCACCGCACTGGGTGCAGCGCAGTTCCAGCCGGTCGTCCGCGCCGACCTGCTCAACCACCTCCGTGAGCAGACGGGCATCCGCCGACGATTCCCGCGTTTCGCGAGCCCGCAGCGAATCCGCGGATACTCCCAGGCGGCGTGCACGCAACGCATCGCGCTGCCCGACGGTGGCGTCAGCGTCCACGTGCACATGAGCAGCCTCTTCCGAGCCGCCCTCGACGACCACCACCCCGTAGGTCTCACGTGCCTGGACGACACTCACCAGTCCCATGCGGATGTCGTGCAGGACCCGCTGCGGATCGCGACGAAGCGGGTCACCGTAGCCCGCGCCGCCGGAGGTCGAGCCGAAGATGATGTCACCCTCGGACACCATCGTCTGCGCCTTCGCCGGAAGCACCTCCACGGTCGCGCTGCTGAGTTCGTCGAGCGTCTGCGGCAGGCTGCCGCTGTCGAACCGCTCGGCGATATCGCTTCCGCGAGCGATGACGATGTGCGAAGCGGCGCCCGGGCTGCCGCCGGCGAGACCACGGCCGCCGGGTGCGCTGAACGACGAGGAGAGCGTCTGCATGATGACCGGCCCTTGCACGCCCCGGGCGGTGACCGCGAACTCGACAGGGACGCCGCCACGGAATCGGCCGGGACCGCCTCCGTCCTGAAGCTGCCGACGGTAGAGGTAGAGGATCCGCGAGGTGCTCTCGATCGTCTCCACGTTGCCCATCGTGCAGGCCATCGAGTGGAACACGCCGCCGCTGTCGACGCCGTCGTCGAAAGTCCTGGCCCCGCCGCCACCACCGTGACCCTCCATCAGGTGGACGAAGAAGGTCTCGCCGGTCAGGTCCTTCCCGATCAGCTGGCCGCCGGCTCCGACGGGGGCCCAGGTCGCCTGGGCCTCCGAGCGCAGCGTCGGCTCGCTGAGCAGCATCTTGGCGCACGCGTCGGCGACCACGTCCTGCGTGGACTGGATCGCCATCAGCGTGGCCATGCTGGTCGGGGCGGTGTCGAATGCCGCGTTGAGGGTGCCCTTCTCGGCGTCGATGGTGAACAGGCCCCGCAGCGCTCCGGTGCTCCAGGGCAGGTCGAAGCACAGGTAGGTGAACAGCACGCCGACGATGGCGGTCTCCGCGCCGAACTGACGGCAGTTGATGGGACCAGCCGCCTGCGGCGAGGTGCCGGCGGTGTCGAAGACGATGCTCGCGCCCCGTTTCACGACGCGACACCGCAGCGGGAACAGGTCGGCCGTGACGGTGTCGTGATCATGGTAGGACTGCGCAGACCACTCGCCGTCGGGGATCGCCCGGAGGCGCTCGCTGACGATGCGATGCACGTAGCTGATCATCTCCTCCTGCGCCTCCAGGAAGGTCTCCACGCCGTAATGCCCGACCAGGTCGTCGATCCTGTTCCGGGTGCTGAGCAGGGCCGCGAGCCGCGCGTGCATGTTGACCGCATTCGACTCGGGCATCCGGCTGTTGCGCAGGTAGGCGGCGAAGATGTCCGTGCGCAGCTCGTAGTTCTCGGCGAACTTGACCGCGGGGAACAGCGGCGCCTCACCCCAGCGGTCGCGTGCACCGAAGACGAAGCTACCGGGAACCGGGCTGCCGACGTCGTTGTCGTGCATGGTGATCCCGGCCCACGCCACGAGCCGGTCATCGAAGAAGATGGGCATGGCCACGATGGCGTCATTGGCGTGCAGCGCGCCGTCGGCAGGGTCGTTGGTGAAGAACATGTCTCCGGCCCTGATGCCCGCCGGTGCCCATGCCGCGAGAATCCGGCGGACGAAATAGTCGACCGTGGGCCCCTGATGGAGGATGTAGACACCCGTGATCAGCCCTCGCCCATCCGGGGTCGTGAGCGCGGCATTGAAGTCCCGGGCTTCGTAGACGACAGGCGAACCCGACAGGCGGGCGGCCATCAGACCCTGCTCGTCGTTGATCGCCCAGAGTCGGTGGCGAATGACCTCGAACGTCACGGCATCCATCAGTGCACCTCTGCAATCTCGTGTTCCACGTGGGCGGCCGCCGTCGACTGGACGGCCAGGTGGATGATCAAGCGGTCGTCCACATCGGCAGAGCCGCGCGGCGGGATGATGACGCTGTCGCCCATCCGCTCGATCACCGCCGGTCCTTCGATGTGATGGCCCGGGCGTAGCGCCGCGCCCGCATAGATCGGGGTGGTCGCGCCGCCGTACTGGTCGAAGTGCACCGAGCGCGCGCCGATCGGATCAAGGTCTTCGCCCCCGACCTGGGCTTGACGGGGCGGCAGGGGATCGATCGCACGACTCGCAGTGAGCCGGATGTAGGCGATCTCGACACCGCCCCCGGGGATCACCGCTCCGCGACCGAACTGCTCGCGGTACCTCAGAAGGAAGCGCTCCTCCAGATATGCCTCGAACCCCTCGGTCGTCGGATCGAGCTCGACCGTCACGGGCAGGGTGTGAATCTGACTGCGGAAACGCGCCCCCACCTGCACAGTGCGCTCGGCCTGCCCCGATTCGGCGTCACCCCCCGTCAGCCGGGACGCCGCAGCCTCGCTGAGCTGGGTGATGTGGGCGGCGAGCGCTGCCCTGCCCTCCGGACCGAGCGGCAACCCGACCCGGTGCGAGGCCTCGATCGTGTGCGTGTAGTCGCAGGACAACATGCCCTCTGCCGAGAACACTGTCGAATCCGGCGGCACGAGGATGGAGCGCACACCGATGTCCCCTCCGTAGAACGCAGCGTGCGACGGCCCGGAGCCGCCATAGGCGACGAGCGTGCAGTTGCGCGGGTCGTGGCCCATCTCGATGGTCGACTTGCGTACCAGGTCGGCCATCTGCGAGTTGACGATCCTCGAGATGCCGATGGCGACCTCTTCCGCCGTCATTCCCAAGCCGGAGCCCAACCGCTCCAGGGCAGCGTAGGCGAGATCCCGCCGGAGCTTCATGCGACCGCCGACGAAGCTGTCCGGGTCGATATAGCCCAGCACGAGGTCGGCATCGGTCACCGTCGGCTGGTCGCCGCCGCGCCCGTAGCACGCGGGCCCGGGGTTGGAGGTCGCGCTCTGGGGACCCACGCGGAGCAGGCCCCCGGAGTCGATCCAGGCGATCGAACCACCCCCGGAGCCGATCGACTGGACGAGCACTTTCGGCAGACGCAGGGCGAATTGGCCGACCACGGGCTCCGGGTCCAGCGGCAGCTCGCCGTTGAGCACCAAGCCGACGTCGAAGGAGGTGCCGCCAACATCGGTGCAGATCAGGTTCGGCTCGCCCAGCGACTCGCCGAGCGCCCGGCTGCCGAGGATGCCACCAGTGGGGCCGGAGTCGAGCGTGACGATCGGCTTGCGAATCGCATCCGCGACCGACGTCAGACCTCCACTGGCCTGCATGATGAGCAGTTCCTCCTCATAGCCGTGCTCGCGCAGGCGCTGCTCCAGCCGCTCGAGGTAGCTGGCCACCCGCGGACCCACGTAGGCACTGACCGCCGTGGTCGCCGTCCGCTCGTACTCCCCGAGCGTCGGCGAGGTCTCGTGAGACAGCGCGACGTGCACCTGCGGGTGGGTCGCACGGATGTGACCGGCGAGCCACTCCTCATGCACGGGGTTCACGAACGACCACAGCAGTGCGATCGCGATCGACTCGACGCCCTCCGCCACCAGTTCGGCGATGGCGGCCGACGCTGCCTCCTCGTCCAGTGCGACGACGATCTCGCCGTCGCGGTCGATCCGTTCGACGATGCCTCGCGTCAGCGCCCGGGGGATAATCGGCTCCGGTTTGCGCAACCGCGAGGCATGGATGAACTCCCGCTCGTTGAGCCCGGCCACCTTCGACTGGATCTTGCCGATCACCAGAGAGTCCTCGTGCCCCGACGTCGTGAGCAGACCGGTCCGTGCGCCGCGCCGCACGAGCAGCGCGTTCGTGGCCTGGGTCGTGCCGTGGACGAAGAGCCCGACGCGACCCAGGAGGTCGTCGAGACCCATCGAGCGGGTCTCCGCATTGGCCTCGAGAGCTGCAAGCACACCCTCATCGAGGGACTCCGGAGTGGTCAGTGCCTTCGAGATCGTCCGTCGCCCCGCCTCGTCGACCACGACGCAGTCGGTGAAGGTGCCGCCGATATCGACCGCGACTCGCCACCGTTCAAGAGTGCTCATGTTCCTGCTCACTTTCCCTCGACGATGGCGCGCCCGATGAGCTCATCGGTGCTGGCCGGGGCGGCGATGGCCTCGACCCTGGGCATGACTTCTTCGGCGTAGAGCCGGATGGACCGGTCGAAGGCGCGACGGCGCTCCTCGGTGTACACGCCCACGTTGAACGACATGATCGCGTTGCCGACACCCAGTTCGGCGAGTCGGCTCAGCTCGGCCACGACAGTGTCCGGCGACCCGAAGAGGCAGCGGGTCCGGAGGTCGTGCTCGAAGTCCTTCGTGAAGGGCTTGAACCCCCCGCCGACGCCGTCGGCCGCCCGCGCCTGGATCCGGGTGCGCTGCTCCAGCCTGTCCATGGCTTCGACGTGGCTGGTGAGAGCATCCCGCATCAGGCGCTCGGCTTCGGCGTCCGTATCGGCCACGAAGACCGCGTTATAGGTGTAGGAGGTCCAAGCCATGCACGTGCGCTGAATGTCCGCGTCGTGACCCGCAGCGGCCAGCGACTCACCGTAGTGGCGCAGCCGCCCGACGAAGTTGTCCAGACCGTCGAATGCGGGGATGAATACCGGCCAGCCCTGCTCCGCGGCCCGCGCGATGCTCTCCTCGCGCATCCCCACCCCGACCAGTCGGGGACGAGGCTGCGAGAAGGGGCGCGGGTGGATCCGTTCGTAAATCGTGCCGCGGTAGTACGTGGTCTCGAACTCGTACGGCGGGTCGTCCGCCTTCTTCTCCCAGAGACGCTCGGCCACCTCGAAGAACTCGCGCAGTCCCGAGCTCTGGACGTCTGCCCACTTCAGACCGAAGCCGGCCATGGCCTCGATCTCAATGCCGCTGCCGATGCCGAGCAACAGCCGCCCACGGGTGTAGTGGTCGAGGAGGTTGATCCGCTCGACCACGTTGGCCGGATGGAAGAAGGCGGCAGCGAGGATCGCAAAGCCGAGATACGCCTGCTTCAGCTGCGGTGCGAGATACGCGGCACTCATCATCGGGTCGGCACTCGCGGGTAGGTAGCCATTGAAGTGCTTCTCGGGAAACAGGATTGCCGAGAACCCCAGCTCGTCGGCCAGCAGCGACTGCTCAGCCGTCATCTCGATCACCGCGTGATCGTCTTCCTCACTCCACGCGAACGTTCCATTCACGAACGACGTACGCATCAGTCAGCCCTCCTCGAATGGCAGCGTTTCGCATACCATTATATGATTTACATACGATATAGAACAATGCCCACAGATGGTTTAATTGCCGACAATCTGCAACATGGGCGTCTACTTTCGCCCGGATAGTCCCAACAGCGCCGCCCCGGTGACATCCGTGATGGTGTGCACCTCGCTTTCCGTCAGGTAGGCCGACCTCTGCAGGTACTCGAGCGCCTCGAGGGGCGGCCGGATTCGGGGAGCGTCGCTGCCGAAGATCAGCTGGTCGACGCCGAAGGCCTCCTTCGCCGCCAGGATGGCGAGCGGCTCTTCACAGACGCTGGTGTCATACCAGAACGACCTGCGCAGGTGCGACAGGATCCCGCCGAGCTCCTCGTAACGGTCCCGATAGAACCGCCAGAAGCCCTTGTCGACCCGGTGGGCGAGGAAGGCAAGCGACCCGCCCAGGGTGGCGAGCACGAACTTGATCTTGGGATAGCGCGTGGTCACCCCGGTGATGACCAGACGGGTCGCGCAGATCGCCAGTTCGGCCGGG
Organism: Microbacterium sp.; assembly: GCF_047606385.1. Classification (GTDB taxonomy): domain Bacteria; phylum Actinomycetota; class Actinomycetes; order Actinomycetales; family Microbacteriaceae; genus Microbacterium. Next base: position 28,832 of record NZ_JASGEL010000029.1, read on the forward strand.
CTGCCGAAGTCGGCATCGAGGTGGAAGTCTCCCCCACCCACCCCGATGGCGTTCTCGCTGCCCGGGTGCAGGTAGACGACGGCCTCCCGGCGGTTGAGCTCCTCCCAGATGGGGTCCATGAACGGAGCGTCGATCGGTTCACCGATCACGGAGCAGCCCAGGTTGATTCCGACGAAGCCGAGCTCGTCATAGCAGCGGGCGAGCTCCTGCAGGGACTCATCCACATGCGGCAATGGCAGGCAGCCGAAGGCCTCGAACCGACCCGGGAAGGAGCGGACGGCCTCGTGGTAGAGGTCGTTGGCATAGCGCGCCGCGTCAACCGCCATCTCACGAGGACGGAAATAGGGCTGGGTCGCGCTGACACTGAGAACCTCGACATCCACCCCTGCTGCGTCGAGGGTCTCGATCCGGGCCTCGAGCGTCGGGTCATCGAGCGAGCCGCCCCGGGGGACCCGCGCGAAGAAGGTACCCTCTTGCTCGTACGCACCCAGTCGCTCGTAGTAGCTCCAGAACGCCGGCGGGTTGTAGTGGCTGTGGACATCGACTCTCATCGGTACTTCCCTTCCATGATTTTTGTCTTCGATGTGAAGTTGCGAGACAGCACCGACACCTTGGCGGCGAGCGCGCGGAACCCGCGCTGCGCATCGGTCGCGATCCCGTCGGGGTTGGCCACGGCGGTCGCCATCATCGCCAGACCCGCGATCACGGGCTGGTAGGTCCCGAAGTCGAAGAACTGACTGAGAACGGTCGGCATCAGACCGTTCGAGGCCAGGATCAGACCGGCCAGGAGCGCGCCGAAGATGCGGCCCACGCCACCGATGTAGGCGATGGAGAGGATCGTCAACGAGGTGAACGTGCTGAACGACTGGGCGTTGATCGTGGCCTGCTGATAACCGAGCAGCGCGCCGCCGACTCCGGCCACGAAGGCCGCAATCGCGAATCCGAGGAGCTTAGTGCGGACGACGTTGATGCCGGCAGCGGCAGCGGCGCGTTCGTTCGAGCGCACCGCGAGGAATCTCCGCCCGATCGGGCCATTGCGCAGAAGTGCGAGTCCGAGTCCGACGAGCACCACGATCACGAGGACGAGCAGCCCGAACACGAGCGTGTTCCCGTTCTCCGAGATACCGAGGTCCACGCCGAAGATCTCCGGGCTGGGCACTGTGCGACCGGTGTACCCACCGCTGAACCAGCTGGCATTGAACACGAGCGAGTCCAGCGCCGCGGCCATTGCGAGGGTGACGATCGCGAACTGGACCCCTCGCACCCGGAGTGCGGGCAGGCCGATGACCAGCCCGAGCACGGTCGCGCACAACGCCGACAGCAGGAACCCGAAGGGGAAACCGATCCCGAGATCCTGCGCGAAGTGACTGAGCATGAAGGCGCTGACTCCAGACAGCGAGCTCTGCGCCAACGAGATCTGTCCGAGATAGCCGGCCACCACCACGACCGAGAAGCACAGGCACGCTGTGATCAGGGTGGAGATCAGCGCGGAACGGTATAGCGGCGCGAGCATGATCAGCGCAACCCCTCCGATGGCCAGCGCCAGGCCAGCAGTCGCGAACGGCCGCCGGGGCCGACCGACCGACGGGCCGCGAAGTTGCACCACCCCGCCTCGCGACGGTAGTCGCTTAGCGAACACGACGACGGCGACGATGATCACCAGGAAGGACGCGGTGTCCTGCAGGCCGGTCTGCGGGAGCCATGACCACATCGCCTGGAAGTTGGTGAGCTCCGACTCGAACATGCCGAGGGCGAGCCCAGCGACCACGGTGACGGTGAACGAAGAAAAGCGGGCCAGCAGTGTGATACCCAGGGCTGGCACGATGAACAGGGTGTAGGTCCCGGGGTTCAGGGTAGTGATCGGGAGAATGAGGATGCCGGCGAGGGCCGCCAGCACGGTCGAGATCACCCAGTTCCAGGCGCTGATCCGGTTCGGTGACCAGCCGAGCAGAGCGGCGCCGCGCTCGTTCTCGGCCACCGCTGTGGTCGCCAGCCCGAACCGCGTGACACGGTAGACGACCGCCAGGACAACCGCGATGATGATCACGATGGCAGCCAGCCACAGTCGGTCGGTGGGCACCGGGATGCCGGCCAACACCAGCGGACTACTGGGGAACATCGACGCAGAGGCCACCGAGAAGGTCCCGAAGTTCACCACTGCGGTCGCTTGCAGATAGAGCAGAACGCCGACCGAGGCGCCGACCCGCGCGAGGGCCGAGGCGTTGCGCAACGGCCGGTAGAGCGCCACGTAGAACAGCAGTCCGAGAAGCCCGCTGTAGACCAGAGCCAGGGCAAGCGCGACCAGCTGGGGCATGCCCTGCGACGGGCCGACGCTGATCTCGTGCGGGAGCAGCACCCAGGGAAGCTCCAGCACGCCCCGGGTCTGCAGCCCCACATAGACATAGGCGCAGAACATCGCGACCGCGGCGTGGCCGAAGTCGACCACACCACTGCTGCGGTACTTGAGCACGAGCCCAAGACCGAGGAGGGTGTAGACGGCTCCGGCCCCGATGCCAAGGACCAGGAAGAGGGCGAACTGGCTCACGGAGCGGAGGACCCGATCAACGCACCCGCGTTGTAACCGGAAGCCACGACCGTCGGCTGCCCGTCCTTGATCTGGTTGACGTACATGTTGGCATTGCAGATGGACGGCAGGCTCGGCACCGCCGTGCCGTCACAGGTGTACGGATCGGCGAGGAAGTTGGTATGGTCCGACCCGGATTTCAGCACCTGGAGGATGTTCGCCGAGGTGAGCTGGTCGATCGGCGTGTCATGGAACTCCGTCCACAGGTTCATGATCGTGTTCATCGCCTGCAGCGCTGCAGTGTCGATGATCATGTCGGGGTCGCCGAACGTGTCGATGATCGCACGCGCCAGCGCGGCATCATCCGTGTCGCCGTTGTAGAGCTGGTAGGGCTCGATGAAGTACATGCCCTCGGCGGCGCCGTTCGTCGCCGACAGCACGCTCGGGGCCGAGCAGGTGTCGATCGACAAGACAGGTTTCGTGTTACCGAGGCTCTTGAGGCTGTTCAGCAGGGTGACGCACGCTGCGGGGGCCTCGAGGATGATCGCATCCGGGTTGTAGGCCAGGGCGCTCGCAACCGTCGGCGAGACATCGGACTGTGTGGCCGACAGGGTGAAGACCTGGTCCTCTCCACCTCCCGCAGCAATGGCGGGCTCGATCAGGCTCTGGACCGTGTAGACGGCCTGACTGTCGTCGAAGACGATGATGGCGACCTTCTTGGCGCCGAGCTCCTCCGTCGCGTACGTGCCCAGGTCTGAGTTGTCCGTCTGCGACATGTCGTTGAAGATGACCGAGCTGTCGCTGCTGGCCTCGACGGGCGTCAGGTTCGCCCCGCCGATGTAGGCCAGGTTCGCTCGGGCGTAGATGGGGAGCGCGGATGCGGCAGCCGTGTCGGCGCCCCCGATCACCGCGACGGGATCGGCGGCGACGATCTTGTCGGCACATGCGGCGCTCGTGGCCGGCTGTCCGTCGGTGGCGCAGTCGATGAGGGAGATTGGATGGCCGTCCAGGCCGCCGCGATACGCGTTGAGGTAGTCGATCGTTGCCTGCGCCGCCTGCGCGAGCTCGGGGAAGTTGACGTTGGCGTTGGTCTCGAGATTGACCATGCCGAAGGTGACCGGGGTGCCCGTCGCGGCATTCGGTGTACCCAGAGCGTCTTCGTCGCTCGAGGCCTGCGAACTTCCGCCGGATCCCGACGATGCGTCGCCGCTGCAGGCGGACAGCGTCAGTGCCGACGCGCAGAGGAAGGCTGCGACAGCGAATTTGACATGAGAAGTCATGTGCGCTCCATCTCCATTGGTGTGAGGCACCGGCGGTAAGTCTTGGCCGCCGACGATGGATGTGATCCAACTTTTGCAACGTACACGAGATGGCGATACGGATGCAATACTGAGATCTGCCGACAGATTTGGCTGTCGCCAATCTCGAATTCTTTCAACGCCGTCCGCCACCTGTCGGCAGATCGGAGTTTTGCCGCCAGATTGGGTGGCTGGTATCATGCGCCTATGAATAGCAGCGCCGACAGTGACAGCAGCGACGCCGTGGCCACCGTACACAAGCTGCTGCGCGACCAGATCCTGTCCGGTGGGCTCGCGCCCGGCAAGCGGGTGGCTCAGGCCGAGCTCGCGCGGGAGATGGGCGTCGGACGCACTCCCCTGCGCGAGGCGTTCCGCATGCTGCAGAGCGAGGGTCTGATCTCTGCCGAGCCCAACCGCAGCGTGCGAGTAACCGAATTGTCGACCTCGGATCTGGAAGAGCTCTACGCCTCTCGGGTCGCGCTGGAACTTATGGCAGCGCGCATCACCCTTCCGCGGCTCAGCATCACCGAGGTCGCCGAACTGCAGGGTTATCTCGCGCAGATCGACCATCTCGTGCAGCTCGGAGATGTCGGCGTCGCACTGTGCGACGTTCCTCATCGCGCATTCCACCTGGGGGTCATCAAGCATGCGGGGCCCCGGATCACCGGAATGATCTCGGAGCTCTTCGACTTGACCGAGCGTTACCGGCACAGCCATCACGGCGGCGGTCCGGACGACATCCGTCAGCGGCGGGCCGAGCATCAGGCGATCATGGCCGCCGTGATCCGCGGTGATGCGGTGGAGCTTGCCATCGCCCTGGCAAGGCACCACGTCGGCGCAGCGCTGCTGATCACCTCAACGCTCGGCGGTGACACCCGGCTGGCGAAGCTGCGCATCGCCGTGCAGAGCATCGCCCCCGAGGCCCTGGCCGAGTTCGACACCTTGATCGCGGAGGCGGCCTAGGACGTGGAGGTCCGGTGTCGCCGGACACTCAGCGACTTCCTGCCGGGCCGCATCGGTACGGCCCGCGCCCGTCCGCACGACGTCCGCGCGACACGCCGCGTCGACCCGCACCCGGGCCGGTGGGTCGCCCGCGCGTCGTGCGGACGGCATCACCCGGCCCCGACCGCGCCGGTCGCGCCGCCCGCCTCA
>NZ_JASGEL010000030.1:0-111903 GCF_047606385.1 Microbacterium sp.
CTGGTCGCGCTCGCCGAGGCGCCGGCGACCCGGCTGCGCGACCTGCTGCGCGCCGGCACGGCGCTCGCGGTGCGCCGGTGGTACCTGAGCCTCGTCTCGCTCGCCGTGCTGGTCGCCCAGTTCCTGCTGTTCAGCTCGTCGCCCGCGTTCGCGATCGGCTTGACCGCCGCGCCCGCCCTGTACCTGGTGTGGGCCAACGCCCGTTTCACCCTCCGCCCGCTGCTGCCCGCCGAGCCGGCGAGCGTGCAGTGACCCCCGACGAAGGATCCCCCTCGATGACCTCCACTCCGCTCCCGGCCCGCACCCTCGAGACCGAGCGCGCCATCGCCCGTGTCCTGGCCACGGTGCGCCGCAACGTCGGGTCCTTCGGTGCCGCGTACCCGGACGACACCACGACCGACGGGGCGCGCTACCCGCTGCGGCCGGCGGCGAACGGCTTCGCCGAGGGCGCGAACCGCGGCTGGACCACGAGCTTCTGGCCCGGCATGCAGTGGATCGCGTGGGAGCTGACCGGCGAGGACGTGTTCCGGGATGCCGCGTCCGCTCACGCCGCCGATTTCGGCCGCCGGGTGCACGACGGCGAGGACCTCGACACGCACGACCTCGGCTTCCTCTACTCGCTGGCCTGCGTCGCCCCGTCGCGCCTGCTCGGCGACTCGGCCGCCCGCGCCGCCGCGCTGGACGCCGCCGGCCACCTCATGCGCCGCTTCCTGCCCTCCGCGGGCATCGTGCAGGCGTGGGGCGACCTCGCCGACGCGGCGCAGCGCGGCCGCACCATCATCGACAGCCTCATGAACATGCCGCTGCTGACCTGGGCGGCGCGCGAGACCGGCGACCCGTTGTTCGCCGAGGCCGTCGCCCGTCACACCGACCAGCTGCGCCGCCACATCCTGCGGCCCGACGGCTCGACGTTCCACACCTTCTACTGGGATGCCGAGACGGGGGAGCCGCTGCGCGGCGCGACCGAGCAGGGCGCCTTCGACGACTCGTGCTGGGCGCGCGGCCAGGCGTGGGGCATCTACGGCTTCGCGCTGAACCACCGCGCCACCGGCGACCCGGCGCTGCTGGCGGCGTCCCGCACCTGCGCCGAGTACTTCCTCGCCCACCTGCCCGCGGACGGCGTGCCGTACTGGGACCTCGTGTACACCGACGGCAGCGACGCCCCGCGCGACAGCTCCGCCGGCGCGATCGCGGTGTGCGGCCTCTACGAGCTCGCCGCCCTCGATCCCGCGCACGCCGCGCGCTGGCGGGAGGCGGCCGACCGCATCCTCGCCTCGCTCGCCGAGGACTACGCTCCCGCCCAGCCCGCGGACTCCGACGCGGTGCTGCTGCACAGCGTCTACGACCTGCCGAAGGACGTGGGCATCGACGAGGGCACGCTCTGGGGCGACTATTTCTACCTGGAGGCGCTCATGCGCGCCGCGCGCCCCGACTGGAGGCCGTACTGGTGAAGCTCGTCCGATACCTCCGCGACGGCGCCGAACGCACCGGCGCCGTCGTGGACGGCCATGTGCTCGACCTCGGCGACACCCCCCTGGTCGAGCTGCTGGCCGACGACACGCGACAGGGCGATGTGCGTGCGCAGATCCAGCGGGCGGATGCGGCCGCCCTGCCGCCGCTGGATCCCGCCGCGCTGCGTGCGCCGGTCGTGCCCGGCAAGATCCTGTGCCTGGGCTACAACTACCGCGGCCACGTGCCCGACGGCGTCGATCCCACCGCGGACGACCCGGACTTCCCCGACGTGTTCGTGAAGACCCCGAACACCCTCGCCGGGCCCGCGGACCCCGTCGTCGTGCCGGCCGTGGCCACCGACGTCGACTACGAGGGCGAGCTGGCCGTGGTCATCGGACGCCGCGCCCACCGGGTGCCGCTCGAGGACGCCCTCGACCACGTCGCCGGCTACTCGATCCTCGACGACGTGTCGGACCGGGCCTGGCAGCGCCGGCAGAGCCAGTGGGCGCTGGGCAAGTGCTTCGACGGCTTCGCGCCGCTCGGGCCGCACCTGGTCACGCCTGACGAGGTCGGCGACGCGGCGGACCTGCTGGTCGAGGTGATCCGCGACGGCGAGGTGACCGTCTCGCAGTCCACCGCGACGACGATCTTCCCGGTCGCGTACGTGATCCACTACCTGAGCCAGGTCATGACCCTCCAGCCCGGCGACGTGATCTCCACCGGCACCCCGCAGAAGCTGCCCGCCGCCCAGGCCGCGCATCGGCCCCTCGAGGCGGGCGATGCCGTCACGGTGCGCATCGCGCGCATCGGCGAGCTGACCACCACCTTCACCGCACCCCCGGAGGCCTCCGCATGATCCTCGACACCTTCCGCCTCGACGGCCGCGTCGCCGTCGTCACCGGCTCCAGCCGCGGCCTCGGTCAGGGCGCCGCCGTGGCCCTCGCCGAAGCGGGCGCCGACGTCGCCCTCATCGACCGCGGCGATGCCTCGCACACCGCGGAGCTGATCGCGGGGCTCGGCCGTCGCGTCCACACCGTCACCCGCGACCTGGCCACAGCCACCCCCGACGAACTGCACGGCGCGATCGACGAGGTCGCAGCCGAGCTCGGGCGCGTCGACATCCTGGTGAACAACGCCGGCACGATCCGTCGCGCCCCGGCGGCGGAGCACCCGGTCTCTGACTGGGACGAGGTGCTGCGCATCAACCTCGACGCCGTCTTCCACCTGTCGCAGGCCGCCGGCCGCCGCATGATCGAGCAGGGCTGGGGGCGCATCGTCAACGTCGCCTCGATGCTCTCGTTCCAGGGCGGCATCCTGGTGCCGGGCTACACCGCCTCCAAGCACGCGGTCGCCGGTCTCACCAAGGCGCTGGCCAACGAGTGGGCGCCCTACGGGGTCACCGTCAACGCGGTCGCCCCCGGCTACATGGCCACCGACAACACGGCGCCCATCCGCGCCGACACCGACCGCGAGGCGTCGATCCTCTCGCGCATCCCCGCAGGCCGGTGGGGCACGCCCGCAGACCTGCAGGGCACGTTCGTCTTCCTCGCGTCCGAGGCTGCCGCCTATGTCACCGGTGCGATCGTGCCGGTCGACGGCGGCTGGCTCGTGCGCTGACCCATCCCCCGAAGGAGTCCGAAATGACCGAGACCCACATCCCGCAGCGCTACGCCACGAACCCGGCGCAGATCCCCGGCATGACCACGCAGCAGCTGCGCGACACCTATCTGATCGAGCAGGTGTTCGTGCCCGGCGAGATCACGCTCGTCTACACGCACCACGACCGCATCGTGCTCGGCGGCGCCGTGCCCGCAGGCGACGAGCTGGTGCTCACCGGGTATCCGGAGATCCGCAGCGAGTACTTCCTCGAGCACCGTGAGATCGGCATCGTCAACGTCGGCGACACCGGCGCGGTCATCGCCGACGGCGAGACGTTCGAGCTGGTGAAGGGAGCGTGCCTGTACCTCGGCCGCGGTGTGGAGGACGTCCGGTTCCTGGATGCCGACGGCTCCGACGGGGCGAAGTTCTATCTGTTCTCGGCTCCCGCCCACACCTCCTACCCGTCGGCGCTGGTGCGCCCGGGCGAGGGGAACGTGCGCGAGCTGGGCGACCAGCTCACCAGCAACCGCCGCACCCTGAACCAGTACATCCACGAGAACGGCGTCAAGAGCTGCCAGATCGTGATGGGCGTGACCGAGCTGCACCCGGGCTCGATGTGGAACACGATGCCGGCGCACACGCACGACCGGCGCACCGAGTGCTACCTGTACTTCGACGTGCCGGAAGGCGCCCGCGTCATCCACCTGCTCGGCGAGCGGGACGAGACACGGCATCTGGTGGTGGCCGATCGGCAGGCGATCATCTCGCCCAGCTGGTCGCTGCACTCCGGCGTGGGCACCGCGGCGTACTCGTTCGTGTGGGCGATGGCGGGGGAGAATCAGGCGTTCGACGACATGGACGCCGCCGCCGTCACCGACCTGAAGTGATGTCCGGCGTGCCCGCGGGGGCTCTTCTCGCGATCGGCGAGACCATGGCGATGGTCGCGCCGGTCGACGGCTCCCCGGTCGTCGGTGCCGAGGCGTTCCTCATGGACGCCGGGGGAGCCGAGTCCAACGTCGCCGCGCACGCGGCGGCCCTCGGCATCCCGGCACGCTGGCACAGCCGGCTGGGCGAGGACGCCCTCGGCCGCCGGGTGGCGCGGCAGCTCGCCGCGCGGGGCATCGACACCTCGAGCGTCGAGTTCGACCCGGCCCGGCCCACCGGCCTGTACGTGAAGGACCCCGGCGATGGGGTGCTGTACTACCGGCGGGGCTCCGCAGCGTCCGGGCTCGACGAGACGGATGCCGGCGCCGTGCCGCTGGCCGGCGTGGCCGTGCTGCACGTCTCCGGCGTCACGGCCGCCATCTCCGACTCCGCCCGGCGGTTCCTGATGGCGATCATGAGACGGGCGCGGGCCGCGGGGATCACCGTGAGCTTCGACGTGAACCACCGGGCACCGCTGTGGCCCGCGGCCGAGGCGGCTCCCGTGCTGGCGGGCCTCGCGGCATCCGCCGACATCGTGTTCGTCGGCCGGGACGAGGCCGAGACCCTGTGGGGCACGGTCACCGCGCAGGACGTCCGACACCGCCTGCCGGACGTGCCCGAGCTCGTGGTGAAGGACGGCGCGGTCGGTGCCACCTGCTTCGCCGGCGACGAGGAGTGGTTCGAGGCCTCGCAGCGGGTCGAGGTCGTCGACGTCGTCGGCGCCGGCGACGCCTTCGCGGGCGGATATCTCGCCGCGCGCCTGCTCGGCGCCGACGTCCCCGGCCGGCTGCGGGCCGGCCACGAGCGGGCGGCGCTGACTCTGCGGACCCTCGGCGACTCGCTCGCCGACGGCGCCCACGACCTGCCCGATGCCGCGCCCGCCGGCTCCGCCTCCGAGAGGACGACACCATGACCGACCCGGACCGCACCGCGGCCTTCTTCGACGAGACCTTCGCCACCGCCCCGCTCATGGCGATCCTGCGGGGGATGGGCGTCGAGCGCTCCCTCGCGCTGGCGACGACCGCGTGGGACCTCGGCATCGACTCCGTCGAGGTGCCGCTGCAGACGGACGAGGACGAAGGCGCCCTGCGCGAGGTGTGCCGCCTGGCCGTCGAGCGCGATCGGATCGTCTGCGCCGGCACGATCATCGACCCGGCACAGGTGCCGGTGGCGGTGGCCGCCGGCGCCCGCTACCTCGTCTCGCCCGGCCTCGACCCGGCGGTCGTGGCGGCGGCGCGGGAGCACGGCATCCCGATCCTGCCCGGCGTCGCGACCCCCAGCGAGGTGCAGCAGGCGGTCGCGTTCGGGCTGCGGTGGCTGAAGGCGTTCCCCGCGACCTGGCTCGGCACCGGCTGGTTCCGGCACATCCGCGGCCCGTTCCCGCAGGCGCGGTTCGTCGCGACCGGCGGGCTCGACGCCTCGAACGTGGCGGAGTTCCTCGACGCCGGGGTGCGGGTGGCCGCCGTCGGGTCCGCGCTGGAGGACGAGGCGCAGCTGCCGCGCCTCGCCGAGGTGCTCGCCGCGCGGCGTGGCTGACGTGGGCCTGGGCGTGTCGCGACGCGCTACGTGACGTCGACGACGGTGACGATGCCGTCGAGGCCCGCGAAATCGGCGGGATTGCGCGTGAGCAGCGCCGCATCCAGGTGGCGCGCTGTCGCCGCGATCATGAGGTCGGCGGTGCGTGCGCGCGGATTGCGGCCCATGCTGCGGACAGCGGCCGCGATCGCACCGTATTCGTGAGCGATCTCGGCGTCGTACGCGATCGGGGTGAATGCGGTCAGGATGTCGCGGTAGCGACGCTCCCGCGCCGCGGACTCGAGCGGGTCGGCCGCGGCATGCAGGCCGAAGGCGAGCTCTCCGATCGTGACGGCCGAGAGGCACACGAGATCGGCGTAGGGCGAGTAGTCCTGCAGCGGCGTGATCACGGCCGAGGTGTCGAGCACGGCGAGTCTCGTCTCAGCCATGTGCGCGGGCTCGTTCCCACGGATCGACCGGAGCGGTGTCGAGGTCGTCTCGGGCCGCCCGGATGTCGGCGAGCCACGCCTCAGCCTGTTCCCGCGTCATGGCGTGTGTCGCCGCCACATCGTTCGCAGCACGGAACCGCGGCGGTGCGGCCGTCGTGAGGTGAGGAATGAGGTCGGCGAGCGGCACGCCGTCGCGAGTGACGGTGAACGACTCCCCGGCCGCCACACGGTCGAGGATGGCCTTGTTCTGATTGCGCAGCTCGCGCTGCGGGATCGTCGTACTCACGCTACGAGTGTAGCGAGCTGTGCGACGCGCGGCGCGGCGCGGCGCGGCTGAGCCTGGAGGCGTGTCGTAATTCAGGCTGAACGCAGCGCGGCGAGCTTCTGGAGCACTCCGGGACGCGTCCAGCCTGAATTACGACACGTGAGCGCTCAGGCCTCGCCGGCGTCCTCCGCAGCCTGGCGGGCCCGCTCGAGTTGCAGCTGCGTCGTGCCGGATGCGGTCGTCGGATCACTCCGCGCGCCCGGCCCAGCGGGCCAGCGCCGCGACCAGCTCGCGGTGCGCGCCGGGCGCGTACGAGCGCTCGTCGTGGCCGAGGGCGTCGTACGCCACCCGGCATCCGTTCGTCTCGCGCAGCCACACCAGGGGGTGATGGACGCCGTCGCGGTCGTGCCAGGCCAGCACGGTGTCGCCGTCGAGGATTCTCAGATCGGTGTACGCCTCGTCGTCGATCGCGAAGTCGCGGAGATCCTCCCACCCCGGGACATCCGCGGTGTGCACGTCGACCCGGCCGTAGGGGGGATGCCACGAGATGCCCGGCACCCACTCGCCGCCGAGCAGCTCGAACCATCCGTCGTAGTCGCGCAGGCTGGATGCCGCCGAGTGCAATGCGAGCACGCCGGTGCCGCGCTCCGTCGCGCGCAGCAGTGCTCCCCGGTCGAGTCCTCCGGGAGCGGAGGCGCCGTCGTTGTCGCGCCACGGGTCACCGGCGTCGACCACGAGCAGGTCGACACCGGCCAGCTGCGCCATCGCGGCGTCCACGTCGTGCTCGGTGGTCACCTCGAACCCCGCCTCGGCCAGCAGCGTGGCGAGCTCGTCGGCGATCGCCGGGTAGGGGTGCCAGGGGTCGGCGTAGCGGCCGGTTCCGACGGCGATCACTGCCTTCATGGGATTTCGTCTCCTCCGGCGCATCATGAGTCCCTGCTGCGCACCGGATCCAGTCTGGCATGCCAGCGTTGCTAGTGGAAAGCGCTTGCCGATTTGTCTGGATCCGACGGTCATCCGCTCGCCGGATGGGTGCAGCCGATCTGCCGCCGGGCAGGACTGGACGACCGGAACTGTGGGCGATAGATTTAGTGAACGATCACTAAGATCGCGGATCTACGGGAGGACGAGCGCAGATGCTCAAGGTCGGAATCGTCGGGGCCGGCGGAATCGCGAGCGCGCACATCGAGGCATATCTGGAGTTCCCGGATGCCGTCGAGATCGTCGCGATCTCCGACCTCACGCTCGCGAAGGCGACGGTCAAGCGCGACGCGCACGGCCTGCGCAACGCGCGGGTCTACGACGGTCCCGACGCGATGCTGGCGGGGGAGCAGCTGGACCTGGTCAGCATCGTCACGCCGCCCTCGTCGCACGCGCCGCTCGCGATCCAGTACCTCCGTCACGGAGTGAACGTCATCGTCGAGAAGCCGATGGCCGCTTCGCTCGAAGAGTGCGACGCGATGCTCGCCGCCGCCGCGGGATCGGGCAAGATCCTCTCCGTCGTTGCGCAGAACCGCTATCGCGACGACATGGCCACGCTCAAGGAGGTGCTCGCCACCGGCCTGATCGGGTCCATCTCCCACGTCAAGGTCGACTCGTCGTGGTGGCGCGCCCAGCCCTACTACGACCTGTGGTGGCGCGGGACGTGGGCCTCCGAGGGCGGTGGCTGCACCCTCAACCACGCCATCCACCACATAGATCTCCTGCTGTGGCTGCTCGGCCGGCCGCGAGCGGTCGCCGCCATGATGACCAACGCACAGCACGACAACGCCGAGGTCGAGGACCTGTCGGTCGCGATCCTGCAGTACGACCGTGCGCTCGCCGAGCTCACCAGCTCGGTGGTCCACCATGGCGAGGAGCAGGCGATCGTCGTGCAGGGCGCGCGGGCGCGGATCTCGCAGCCCTGGCGAGCGGCCGCCTCGACGGGCGATGAGAACGGGTTCCCCGTGCCGGGTGGTGACGCGGATCTCGTGGCACAGCTCGACGCGCTCGCCGCGGCGCACGCGCCGCTGGGGCACCTGCTCCACGCGGGCCAGATCGCCAACGTCCTCGCCGCGATCCGCGGTGACGCCGCGCTGGAAGCCACCGGCGCAGACGGACGCACAGCGATCGAGCTCGTCACCGCGATCTACCAGGCCGCGATCGAGCGTCGCACCGTCGATCTGCCGTTGTCGCCGGAGAATCCCTACTACCGATCCGGAGGCCTCGAGTCGCGTGCTCCGCACTTCTTCGAGAAGACCGGATCCCGCCGCGAGCAGGGTGCCATCATCGTCGGCGCCTCGTCGGACGCCGGCTGAGCCGGGAGGCGGAAGACGCTGATGTCTGCCGACGACGGTGCCACCTACGCGCCCGCATCCATGCCCCGGCCTGTGGTCGATCCGGGCGAGTTCGTCATCGCCGCCACCCATCTCGACCACGGACACATAGGCGGCATGACCGAAGCTCTGATCGACGCCGGGGCCACGCTGAAGTGGGTCTACGACCCGGTGCCGGAGCGGGTCGAGAAGTTCCGCGAGGCCTTTCCGCAGGTGCGTGTCGCCCGCAGCGAGGCGGAGGTGCTCAGCGACCCCGACGTGCACCTGGTGGCCGCCGCCGCCATCCCGTCGGAGAGGTGCGACCTCGGACTGCGCGTGATCGATGCCGGCAAGGACTACTTCACCGACAAGGCGCCGCTGACCACCCTGGACCAGTTGGCCGCCGCGCGGGCCGCGACCGAGCGCACGGGACGCAAGTATGCGGTCTACTACGCGGAGCGCATCCACGTCGAGGCGGCGGTGCTGGCCGGCCAGCTCATCGACCAGGGGGCGATCGGCAGGGTGCTGCACGTGGCGGGCTTCGGGCCGCACCGGCTCGGTATCGGGCGTCCGGACTGGTTCTTCGAACGCGAGCGGTACGGCGGCATCCTCTGCGATATCGGCAGCCACAACTTCGAACAGCTGCTGCACTTCACCGGCGCCCGCGACGGGCAGATCAGCAGTGCGACGATCGCGAACCATGCCCACCCCGACACCCCCGGTCTCGACGACTTCGGCGACGCCCACGTCATCCTGGACAACGGCACCACGGGATACGTGCGCGTCGACTGGTTCACCCCCGACGGGCTGAGCACCTGGGGTGACGGGCGGACCTTCATCCTCGGCACCGCGGGCTACATCGAGCTGCGCAAGTACGTCGACATCGCGACGGATCACGGCCCGGGTCAGCTCCTGCTCATCAACGGCGACGGCGAACGGCGGATCGACGCGACCGGCTCCGTCGGCTACCCCTTCTTCGGCGAGCTGATCCTGGACTGCCTGAACCGCACCGAGAACGCGATGACGCAGGCGCACGCCTTCGCGGCGGCCGAGCTCAGCGTGCGGGCGCAGGCTCAAGCTCGAGTGCTCACGCACTAGCGGGCTCGGCGGCCGAGGGGGCACCTGTCGTCTTGACGGAGTGAGTGAACGATCACTATCGTGGCTATAGTGAACGATCACCCATAGGTGATCGGTTGCAGATGCCGGGGACGGCGCCGTTTCATCGTTGAGGGCGCGCCGTGCTCTCGACGAAGACGAACGACAGCACACCAACCGATTGCGAAGGCGCCGATGGGCATCACGCTGACAGCACAGACGACCATCGCCGGAGAGATCTCCGCCGCCGTGCGGTACGCCGTGGAGGATCTCCAGCGAGACATCGCCAAGACGCTGCTGCCCATGACCGAGCCGGGTGCTCCGATCATCCTCGTTCGGGGAGATCAGGCGGCCGAGCAGTACGACGTGCAGGTCACGGCCGGTCGCCTCGAGGTCGTCGCCGCCGACGACTTCGGGTTCATCTACGGCCTGTACGCGATCAGCCGCGAGGTGCTCGGCGTGAAGGACCTGTGGTTCTGGAACGACCAGGAGTTCGTCCCCGTGAACGGCGTCGACCTCGACGACTCGTTCAGGCTCCGCAGCACACCGTCCGCCGTGCGGTACAAGGGCTTCTTCATCAACGACGAGGTGCTGCTGCTCGGCTGGTCGCTGGAAGGCGACAAGGATCTGCCCTGGCGGATCGTGTTCGAGACGATCTATCGCCTCGGCGGTAACCTCGTCATCCCGGGCTCCGGAGAGCGGATCGACCACACAGAGCTCGCCCAGGACATGGGCTTCTACATCGCGCAGCATCATGCCTGCCCGCTGGGCGCGCGGATGTTCTCCGAGGTCTACCCCGGCGTCGAGCCGCGATGGCCCGAGGAGCGCGACCGATTCGAGGAGCTGTGGCGGGACGCCGTCGAGGAGCGACAGGACGCGCGGGTGGTGTGGACGCTCGGATTCCGAGGTCAGGGCGACTCGCCGTTCTGGACCAACGACCCGCGTTACGACACCCCGGAGGCCCGCGCGGAGGTCATCAACACGATCATCCGACGCCAGCACGACCTGGTGCGCGCCGCGGACCCCGATGCCGTCTGCTGCATCTATCTCTACGACGAGTCGATGGAACTGTACGAGCGGGGCCTGCTGGACTATCCCGACGACATCATCAAGCTGTGGTCGGACAACGGATACGCCCGCATGGTGTCGCGGATGACCGCCGCCGGCGAGGACTTGCGGATCCCGGCGATGCCCGACCCCGACGGGCCGGGTGGCAACGGCATCTACTTCCACGCCTCCTACTTCGATCTGAAGGCCAGCAACCACATCACTCAGCGGCCTGCGGACCCGCGCAGGATCGCGGCCGAGCTCGAGGAGGTCATCGACCGGGGCGGAGACGACGTCTGGGTCATCAACGCATCGAACATCAAGCCGCACGTCTACCTCCTGAACCTCATGGCGGCGATCTGGCGAGACGGGCACGTGGACACCGAACGAGTGTGCCGTGACTACGTGGCGAGCTACTACGGCGCGGATGCCGCGGACGCCCTGTTCCCGGCGTTCGAGCAGTACTGGCAGGCGGCCGCCTCCTTCGGACCGGAGTGGGACAACGCTGCGGGAGAGCTCCTCTTCAACTTCGTGCCGCGCATCCTGATCAGCCAGTTCCTCACCGATCGCGAAGCGCCGAGCGCCGAGCTCATGCTCTGGCTGTGCGCGGCTCCGACGTTGCAGGAACAGGTGCGGTTCTTCGCGTCCTTGTGTGATCCCGCCGTCGAGCGCTACGACGCCCTCGTCAAGGCCGTCGAACGTGCCGTGCTGGATGCGGATGATCACGCGGCCGAGCTCATCCGCGACACGCTCCTCCTGCAGGCCCGCGTGTATCAACGCAGCATCCGCGGCTCGTCTCTCGTGTGTCAGGCGCTGCTCGCGGCCTGGGAGGGGGACTGGCGGCACGCCTTCTATCGCGCCGGTCTCGCGCGCGATCAGTTCCGGGCGGGCGACCGCGAGCTGCGCGATCGTGAACACGGCAAGTGGCGCGACTTCTATCGTGAAGAGGCGCTCTGCGGCATCAAGGAGACGGCCTGGGTGATCTCCGCCCTCATGGGCTACCTGCGTGTGCGGGGCGACGGCCCGTATTTCTACCGGTGGCAGCGCGAGTTCACCTACACCGCGCAGGAGAAGGACGTCGTGATCGTCCTCAACCTCGAGAACCGCAAGGACGACGACGAGATCTTCGCGGCGATGAAGACCGTCTGGCAGCGCTGACGCTGCAGCATCCGCTCTGGACGCCGGAAGGCCGGCCCACCCGCGGGTGAGCCGGCCTTCTCCGTTCGCGACGCGCTCAGCAGGCGTCGAGCAGGGTCCAGGGTCCCCAGACATCGCCGGGCGTCTGGTTGCGGGTCCACCACTTCGCCTGCCACCGCTTGCCGTCGTAGACAACCGTCTCGCCGCCGGTGTAGATCCACGACGACGTCCATGCCGGCGTCGTGCCGGCGGTGCATTCCGTGGCTGCGCCGATCTCGGCCCACGCACCGTACGACGTCGAGCCCGGGGTCTCGCCCTGCGTCCACCACTGCGCGACGTACACGGCGCCGTCGTACGAGACCCGGTCGCCGGCCGTGTAGACCGTCGATGCCGACCAGGCCGCGGGCAGGACGGTGATCGAGACCGAGCCCTGGACATCCTCGGCCGCGACGGACGTGGCCGTGATCACCGCCGTGCCCTCAGACGCTCCCGTCACGACACCGGAGGAGGAGACGGTCGCCACCGCGGTGTCCGACGACGCCCAGGTCACGCCCTGTTCCGCGTCCGCCGGTTCCACCGTCGCGGTGAGCGTGGTCGCCTCGCCGGTCGCGACGCTCGACGCGCCGGCCACGGTGACCGACGTGGGCTGCGGGTCTGCCACGTCGACCGTGATCACATAGGTGCCGAAGTCGCCCGCGAACGAGCTCGACGTGATCTCGATCGTGTTCTCACCCGGCTGCAGGTCGACCGTCGTGCCGGCCGTGCCGGCAGGGACATCCTCGCCGTCGACCTGCACGCTCTGACCGGCCCAGCCGAGCTCCCACGCGAGCTGCACCGACGTCACCGAGCTGTCCAGGGTCTCGGTCAGCGCGTACGGCACGTCCGTCCCCTGCTGGTCCGAGGCGAACGCGGGCGTCAGCTCGTAGCCGACGACCGACAGGTCGCGCAGCTGCGTCGACTGGCTCGGGTTCGTCCGCGATACCGAGATCGTGTACGAGGTCGTGCTGCCGTCCTCGGCGGTGACCACCACCGGGATGTCGGTCGTGATCACCGCGTCCTCGTCCTGACCCGCGTCCAGCGGCACGGACGTCGTCTCACCGTCCGCGAGCACGCTGCCGTTCACGGAGACGCTCGCGAACGGGCTGTCCGAGGTTGCGGCGACCGTGACCTCGTCGGTGAACGGGTCGACCGTTCCGGAGTACGTCGAGCCGTCGGCGGACGCGGTCAGCGTCACCGGGCCGTCAGCGGTCTGGACATCGACACTGCCGAGCGCGGAGTCGTCGTAGTCGTACGGCAGGCCCGTGTTGACCCGGAAGTAGTCGACGAGCATGTCGCCGACGTTCGACGAGTTCGAGAAGAACGAGAAGTAGTCCAGCTCGGCCACCTGCGTGCGCAGCGGCTGGTCGACCAGCACCGGCGTCGTCATGTCGTTCACGTAGAAGTCGAACGTGCCGGTGTCGAGGTCGACGACGTTGCGGATCGTGTACCACTGCCCTGCCGCGTAGGAGGATGCCGCCACGGTCTGGCTCGACCCGGTCACGTTGTGCGTGATGATCTTCCCGCCCGACAGGGCGAACGTCGCTGCCGGATTGGTCGAGGACCATGGCGCCGAGGCGTTCCAGTCGGTTCCGGTGTACGAGTACATCCCCACCTGGTTCGCGGAGGTGTTCGTCGTCGTGCGCTTGATCCTCGCCTCGATCGTGACGGTGCCGGTGAGGTTCTGCTCGTCGGCGGTGTACACGGCGAGGTTGCCGCTCGCGGTCTTCGAGATGTCCAGATACTTGTTGCCCGACCGGTCAGGATCGTCGACGATGCTCAGCGTGCCCGCCGATGAGGACTTCGCCGCGAGCACGCCGTCCGCGGTTCCGGTGAAGGTGCCCGTGGTCTCGTCGTCGAACGTCTCGTCGATCGCATAGTCCGTGGCGCCCGGATCGCGCGACAGCGTGACGTCGATCGTGGTCGTGCGCGCCGCCGCGACGGTCACGTCGGACGTGGAGCTCTGCTGGTATCCCTCCTTGGTCACGTCGACCGCGTAGTCGACTGCGGCCGGCACATCGGAGAACGTGTAGGCGCCGGCCGTGTCGGTCGTGGTCGTCGTGACGGTCTCGCCGCCCTGCGACAGAGCCACCGTCGCGTTCTCGACCGCCGATCCGCCCGAGGTGACGGTGCCGGTCACCGTGCCGACGGTCGTGGTCGTCTCGCCCAGCGTCAGATCGGTGCGCAGCGTCTGCCCCGCCGCGAGAGTCACCGCGACGTCGTCGCCGGGTGCATAATCCGTCGCGGTCGGCGTCAGCGTGTACGAGCCGGCGCCGAGCTCGATCGCATAGTGACCCTCGTCGTCGGCGGTGACCGACTGCGAGCCGTAGTCGACGGCCGCGCCGGGTACCGGGTCGCCCCATTCGTCCAGCACGTCGCCCGCGATCACGCCGTTGCCGGCGGCCGGCGCGTACGAGGTCGCGCCCACGGTGGGCGGTGTCGAGAGGCTCGCCCCGAAGAAGTCGGCGCTGGCGTCGACCTGGCTCGCGTCCGACTGTCCGGTGACGGCGAAGCCGGGGACGAGCGTCGACAGGTCGACGGAGGTGCCGGCCGCGATCAGCGGCGAGGAGACCGAGCCGATCGCCGCATCGGCGATGTCGTCCTGCGGGTCTCCGATCAGCTGCGGGTCCGTGGTGATGGCGTCGGCGTCGGCGGACGGGGCGCTGATCTTGACTCCCGAGTAGGAGTTGTTGCTGAAGGTCACCCCGGGGTAGTCGGTCTGGAACTCGGAGCCGGTCACGCCGGAGGACTGGCGGTTGACGAACACGTTGTTCAGCACGTAGTGCAGATTGCTCGACTTCAGGTAGCTGGACGCCGTTCCCGACGACCGGAAGAAGCCGATGGTGCTGCTGTTGCCCTGCTGGTCGTTGTACATCAGGTTGTTGTAGACGACGTTCACGCCCTTGTCGCCGTGGGGATTGACGTAGTTCCGGTCGACGTCGGCGATGATGTTGTACCGCACGACCGCGGTGCCGAACGAGAACCCGCAGAGCAGGATGCCCTCGCCGCCGTCGTGGATGTAGTTGCCCTGGATCAGGATGTTCGAGGTCCCCCGGTCCGGATCGATGCCGTTGGAGTCCGCCGCGTCCGTGCGCCCCTCGACCTCTGCGACCTCGTTGTCCTGGATCAGGATGTCGTCGGCCCAGTACATCTCGATGCCGGAGACGCCGGCGCCGTCGATGAGGTTGCCCTCGACCGTCGCGTTCTGCACGCTCGTCAGGTACATCGCGTCCCAGCCGTACGTGGTGTCGCGATTGCTCAGGTAGTTCCCCGAGATCTGTACGTCGCTCAACGGGCGCCAGTCGGAGTCCTCGGTGATCACACCCGTGGTGCTCGCCGTGGCCACGGCGCGGTCGCCCCACCCCGGCTTCACGTTCTGATAGCGCCAGGTGCCCATCCCGGAGAACTGGCGGAAGGCGATGTTCGCGAAGGAGGTGTTCGCGATCACGCTGTCGCGCACCACGATGCCCTCGAGCTGGCTGGCGGTGACGCCGTCGCCCTTCAGCCCCTCGAAGACGATGCCACCCGTCCGCTTCGAGCGGTCGACGCCGGCGCCGGTGACCGACCAGGTCACGCCGCTGACGTCGTGGACGAAGACGTCATGGACCTCGAAGCCGGTGAGCACTCCGGCGCTCTCGCCCTGGACGTGGATTCCGCGCAGATCGCCCGTCAGGGGGTTCTCCTGACCGGGGGCGAGGCCGTCGGCGTCGTACGTCGACGCGTCGAACCCATCGGTCTCGTTGGTGATCTCGAGGTTCGAGATGTCCCAGTGCTCCTGGTTCGTCAGCTGCAGCACGTCGTTGACGGTGCCGCGGCCGTCCAGTTCCGGCGCCGCGCCGTCGCCGTAGCTGGACAGCACGATCGGGTCCTCCTCGGTGCCCGAGCCCTGGGGTGCCAGCAGCGCGGTGGCGTCGGCGCCGACGACGTCGGTGCCGACGCCGTTGCTCCAGGTCGTGTAGTCGTAGGCCTCGGTCGCGACGGTGTCGCCATCGGCCTGCCAGACGCTGCCGGCTTTGAGGAGGATGCGGTCGCCCGGCTGGAACACTGTCGCGTTCACGTTGTCGAACGACTGCCAAGCGGTCTCTGGCGACGTGCCGTCGGCGGTGTCGTCGCCCGAGGCGGAATCGACGTAGTAGGTCGTGCCCGTCCCCGAGGGCGCCGAGCCGTCCGTGACCGGCAGCTCGCCGCTCGCGACGATCGCGCGTCCGCTCGTGCGCAGGTCGTCCTTGTCGGTGTAGCCGGTGAACGTCGCGTCCGCCGTGGCGGTCGACACCGCTGTCGACTCCGACGCGGCGGAGGCCGGCATCGCCGTGGCGAAGAGCGTGCCGACGCCGATGGCGGCGACGGTGAGAGCGGTGAGACCAGACCTCCAGAGGCTCGGTCGTCGCATGGGTGCATCCTTTCCGTCGGGACGCCCCGCCGGTGCGCTCGTTGCGCGAAGCCGCGAGCACGGTTGCGATGCAACGATGCATGCGTCGGAGGAAGG
This sequence comes from Microbacterium sp., assembly GCF_047606385.1. Classification (GTDB taxonomy): domain Bacteria; phylum Actinomycetota; class Actinomycetes; order Actinomycetales; family Microbacteriaceae; genus Microbacterium. The sequence continues at coordinate 16,300 of NZ_JASGEL010000030.1, forward strand.
GACGTCGTCGTGCCACGTTCACGTCTGAAAAACGTGAACGTTCACCCTGATTGACCTGAGAATAGTGAACGATCATTCCCCACGTCAATGGGTCTATGTGCGTGAATGCGAACGGAGGATATGCGGCGACTGGACTCGCCCCTCGTGCCCATGATCCGGACGCGCGTCCGGCCGCGGAGCGGCTGCTGTCACTCGCCGCGCAGCAGTCGGCCCACCTTGTCGATCTGCTCCGCGGTGTCGAACGCCGAGCCGAGCGCGACGACGCGGCATCCGGCCTCGAGGAACGTCGCGGCGGTCTCCGGCGTGACGCCGCCGGTCGCGACGAAGCGCACCTGCGGGAACGGCCCGCGCAGATGCCGGATCCACTGCGGCCCGAGCCGTTCGGCCGGGAACGCCTTCAGCCAGGTGAAACCGGCCCGCAGGGCCGCCTGCACCTCGCTGCCGCTGGCGACGCCGGGGATGTGCGGCAGCCCCTGTGCCACGCTCGCGGCAGCGACGTCCGGATCGAAGCCCGGCGCGACGGTGAACGCGGCGCCGGCCTCCGCGACGATCTCGATCTGCTCCGGCGAGATGATCGTGCCGGCACCGACGTCGAGCCCGCGCGCACGGGCCGCCTCGGCGACCGCGCGCAGCACTGGCACGTCGTCGGGACCCATCACGGGCACCTCCATGATGCGCACGCCGGCGTCCCAGGCGGCGTCGGCCAGCTGGAGCGTGCGCTCCAACCCCTGCCGGCGGAAGATGCCCATCACCGGGACGTCGGAGAACGTGTGGGTGAAGTAGTCGTCGCTCATCAGGAGGCCTCTCTCATCGGGGACATCCCGCCGGCCGATGCCGGCGGGAGATCGTCCGTGCTGCGCAGCACGGCGGCGGCGCCGTCGTGACCGGCTTGCAGTCGCGCGGGCGCGTCGAGGCCCGACAGCCACGCACTCAGCCAGCCGGCGGCGAACGCGTCGCCCGCGCCCACCGGCTCGACGACCTCGACATGATGCGCCGGGATGCGGGAGACGCCGGCGGCGCCGAACTCGACCGCTTCCACCTCGCCGTCCTTGACGACGAGGTGCGGCACGTCGGGCAGCAGCTCATGCGCCGCCTCGGCGGTGACCGTGCCCCACAGCCGTTCGGCCTCGTCGCGCCCGACGAAGACGATGTGGGCGCGGCGGGCGAGGTCGAGGAGCGTGGACGCCGCCTCCTCGAGGCTCGGCCACAGTGCTGGCCGGTGGTTGACATCGAAGCTGACGACGGCGTCGCCGGCCGCGCCGTCCAGCACGTGTGCGACGAGCTCGCGGCACGACGAGGACAAAGCCGCCGTGATGCCGGAGGTGTGCACCACGCGGGCTGGGGGCAGGCGTCCGAGATCTGCGGGCGACAGTGCAGCGGCCGCGGATCCTGCGCGGTAGTACAAGACTCGTGATCCCGCTGCACCCGGCTGCTTGAGCATGAGCCCGGTGGGGCGTGTCGGGTCGACGCGCACGGCGGCGGTGTCCACGCCGCGGGCGCGCAGCCCGGCGACGATCAGCTCGCCGAACGGGTCGTCGCCGACCGCCGACAGCCAAGCGGCTCGCCCGCCGCCGGCGACGACCCCGGCGGCGACGTTGCTCTCCGCGCCACCGAAGCCGATGCGGGCCGCGCCCTCTGCCGCCAACGATCGTCCCGGCGCGGGCGTGATCAGCGCCATGGTCTCGCCGATCGCGAGCAGATCGACCACGTCGGCGTTCACGCCTCGAGCGTCCGCGTGACGGCCAGCTCCACACCGCGCAGCTGCGCCAGCCCCTTGAGCCGCCCGATGAGGGCGTAGCCGGGGTACGTGCGCCGCGACAGGTCGTCGAGGAGGAAGTGCCCGTGGTCGGGACGCATCGGGATCACCGCGGCGTCCTCGCCGGCGATCGCGCGACGCCGCTCCTCGGTCACCAGCGCGTGGATGACGCCGACCATGTCGGATCCGCCGTCGATGTGGCCGTCCTCGAAGAAGCTCTTGCGGTCCGCCTCGATCGTGACGTTGCGCAGGTGCGCGAAGTAGATGCGGTGCGCGAACCGGCGTGTCATCTCGACCACGTCGTTGGTCGGCACCGAGCCGTACGAGCCCACGCACATCGTGAGCCCGTTCGCCCAGGACGGGGCGGCGTCGAGCAGCCACTGCGCGTCGTCGGCGCTCGAGACCACCCGCGGCAGACCGAACAGCGGTCGGGGCGGGTCGTCCGGGTGGATCGCCAGCCGGATGCCGGCCTCCTCGGCCGCAGGGACCACCCCGCGCAGGAAGATCCCCAGGTTCTCCCGCAGATCCTGTGCCGACAGGCCGTCATAGAGGGCGAGCCCGGCGCGCAGCGAGTCGAGGTCGTACGACTCCTCCGAGCCGGGCAGTCCCAGCAGCACCGTGTCGCTGAGGGCGCGGAGCGCATCCGCGTCCGCGGCGTCGAAGAACGCGCGCGCGCGAGCCAGGTCCTCGTCGGAGTAGTCGGCTTCGGCGCCCTCGCGCCGGAGCACGAACAGGTCGAAGGCGGCATGCGCCGCGAAGTCGAAGCGCATCGCGTAGCCGCCGGTCGGCAGCGCGTAGCGCTGGTCGGTGCGGGCCCAGTCGATGACCGGCATGAAGTTGTAGCAGACCGTGCGGAGGCCGGCCTCGCCGAGGTTGCGCAGCGTCCGCGCATAGTTCGCGATGGCCTGCTCGCGATACGGTCCGCCCCACTTGATGTGCTCGTGGACCGGCACCGACTCGACGACCGACCAGGTCAGCCCGGCTGCATCGATCTCGGCCTTGCGGGCGAGGATCTCCTCGACCGGCCACACCTCTCCGTTCGGGATGTGGTGCAGGGCGGTGACGATGCCGGTGGCGTCGGTCTGACGGATCTCGGCGAGGGTGATCGGGTCGGTGGGGCCGAACCAGCGCCAGGTGTGTTCCATCGTCGATCCTTTCGGGAGCTGCGGTTGCCGCCGTCCGCCGTGAACAATAGTGAACGATCACCTTACGTGCAACAAGACACGGACACTGCCCTGCGGTCAGGAGACGGGGCCGGTCGACTCGCGCCAGATGATGTGGTTCAGCGGAACGTCGCTGATCTCGGCCTCCTCGTCACGCAGGAGGCCGATCAGCCGTGCCATCGCATTGCCGCCGATGCGTTCGAGGTTCACGTCCACGGTGGTCAGCGAGGGGCTGAGGAACGGATCCATCGGGTTGTTGTCCCAACCGGTCACGCTGATGTCGCCGGGGATGCTCCAGCCACGCTCGGCGGCGCCGCGCATCACGCCGGCGGCGGCGACGTCGTTGGCCGCGATGATCGCGGTGGGCTCCGTGCCGGCACGGATCGCGCGCACCGCCGCGACACCCGACTCGCCGCTCCAGTCGCCCGCGTACACCCCCAACGACTCCAGGCCCAAGCGTTCGACGGACTCGGTGAACGCCGCCGCGCGAGCCCGGGCCGAGGGGAAGCCCGCATCGCCGGCCACGTGGTAGAAGCGCCGGTGCCCGAGCTCGGCCAGCCGCTCGATGAACTCGACGACGGGCGTGGCGTCGGTCAGCTCGCCCGTGCCGCGCATCTCGTCGTCGAAGCTGGAGGAGACGACGACGACCGTGTCGGTCGGCAGGTCGCGGTCGGCGAGGTCGACGGCCGCCAGCGACAGGATGCCGTCGACCTGCCGTGTGTCGGACAGCTCCAGGATGCGCTCGGCACGAGAGGCGGCACCGCCTTCCGGACTGATGACCTCCACCGTGTAGCCGGCTTCGTGCGCCTTCTGCGTCGCCCCGGCGAGCATGCGGGCCGGGTTGTAGGCGAGCGCAGGCATGAGGACGGCGACCCGACCGGTCACGCGGGTGCGCATGGATCGGGCGACGAGATTCGGTCGGTAGTTCAGCTCCTCGATCGCGGCGGTCACCCGCTCGCGCGTCGCGGGCTTGAGTCCGTCGCCGTTGAATCGCAGGAACCGGGAGACGGTCTGGTGCGAGACGCCGGCCAGTCGGGCGACCTCGAGAATCGTCGGACGCCGCTCTGCGCTCATTCGTTCAGCCACCAACTTCCCCCTCTGTCAGTCGATTGACGTGGTCGTGATCGTTCACTACTGTAGCGGCGCGGCACAATGGTGAACGATCACTATGGACACATCGATCCGACGAGGGAGTCATGTTGGGACACGACGTACCACGGGCGACACCGCGATCGCAGGGCGCTCCGGATCGGCTGCTGCCGGTCGACGCCGCGACCCGCGCCGTCGCGAGGGAGCTCTACGAGATGGTCGCCGACGCGCCGATCATCTCTCCGCACGGGCATGTCTCGGCGATGCAGCTCGCCGCAGACGTGCCCTTCGAAGACCCCGCGTCGCTTCTGATCACCCAGGATCATTACCTCACGCGGCTGCTGCATGCCGACGGGGTCCCGCTCGAACGCCTCGGAGTCGGTGGCGGTGCCGACCCGCGCCAGGTCTGGCGGATCGTCGCCGAGCACTGGCACGTCTTCGCGGGCACGGCCACCGGTCTGTGGCTGGCGGACGCTCTCGCCGGCGTCTTCGGCATCGACGATGAGCTCACGCCGGCGTCTGCCGACGCGCTCTACGACCGGATCGCCGCGCGGCTGGCTACTGAGGAGTTCCGTCCGCGCGCGCTGTTCCGCCGCTTCGGCATCGACGTGCTCGCCACCACCGACGACCCGCTCGACGACCTCGAGCCGCACCGCCGGCTGCAGGCCGACGGCTTCAGAGTGCTGCCCACCTTCCGCCCCGATCGATACGTCGACCCCGGGCAGCCCGGGTTCACGGAGGCGCTGCCGCGACTGCTCGCCATCACCAGCGCCCCGGCCACATTCGAGGGCTACCTCGCAGCCCTGCAGGCTCGACGTGAGCACTTCGTGGCGGCGGGTGCGGTATCCGCCGACCACGGCGTCGTCGACACGGCCACCGTCGACCTCGAGCTGGCTGAGGCGAGCACGTTGTTCGACCGCATTCTGCGTGGGTCGGCGGATCGTGGCGAGCTCGCCCGCTTCCGGGCGCACATGCTGCTGCAGCTGGCTCGGATGAGCGTCGAGGACGGACTGGTGATGACCCTTCATCCGGGCGTCTACCGCAACCACAGCAGCGCCACGCTGCACCGCCACGGACCGGACACCGGCCATGACATCCCGGTGCAGACCACGTTCGTCGAAGGGCTGCGTCCGCTGCTCGAGCGGTTCGGCCTCGAGCCCGGATTCCACCTCATCCTGTTCACGGTCGACGAGACCGCGTTCTCGCGCGAGATCGCCCCGCTCGCCGGCTTCTATCCGAGCGTGTACATCGGCTCGCCGTGGTGGTTCCTCGACGCGCCCGACGCGATCCTGAGATATCGTGCCGCCGTGACCGAGACAGCCGGCTTCTATCGGGGTTCGGGGTTCGTCGACGACACCCGCGCCTTCCTCTCCATCCCGGCGCGCCACGACACCGCTCGGCGCGTGGACTCGGCCTTCCTCGCACGTCTCGTGGTGGAGGGCCGCCTCGGTCACGAGAGCGCACAGCGCATCTGCGCCGACCTCGTGGACGCCATCCCGCGCCGGGCGTTCAAGCTGTGACCGGGCGGCAGCTGACGCGGTCGGCCCTCGCGCGTTCACGGGGGATCGCCGCCACACGGCCGCCGGCACGCATCGTGCACATCGGACTCGGCGCCTTCCACCGTGCGCACCAGGCGTGGTACACGGCGCGTGCCACTGACAGCGAGGAATGGGGCATCGCCGCCTTCGCGGGCCGCGGGGCGGAGCTGGCTCATCACCTGGCCGGCCAGGACGGACTGTTCACGCTCGTGGAGCGCGGACCGGAAGGCGACCGTTTCGAGATCGTCGACAGCATCGTCGAGGCCCATGCCGGCAGCGACGCACCGGCGCTCCTCGCGGCCGTCGCGGCGGCTTCCACGGCCGTCGTGACGTTGACCGTCACCGAGGGGGGGTACTGCCTCGATCCGACGGGCGCCCTCGATCTCGCGCATCCGGGCGTCGCCGCCGATCTCGCACGTCTGCGTGGTGCCGTACCCGGCCCCTGCGAGACCACGCCCGGTCGGCTCGTCGCCGGCCTGCGTGAGCGGCGCCGGCTCGGAGCGGGTCCGCTCGCGATCGTGCCCTGCGACAACTTCCCCGACAACGGAGGTGCGTTGCGTCGCGCGCTGATCCGGCTGGCCGGTGAGACCGATCCGGGTCTGGCCGACTGGATCTCGGCATCCGTGTCCTTCGTCTCGACATCCGTCGACCGCATCACTCCGCGCGTCGGCCCGGAGCTCGTGGCCGAGGTCGCGGCGACTACCGGCTGGCGGGATGTCGCGCCGGTGGCGGCGGAGCCGTTCGCCGACTGGACGCTGTCCGGCGCGTTCCCGGCCGGTCGGCCGGACTGGGAATCGGCCGGCGCGCGCTTCGTCGACGAGATCGAGCCGTACGAGGCGCGCAAGCTCTGGCTGCTCAACGGCGCCCACACGCTGCTCGCCGCGCTCGGCCGCCTCCGTGGGCACGACACGGTGGCGTACGCGATGGCCGACCCCGAATGCGCTCGAGCCGTCGAGCGCTGGTGGGACGAGGCGGAGCGGCAGCTGCCCGACGGCCTGGGGGTCGATGCGTATCGCGCCGCCCTTCGGGAACGGTTCGCGAACCCGCGCATCGAGCACCGGCTGGAGCAGATCGCCTCGGACGCGCTGACGAAGCTCTCCTTGCGCATCGCCCCGGTCGCACGGGCGGAGCGCCGATCGGGGCGAACCGCTGACGGTGCGGCCCTCGCGATCGCCGCGTGGATCGCGGCGGTGCGTCGCGGGCTGGCGGGGGAGGACACGCGCGACGCGGAGATCGCTGTCGCGGCCTCTGCGTCCGACTCGGTCACCGCACTGCTGCGGGCCATCGATCCGCAGCTCGCTTCGGATGCCGAGCTCTGCGGTCGGATCAGCTCTCTGACCGGCGGACCCGAGCTGTCCACGGCCGCCGCGGAATGGCGCCTCGGTCGATCTTGACAAGGTTCGTGATCGTTCACTATCTTGGGATCAGCCAAATAGTGAACGAACACTTTTTGATTCGAAGGAGCATCGTGGTCGCGGGAACAGGGAACTGTGCGCGTAAGTCGTCGCCAGTCGTGAGCCGGAGCCGGTGCACCGTATGAGCGCGCTTGCAGAGCTTCGAAAGCTCGAGAAGGGCGGCAAAGGCAGCAAGCGGGATAACCGCGCCGCGGCCTGGTTCCTGACCCCTTGGTTCATCGGCCTGGTGCTGATCACGGCCGGGCCGATGCTGGCGTCGTTGGTGCTGGCCTTCACGAAGTACAACCTGTTGCAGGCGCCGGTGTTCAACGGACTGGACAACATCGTGCGGATGTTCGGCGATGAGCGTCTGCTGCGATCGTTGATCAACACGTTCCTCTACGTGATCATCTCGGTCCCGCTCCAACTGGCGCTCGCACTCGCGCTCGCGGTGTTCCTGGACCGGGGAGTGCGCGGACTGTCGTTCTACCGGTCGGTGTTCTATCTGCCGTCGCTGCTCGGCGGCTCGGTCGCGATCGCGGTGCTGTGGCGCACGGTGTTCGGCACGGGCGGCCTGGTCAACGATGCTCTCGCGTTCTTCGGGATCCAGGGGCAGGGCTGGATCTCCAGTCCTGATACCGCGTTGGCAACCCTGATCCTGCTGAACGTGTGGACGTTCGGCTCACCGATGGTGATCTTCCTGGCCGGTCTGCGGCAGATCCCGACGTCGTATTACGAGGCCGCGCAGGTAGATGGGGCGAGTCGGTGGCGGCAGTTCCGGAGCATCACGATGCCGCTTTTGAGCCCGATCATCTTCTTCAACCTGGTGCTGCAGATCATCCACGCGTTCCAGTCGTTCACGCAGGCGTTCGTGGTCTCGGGCGGGACGGGCGGGCCGGCGGACTCGACGCTGGTGTTCTCGCTCTACCTGTATCAACGAGCGTTCGGCTCATTCGACATGGGGTACGCGTCGGCGTTGGCATGGCTGTTGGTGCTGGTCATCGGCGCGTTCACCGCTCTCAATTTCTGGCTCTCGAAGTACTGGGTTTTCTACGATGACTGAGACATCCACCATCCTGTCCGCCCCGGAGCGGGTCGTGACCCGCAACCCGGTCGGCCGCCGACAGGTGCTGCAGCCGGTGCGGGCGTTCGTCAAACACCTCGTGCTGATCCTGGCCGCGTTGCTGATGCTGTATCCCGTCCTCTGGATGGTAATCAGCTCGCTGCGGCCGAACGACGAGATCTTCGGAAACCCGAGCCTGCTGCTGCAGAGCTTCGAGATCTCGAACTACATCGACGGCTGGTCGGCTCTGACCCAGCCTTTCGGCCACTACCTCATCAACTCGATGATCGTGGTGCTCGGGGCCATCGTGGGCAACCTGGTGGCATGCTCGCTCGCGGCGTACGCGTTCGCACGCCTCGAGTTCCGTGGCAAGCGGTGGCTGTTCGCGATCATGCTGATCACGATCATGGTCCCGATCCACGTGATCATCGTTCCGCAGTACATCCTGTTCTCGCAGGTGGACCTGGTGAACACCTTCTGGCCGCTGATCCTGCCCAAGCTGTTCGCGACGGACGCCTTCTTCATCTTCCTGATGGTCCAGTTCATCCGCGGCATCCCGCGCGAGCTGGACGAGGCGGCGCGCATCGACGGCGCCGGCCACTTCCGGATCTTCTCGCAGATCATGCTGCCGCTGATGACCCCCGCGTTGGGGACGACGGTGATCTTCACCTTCATCTGGACGTGGAACGACTTCTTCTCGCAGCTGATCTACCTGACCAAGCCCGACAACTACACCACCCCGCTCGCGCTACGCGCGTTCGTCGACGCGCAGGGCGTCACCAACTGGGGCGCCGTGTTCGCGATGAGCGTCGTCTCCCTGATCCCGGTCTTCCTGATCTTCCTCTTCGGCCAACGGTTCCTCGTCAAGGGAATCGCCACCACCGGAGGAAAGTAACCGGCGTCGTCGCCGGAACCCTGGGGTGTCCGCCCCGCATCCGTACCAATCACGTCACAGATCTCATAGGAGAGTCACATGATCACAGGCAAAAACCAGCGGCGCGCGGCAGCGGCCGTCGCCGTGGCGCTGGGGGGAGCCGCCGCGCTGGCGGGCTGCTCCGGCTCCAGCAACTCGTCGGCGACCGAGCTCAGCACCGACCCGGTCACCATCACCGTCACCTTCTGGGGTGGCGACGCCCGCGTGTCCTCGACCCAGGAGGCGATCGACGCCTTCGAGGCGGAGTACCCGAACATCACGGTCGAGCCGCAGTACACCGACTGGAACGGCTACTGGGACCAGCTGGCCACCCAGACCGCCGCCGGCGACATGCCCGACGTCGTCCAGATGGACGAGCTCTACCTCGCCTCGTACGGCAACCGAGGCGCCCTGTACGACCTCAGCAACCTCAACATCGACACGACTAACTTCGACACGTCGGCGGTTGACCTCGGCAAGGTCGACGGCACGCAGTATGCGATGCCGATCGGCGTCGGCGTGTACGCGATCATCGCGAACAAGACGCTGTTCGACCAGTACGGCATCGCGCTGCCCGACGACGACACCTGGACGTGGGACGACTACGCGGCGCTCGCCGATGAACTGACCGAGGCGAGCGGCGGCGCGATCACCGGTTCCACGCAGATCGGCGGCTTCGACGCCGGCAGCGTCAAGTACTGGGCGCGCTCGGAGGGCGGTGAGCTGTTCGGCGAGGACAACACCGTGACCCTGGACCCGCAGGCGCTGGCCGACATGTGGCAGTTCCAGCTCGACCTGCAGGCCTCGGGCGGCATGCTGTCGGCGTCGGCGATCACCGAGAGCCAGAACGCGGGCATCAACGCCGGTGCGCTGGCGACCAACGCGGTGGCCCTGGGCACGGCGTACAACACGCAGATCACGGCGATCCAGGGCGCGAGCGGTGACGACTTCGTGCTGCTGAAGCTGCCGGAGCCCGAGGGCATCCACCCCAACTCGTACAAGCCGTCGATGTACTGGTCGATCTCGTCCCAGACCGAGCACCCCGCGGAGGCGGCTCTGTTCGTGAACTGGCTGCTCAACAGCGACGAGGCCGGCTCGATCATCAAGACCGAGCGTGGCGTGCCCGCCAACAACGAGGTCCGCGCCGCGATCACACCTGACCTGTCCGAGTTGGACCAGACGGCGATCGCCTACCAGGACAGCGTCACTCCCGGCGACGCGCCGCTGGTGACCCCGAACGGTGCATCCAGCATCGAGACGATCCTGGCGCGGTACACGCAGGAGGTGTTCGCCGGACAGAGCGCGCCATTGGATGCGGCCAACGCGTTCATCAGCGAACTTCAGGGCGAGATCGACGCCGCGAACTGAGCCGGGTCCCTCGGCACATCTCTGCGCCGGTGACCGCGGGCCGGCCGGAATGAGCATCAGTGCTCCTCCGGCCGGCCCGCTTCGTCGTGGCTACGGACTCGAGGGGGACGGGTCACTCCTGCGCCAGCAGCGGTATGCCCAGCTCGGCGACTCGGACCGGCAGGCCGGTCTCGAGCGAACGGTTCCCGGCGATGCCGACCGCGATCGAGCGGACGCCGTCCGTCCAGTCCGCGGGGCGGCCCAACGGATCGTCTCCGGCACCCGCGAAGACATCCCAGAGCAGCAAGGCGTCGCCGCCGCCGTGACCGCCGCCCGCTTGTGTGACTGGCACCTCCATCGCGTCCTCCCAGTGGCGCTGCACGAGCAGGCGTTCGCACCGCGGTCGCAGGGATCTCGCCGTTGCGGCGACGGCGCTCGGATCGAGGACGGGATGGAGACCCTCGTCGACGAGAACGGAACCGCGCTCCACCACGTCGAGCTCAGCACGACCCCGGGTGCCGTTGACGGCGACGCGATAGCCCTCCCACGGTGCGTGCGCGTTGAGCGAGTACGACAGCGTCGGGCCGGAGGCGTAGTCGACGACCAGCGCGAGGTTGTCCTCGATCGTGATGCCTTCGCCGAACACGTCGCGATCGCGTACGTAGCCGTCATGGCGTTCCGCATCGAGATAGAGGGCCGTCAGTCGGGGATCGTCGCGGAGGTCGAGCTCGAACGGATCGTGTTCTCCGTCGTGGGTGCCGCGGCGCGGTCGCGTGTCGAGGCCGCGCGCGGCGGCGTTGGCCGCGCCGTAGAAGCGCAGACCCCCTGAGGCGTAGACCCGTGTCGGGGCGGAGCCGATCCACCAGTTGACGAGGTCGAAGTGGTGGCTCGCCTTGTGCACGAGCAGGCCGCCGGAGTGCTTCTTCTCGCGGTGCCAGCGACGGAAGTAGTCGGCGCCGTGCTTGGTGTCGAGCATCCACGAGAAGTCGACGGAGGTCACCTGACCGATCTCGCCGTCCTGGATCACCTTCCGAAGCGCGCTGTTGCGCGGTGAGTAGCGGTAGTTGAAGGTGAGCACGATCTCGCGACCCGTGCGCGCTACCGCGTCTTCGATCGCGGCCGCGCTGGGCGCGTCTATCGTGAGCGGCTTCTCGACGACGGCGTCGGCGCCGGCGACCAGCGCGCGGACGATCAGCGATGCATGCTCGTCGTCGCGGGCACAGATGATGACACGGTCGATCCGTTCGGCCCGGACCATCTCCTTGAGGCGATCCGGGTGCCACGCCGTCGGCGCCGCCCGTCCCGCGGTGACAGCGGCGCCGATGTAGTAGGCGGCGCGCGCCGGGTTCGGCTCGCAGACCGCGACGAGCTCCGCCCGGTCCGCATAGTCGTCCAGGATCGCGTCGACGTACATCTGCGCGCGGTGTCCGGCGCCGATGAGGCCATAGCGCGTGCGGGTCATCGGTACTCCAGGTTCCCGGCTCGGACGTCCTCGGGCCGTGCGATCACCCATAGGATAGCGCTTTCCAATATACTGGGCGGCATGACCCCGGTCCTGCGGTGCGCGATCGTCGGTACGGGCGCCGTGGCCCGGCTGCACGCGCAAGCCGTCACCGCCTATCCGCGCGCCGACCTCGTGGCGGTCGTCGACCGCTCACGGGCGGCGGCCGAGTCCTTCTCCGGGGAGTGGGGAGGTCCGGTCGTCTACGATTCGCTCGACGCGCTGCTGTCGGTCGAGCGTCCCGACGTCGTGCTGGTCTGCACGCCGCCGGCAGCCCACCACGGGCAGGTGCTGGAGAGTGTGGCCGCTGGCGCGCACGTCGTCGTCGAGAAGCCGCCGGCAGCCTCGCTCGCCGAGCTCGACGAGATGCGGGCCGCGGCGGCGGCGGCGGCGGACCGTACCCTCTCGGTCGTCTTTCAGCAGCGAACCGGCACCGCGGCCGCGCACGTGCGGCACCTGCTGCACGCCGGAGTCCTCGGGCGTCCGCTGGTCGCGCTGTGCGAGACGCTCTGGTATCGCGACGAGCGGTATTTCTCTGCGCCATGGCGGGGCAGGTGGCAGACCGAAGGCGGTGGCACGACTCTGGGCCACGGCATCCATCAGCTCGACCTGCTGGGATTCCTGCTCGGCGACTGGGTGAGCGTCCAGGCGCGACTGTGGCGACTCGACCGCGAGATCGAGACCGAGGACGTCTCGACCGCGACGATCACGTTCGCGAACGGCGTGGTCGCACAGGTCGTCACCAGCGCGGTGTCGCCCAGGCAGACCAGCTCGATCCGCATCGACACTCAGAAGGCGACCGTCACCGTCGACCACCTGTACGGCCATGGCCACGACGACTGGCGGATCACGCCCGCGCCGGGTTTCGAGGTCGAGGCTGACGCGTGGACGCTGCCCGAGGCTGAGGAGCGCAGCGATCACGCGATGCTGCTGCGTGACGTGTTCGACGCGCTGTTGGCCGGTGCGCCGTTGCCGCCGACCGCCGACGAGCCGGCGCGTGCACTCGAGCTCGTCGCCGCCATCTACGCGTCGGCTGCAGCCGACGGCGCGGTCGTCACACCCGCTGCGCTCGCGGACCATCCGACGCATCGCGCGAGCTTCGTGAGCCCGGTCATCGATCCGCGAGCGTGAGCCACAGCGGCCTTGTCGGCTGCTCTTGCGTGTGCGTCATGTCGGTCTGCCTCCGTGATCGGGTCACAGAGATCCGATCACGGCGTTGTCGAGCTCGTCCGCGTCGACCCTGGCGCGGATCGCCCGGTTGGTGAGAAGGACGTAGGCCGCGCCCGCGCTCGGGTGCACCCAGAACTCCGTGCCCGACCAGCCGCCGTGCCCGAACGCATCCTGGTCGATCAGCCCGGGTGAGCGGGTGCGAAGGTTCCAGGTGAACCCCCAGTCCTGACCACGTTCTGCGGCGTAGGGGTCGAGGCGGGGGACGTCGGGAAACAGCGGCCGGCGCATCATCTGCAGCGTGCGCGGGCTCAGTACCGTGCTGCGGCTTCCCGCGCTGAGCCGCAGCAGCTCGGTGCCGAGGAGCAGCAGGTCCTCGGCTCGGCTGACGAGACCCGCGCCGGGTGATCGAAGCTCGCGGAACCTGTCGATGCTCAGCCCGGCCGCGGCGGCATCGACGATCTCGGCCGCGTTCTCGTCATCGAGGGAGAGACCCGTCGCGCCGATCGGCGCGGCCCACTCGATGACGGTCTCGGCCCATGCCTGCCCGGTCACGTCTTCGAGAAGTGCGGCGATGCCCTCATAGGCGAGCGTCGAGTATCGGGAGACCGTGCCCGCGGCGAAGTCGCGGCCCGCCAGGAGCAACTCGTCCCGCAGCGGACGGGTGGCGTCGAGCGGACATTCGGTGATGCCGGAGGTGTGGCTGACGAGGTGGCACAGCCGGACGACGTCGTCACGGGCGTGCCCGAAGTCCGGCAGTGCTGCCGAGAGCGGGGTCTGCAGGGTCAGCAAGCCTCGCTCGATCGCCCGGGCTGCCGCGATACCGACGAGGACCTTCGTGATCGAGAAGAGCCGGTAACGGTCGTCGACGCTCGCGGGGCGCCCGGCGACTTCACCGAGGGCGTCGAGTGCGACGACTCCCTCCGTCGTGGCGACCCCCACGATCGCGGACGGAAGGCGACCGGCGGCGACATGGCGGCGCGCCCAGTCGAACGCGGCGTCGAACGAAGTCATGACGCGTTATGTCCCGGATCCGGGAACGCCCTGTCAGCTGCCCGGTCTGATAGCGAGCTCGCCGGTGGCATCCCATTCTCCTCGTCGTCGACTCGTCCATTATGCACAGCGCTCTCCTCCGTCGCGGACCGACCAGATCCTCGTGACATCCCTGACCGTCGTGACGGCCGGGGGTGGTGATCGAGGCGGCGGCGAGACGGTTCACCCACTTGCGGCAAGTGCATTCCGATGAGATAGTGGAAAGCGCTTACCGATTCGCAGCGAGCACAACCCGAACGAAGGAACCGCAGTGTCAGAGACGACGACCCTCGCAGCACCGACCGCCGACGCCCCCGCGGTGCGTGAGATCGGGATCATCATGAATGGCGTGTCGGGTCGGATGGGCTACCGCCAGCATCTGGTGCGGTCGATCCTGGCGATCCGCGAGCAGGGCGGGATCGAGCTGCCCGACGGCGCGAAGGTCACCGTGAAGCCGCTGCTGGTGGGTCGCAGCGAGGCGAAGCTCGCCGAGATCGCGGCCCAGCACGGCATCGAGGACTACACGACCGACCTGGACGCGGCCCTCGCCGACCCGCGGTGGGAGATCTACGCCGACTTCCTCGTGACCAAGGCGCGCGCGGCCGCGCTGCGCAAGGCGATCGCCGCCGGCAAGACGATCTACACCGAGAAGCCCACCGCCGAGACGGTCGAGGAGGCCCTCGAACTGGCACGGCTGGCCGCCGCGGCGGGCGTGAAGACCGGCGTCGTGCACGACAAGCTCTACCTGCCCGGGCTGCAGAAGCTCCGCCGGCTCATCGACTCGGGCTTCTTCGGCCGCATCCTGTCGGTGCGGGGGGAGTTCGGCTACTGGGTCTTCGAGGGGGACTGGCAGCCGGCGCAGCGCCCGAGCTGGAACTATCGGGTCGCCGACGGCGGCGGGATCATCGTCGACATGTTCCCGCACTGGAACTACATCCTGGAGAACCTGTTCGGCGACGTGAAGAGCGTCTATGCCAAGGCGGCCGTGCACGTCGCCGATCGCTGGGACGAGAACGGCGAGCACTACGACGCGGACGCGGAGGACGCCGCCTACGGCATCTTCGAGCTGGACGGCGGCATCGTCGCGCAGATCAACTCCAGCTGGACCACCCGGGTGAACCGCGACGAGCTCGTCGAGTTCCACGTCGACGGCACGCACGGGTCGGCCGTGGTGGGGTTGTTCGGCGCCAAGATCCAGCACCGCAACGCCACCCCCAAGCCGGTGTGGAACCCCGACCTCGCCGACGAGCACGACTACGACGCCGACTGGGCGCAGGTTCCCACCAACGACGTGTTCCAGAACGGCTTCCGCCAGCAGTGGGAGGAGTTCCTCGCGTCCTATGTGCTCGGCACCGACTACCCGTTCGACCTGCTGGCCGGCGCGCGCGGGGTGCAGCTCGCCGAGGCCGGTCTGCAGTCCGACCGCGAGGGGCGCAAGATCGAGTTGCCCGCGCTCACGCTGGAGTGACTCCGATGACCGAGCTCACCCTCATCGACGGCGCAGGCGGCACGAGGACGGCCCCGCTCCTCGAGCCCATCGCCGCCGCCCGCCCGGCGCAGCCGCTGCGCAGCCGCGTCGCCTACGCCGCGGCGCACGTCGTCCCCCACGCCTGGGCGGACAACACACCCGGCCGCCCGGCCGAGATCGACTGGGACGCGACCCTCGCCTTCCGCCGTCACGTGTACTCGTGGGGGCTGGGCGTGGCCGACGCGATGGACACCGCTCAGCGGAACATGGGGCTGGACGCCGCTGCCACCCGCGAGCTGATCGCCCGCTCCGCGCAGGTCGCGCGGGAGGAGGGCGGATCGGTGGTGGTCGGGGTGAACACCGACCATGTCGAGGACGAGACCATCACGCTGCCGCAGGTGATCGACGCCTACCTCGAGCAGCTGCACTTCACCGAGGAGCAGGGCGCGGGACCGGTGTTGATGGCATCCCGGCACCTCGCCCGGGCGGCGAGCAGCCGCGCCGACTACCTGCGCGTGTACGCGGCGGTCCTTCAGGCCGCGACCACACCGGTCGTGCTCCACTGGCTCGGCACGGCCTTCGACCCGCAGCTGGCGGGCTATTTCGGCTCGAACGACTGGCACACGGCATCCGACGTCCTGATCCGGGTGATCGAGGAGAACCCGGGCAAGGTCGCCGGCGTGAAGATGAGCCTGCTCGATGCGGATGCTGAGATCGCGGTGCGCGAACGGCTGCCCGAAGGTGTGCGCATGTTCACCGGCGACGACTTCAACTACGTGCGGCTCATCGCCGACTCGGGCGACGAGACCACCTCGCGCTCGCACTCCGACGCGTTGCTGGGCGCGTTCGCGGCCATCACGCCGGTGGCCTCGGCGGCGATCCAGGCGCTCGACGCCGGGGACGCTGCCGCGTACGGGGACGTCCTCGGCCCCACCGAGGCGCTCAGCCGGCAGGTGTTCGCCGCTCCGACCTTCTACTACAAGACCGGGGTCGCGTTCCTCTCCTGGCTGGGCGGCCACCAACCCGCGTTCCAGATGGTGGGCGGGCTGCACTCGGCGCGAAGCCTGCCCCACCTGTCCGAGATCGTCCGGCTCGCGAACGAGTCCGGCGCGCTCGAGCGGCCCGACCTCGCCGCCGAGCGTTGGCACGCGCTCCTCACCCTGAACGGAGTCAGGCCATGACCCATCCCGATCCTCGCCTGTCCATCAACCAGGCGACTCTCAAGCGTGCGAGCCTCGCCGAGGCGCTGCAGGCCACCGTCGACGCCGGCGTGCAGGCGATCGGGCTGTGGCGCGAGCCCGTGCAGGAGGTCGGCCTGGCCACCGCGGCGCGGATGCTGGCCGACTCCGGTCTGCGCTTCTCGACCCACTGCCGCGGCGGCTTCTTCACCCTTCCGGAGGGGCCCGAGCGTCGTGCCGCCCTCGATGACAACCGCCGGGCGATCGACGAGGCCGCCACACTCGCGGCCGCCGGGGCGACCGGCTCGCAGGCCGTGCTCGTGCTCGTGGCCGGCGGCATCCCGGACGGCTCCCGCGACCTCGCCGGCGCCCGCGAGCGGGTGCGCGACGCGATCGGCGAGCTGGCGCCGGATGCCGCGGCAGCCGGAGTGACGCTGGCGATCGAGCCGCTGCATCCGATGTACGTCTCCGACCGGGCCGTCGTGTCCACGCTGGGGCAGGCGCTCGACATCGCCGCCGACTTCGACCCGGGCGTGGTCGGGGTCACGGTCGACACCTTCCATGTCTGGTGGGACCCCGACGTGCTCGCCCAGATCGCGCGCGCCGGTCGCGAGCGCCGGATCGCCACCTACCAGGTGTGCGACTGGAAGACGCCGCTGGCGGCCGACGTGCTGCTCTCGCGTCACTACCCGGGCGAGGGCGTGATCGACTTCGCGCCCCTCACCCGGGCGGTGCTCGACACCGGCTACGACCGTGACATCGAGGTGGAGATCTTCAACGAGGACGTCTGGTCAACGGAACCCCTGCGCGCGGTGCAGCTTGCGGTTCGAGCGTTCGGCGCGCTGGTGTCGCCGCAGTTGCACTCCCGGTGACGATCGAGGCAACGAGGACGCCATGCACATCAACATCCCCTTGGTCGAGGCGCGTGTCGCTCGCTTCATCGACGAACGCCTTCGGCCGGCGGTGGTCGCGCAGCGCCAGCCCCTCACGGTGACACGTGTGCGGATCCCGGATGAGCCGATCCCGTTCGTGGAAGCGAACGCTCTCGACTTCGAACCGTTCATGGTCGGCGATTCCTGGGGTGCCCCCTGGACGACAACGTGGTTCCATCTCACCGGCGACATCCCCATGGTGTGGAGCCGGTGCGAGGGTGCCCGCACCGAGGTATTCGTCGACCTGGGTTTCGATGGCGCCATGCCGGGATTCCAGGCGGAAGGTCAATACTGGCACCCCGACGGCAGGCTCGCCAAAGGCGTCTCGCCACGCAATTCCGCATACCGACTGCGCGACACCGGTACCGTCGACCTGTATCTCGAAGCGGCAGGGAACCCGTGCATCATGGCCGACGGCACGAACTTCACCCCGAATGCGCTGGGGGCGCGCGGTGCGATGGACGGAGCTGAGCTATACAGGCTGCGCGTCGCGGAGATCCGTCTCATCGACGACGCGACATGGCAACTGCTCCAGGATGCCGACGCGCTCCAGGACCTCCTCGGCATACTGCCCGCTGACGATACGCGTCGGGCCCGGGTGCTGCATGCGCTTGATGCGATGGTGGATGCGGTCGATCCGGACGATGTCCGCGGCACGGCATCTGACGCCCGCGCCGTAATCGCCCCGACGCTCGCCTCGCCCGCCCACGCGAGCGCGCACCTCGCGTACTCGGTGGGCCACGCGCACATCGACTCGGCCTGGCTCTGGCCGGTTCGCGAGACGGTGCGCAAATGCGCCCGCACGTTCTCGAACGTCGTCGATCTCATGGATGAGTACCCCGACTTCGTCTTCGCCTGCTCGTCTGCTCAGCAGTATGCGTGGATCAAGAGCGGCTACCCCGACCTCTACGAGAGAATCCGCGAGAAGATCCGCACCGGGCAGTGGGTGCCTGTGGGCGGCATGTGGGTCGAGTCCGACACGAACATGCCCGGCGGGGAAGCGCTGGTCCGGCAGATGACGTTCGGCAAGCGGTTCTTCCTCGAAGAGTTCGGTGTCGAGACGCGCGACGTGTGGTTGCCGGACTCGTTCGGCTACAGCGGCGCCCTCCCGCAGCTGGCACGTCTGAGCGGGGCGGACCGGTTCCTGACGCAGAAGCTGTCGTGGAACGAGACCGACCGCATGCCTCACCACACGTTCGACTGGGTCGGCATCGACGGCTCGCGGGTGCTTACGCACTTCCCGCCCGTCGACACGTACAACAGCACCCTGGCGGCGTCCGAGCTCGATCACGCCGCACGGAACTACCGCGAGAAAGCACTGTCATCCGGGTCCATCGTCCCGTTCGGCTACGGTGACGGCGGCGGCGGACCCACCCGCGAGATGCTCGCGCGCGCTGAGCGCTACCGCTCGCTAGAGGGCGTCGCCCGCACGGAGCTGTCCAGCCCGTACCGCTTCTTCGAGGACGTCGAGCGCGAGTTCCCCAACCGCCCTCTCTGGCGCGGGGAGATGTACCTCGAGTTCCATCGTGGAACGTACACCTCGCAAGCGCGCACGAAGCAGGGCAACCGCCGCTCGGAGGCGCTCCTGCACGAGGCCGAGTTGTGGGCGGCGACCGCTGCCGTGCGCGTCGGCGCCGACTATCCGTACGACGAGCTTGAGTCGGCCTGGCGAGACGTGCTGTTGAACCAATTCCACGACATCCTCCCCGGTTCGTCGATCGAGTGGGTGTACCGCGACGCCGAGGCCACGTACGAACGCGTTTTGGTCGTGCTCGAGGGCATCATCAACACGGCGCTCGAGGCGCTCGGAGCAGACGCGGTGGACGCCGGTTCGTTCGCCGTCGTCAACGCGACACCCCTCGAGGTGGCGGGTGTCGCGCCCTACGGCGCGGGTGAGCCGGCGCCCAGCGACGTTCCGGTCTCCGTCTCGCGCGACGGCGAAACTCTCCTCGTCGACAACGGGGTGCTCCGCATCCGTCTCACGGTCGACGGTGTCATCGACTCGATCCGCGATCTCCGGGCGGACCGCGAGGTGATTGCCGGACGCGCGAACCTGCTCCAGTTGTTTCGCGACACCCCGCGCCGGTGGGACGCCTGGGACATCGACAAAGAGTATGAACGCGTCGGGGACGACATCACGGGAGTCGATGACCTTTCCGTCACCGTCGCCGACGGGCTGGCCACGATCCGCGTGCTGCGCAGCTTCGGCGCCTCTCATGTCACCCAGACGATCGAGGTGCGCGGCGGCGACCCCGACATCCGTCTCACCGCCGACGTCGACTGGCACGAGAGCCAGAAGCTGCTCAAGCTCGCGTTCCCGCTCGCCGTGCAAGCCGAACGGTCCGCGGCCGAGACGCAGTTCGGGCACGTCCTTCGACCCACACATCAGAACACCTCGTGGGATGCGGAGAAATTCGAGATCTGCGCCCACCGCTGGGTGCACGTCGGCGAGCCGGGCTATGGCGTCGCCGTCGCCAACGACCGCACCTACGGACACGATGTGCGTGCCCTCGACGACGCGCACGGCACCCTCGTGCGACAGTCGCTCGTGCGCGCACCGCTGTTCCCAGACCCCACCGCCGACCAGGGTGAGCACCGTTTCATCACGGTGCTCCGCCCGGGCGCGGATGTGGGCGACGCGGTCGGTCTCGGTTATCGGCTTGCCTACCCGCCTCGCCGTCTCGCCGGAACAGGATTCGAACCGCTGGTGAGCTCTTCCGATCCGGCCGTCATCGTGGAGACCGTGAAGCTCGCGGATGATCGGACGGGAGATGTGGTGGTGCGCCTCTACGAGTCCCGCGGCGGAAGGGCGGTGACCTCGATGCGGACATCCTTCGCGCATGCGGGTGCGGTGGTCACAGACCTGCTAGAACGAGGGCATGCCGCGGTTCCGCTCGCGCCGGACGGCGGCATCCGGCTCGAGTTCCACGCCTTCGAGATCGTCACCGTGCGTCTCAGCGGAGTCGTGTCCTGGAAGGTGGGATAGTGTGCAGCCATCCGAGGAACGTCGTGGCAGGGATCGCGGCGCGCATCCTGGCCTTCGGCGAACTTCACTTCGACGCCGACGCGAGTCTGCTGGAGTTGCCGATTACGTCGTATCGAAACGCGCATGTCGCGCATCTCCCGCCCGATGCGCTGCGTCACCCGGTCCGCGAGTCGTTGTACTACGCGCTGGCACTGCTGGCATCGGACAAGCCGGAGGCAGTCGCACGTGCAGCACGGATCCTCGACCGCATCACGAGATTACAGTGCAGGTCCGGTCCTCACTCTGGACTGTGGCCGTATTTCGCGGAGGAGTCCGTCGCGCAGGCGCCGAGCGTCGACATCAACTGGGCTGACTTCATCGGCATGGGCCTCGCGGTCTGCGTCCAGCGATATGCGTCGGCGTTACCTGCGGACCTCGTCGGTCGCTGCGTGGCAGCGGTCGTCTCAGCCGCGGACTTCATTCGGCGCAGGAATGTGGACCTCGAGTACACGAACGTCGCGATGAAGGGCACCTTCGTTGTCCTCGTCGCCGCCGAGCTGTCCGACGACGCCCCTGGGATGCGTGACTATGCATCGGACCGTTTCGCGCGGCTGCGATCGTTGATCCTGTCCCAGCCCATACCCGCCGAGTACAACAGCCCGGCGTACGCCGGTGTCTGTCTCGTCGCCGCGCACGCGATCGAGGAGCTCGTGCACGACCCACACGTGCGCGACGGCGCCACTCGGATCGTGGGGCACCTCTGGGGGCAGGTCGTCGCGCGCTTTCACGCGCCGTCCGGGGAGCTCGCGGGGCCGCACGCCCGCGCTTACGCCCCCACTCTCGCAGAACTCCCTGGCTGGCTGGGCCCGTTGATCGAGTACGCGACAGACGGTCTTCATTCCTACCTTGCCGCGGGTGATGAACTCTTCGCTGCCGTGTGGCCGATGGTGCTGTCTCCCCGCGTGCCGCGGCAAGCGACTCTCGGGCTCACGAAGGCGGTCGTGAGCCCGAGAGTCGAGTCGTCGGTCGTGGTCGCCAGTCCGCACATCGAGCGACGACTGACGACCTGGCTGACCCCGACGTTCGCGATCGGCTCGATCTCGTTCCAGGACGGGTGGGAGCAACGCCAGAACCTCATCGCGTGCTGGCGCTCGGCAGCGGGGCGGGTGGCTTTCGCACGTCATCGGTACATGCACGATGGCCGGGCTTGCTGCAGCGGCTTCTTCACGTCATCCCAGCATCGTGGGTCGGTGTCGGTCGGGGCATTTCTCGGGGCGGGAGCGGATGAACACATACTGCGCCCCGTCGATGGCGTCGAGGCGGCTTTCCTCGGTGCGGTGCTTGAAGTCGACGGACGTGGAGATGCCGTTGACTTAATGATCAACGGGATCACGCTGAGCGCAGACGTCCCCCGCGTCGAGGTCCAAGTGGGCGACGAGATCCTTCTGACGCTGCGAGCGGTCGACATGGAGATGGCGATGGAGATCGAGAGTCACGACGTGGCCCCGGGCATTGTGCCTCCTGCGCGCGTTGAACGACAGGCATTCGACCGTATCCGCCTGATGCTCCCCCACTATGACGGCCCTCGCCGGCCCCTGCGGTGGACGGATTTTCATCGAGCCGCCTCCGCATACAGGCTGCGCGTGAAGACCGGGGACGCGTTAGAGGAATCTTCGATCCCTTCGGCCCCACTGCCGCCGGAACTCCTCACGACGGCCCAACTCGAGCTGTGGGCGGGCAGCGTCTGACTTCATCAAAGCGCCCGGAGCATCGGCCAGTGCCGCTCGACCCCCGCTTTGTCCAACTCTGCGAGGTAGTCGTCGCGCGCCGTCTCACCCTCATACACGGCCTCCGTCGGGATGCCCTCGCGGCTGCAGCGTGCCGCGAGAACCCCTGCTGCCTCGCCCACGTTCCACTCGACGGGGTGCAGCCGGTAGCAGCCATTGGCGATGTGGGTCGTCCCAAGTGACTTGCCCGCGGCGATCAGATTGCGAATACGTACGGGCAGCAATGCCCCAAGGGGGATCTCGAAGGGCGTGCTCGAGATGTCGATGTATGGATCTCCCCCCGTCGTGGGATGAAGGTCGATGCGGTATGCGCCGATGCCGACCGCGTCCGGATAGGACCGGATGTTGACGCCCCCGCGCAGGACGGTCGACACGTCGTGCTCGGTCACGGTCCGTCGCGCGTGGATTCTGCGCCCCTCGCGGATGTATGGCGCACGTGAGAGCCCGTCATCGCTGCCGACCACATCCGGACGGAGCCGCAGACCCGGATACCCCGTGCCGCCGTCCGGGCGCGGGGCCTCGGTCTGCAGCCAGTACAGCACTGACAGCGAGAGTTGCTTCGCCTCAGCGAGGGCAACCGCGCGCTCGGCGTCTGACACCCCGATGATCGGACGAAGCCAGTAGTCCGTCATGGGCCAGTTTACGAGCGTGATGTCCGAGTCGAAGGTGCCCGCACGGAACATCCGCCTGGCGAGAATCCGTCGGAACCGCCACAGTTCCAGGTCGCCGTTATCGGCGCTCGTGTCCGCCCATGGCGGGGCGAGTTCGTCTTCGGGGTTGGGGTCCAGCCAACGGGTTCGCGGCTCGAGGGTCCGTGGGTCTGGGGCTGTGAAGCTCAGCAAGCGGCCGGTCCAGGCCTCGGGACTGTAGTCACGCCAGAAGGCGTAGTCGAGCGGGCGGTCGATCGTGTGGTCCTCACCAGCGTGGTGGGACAGAGCGAGACAATATGTGATCGCTTGCTGGTTCTCGGGTCGTTCCAACGCTCCCGCATGGGGTTCCCCATACCTGCTCTGCTCCTCCGAGCCCACCGTGTGCTCGGCGCCGACGAGGGGAAGTAGATCGCCTTCGTCCGTTCCGTCGAGGAAGTATCTGGCGGCGATGGACGTGATTGTGCTGTCCGCGGTCTCGATCTCCACCGAACGGATAAGGTCGTCTTCCACGCACGCTCGTACCGGCCGAGTACGTGTGAGCACCGTCAACCGGCCGGAGGAGATGTGGGGTGCGAGCATTCCGCGGATCACGGCGAGAGCAACGCGTGGTTCGTGGGCGAGCGGGCTCACACGTGCTGCCCCGGGATTGAACGCCTCGGTGTCGACCGCCGGATCGACCGGATACCACCCGCGATAGTAGGCGCGGATCGCGGTACGCAGCAGGTGATATCGCCTGGTTCGCCCGAAGCGCTCGATCCACGGGTGCTCGTCGGGGGGAACCGCCTGGCCGGTGAGCTGACCGCCCAGCCAGTCGTCGGATTCGGTCAAGATGACCCTCGCGCCCGCTTCGCAGGCGGCTTGTGCCGCTGCCACTCCGCCGAGACTGCCGCCGATCACCGCGACGTCGAAGTCGAGTTTGCGGGCGGATCTCCTTCTGAGTGGCTCGGATGCGCCGCCTCTGGCGCGCGAACTCATCGGACAGCCAGAGGGCCGGCCGTGGTACCCGTGATCGGGACGCACGGGACGAGGGCCTGCCGCTCGGCCGACGGGACGTCTTCGCCCGCGAGCAGGCGTCGCAGCAGCCGGACTGCGAGCCGACCCGCCTCCTCCCGCGGATACGCGAACCCCGCGAATTCCGGTTGCCCTGCGGGCAGCCCGGTAGGGTCTCCGAGCACGGCGATCGAGAGGTCCTCGGGCGCGGACAGGCCGAGAACATCCATGGCGTCGGTGAGCTGCACCAGGGCTTGGTTGGCCCCCTCCTGCTCGATGACGATGGCCGTGAATCCTTGCGTCAACCATGAGCGCAAGGAGTCGGCGGTGACCCGGGTCGTGCCCGCCGTGCGGAGGACATGGCCGCGCACTCCCCGATGAAGGCCACCACCAACGCCCCGAAGGAACCCTTCTTGGCGATCCGTCGACGACGGCGCGTCGTCATCCTCGCGGAGGTAGAGCAGCCGCCGGTGTCCGAACTCGATCAGGCGATCGACAACGTCGCGCGATGCCGTCTCGTAGTCGATGCCGACGTATGGGAGACGAGACCCGAGGGCGTCCTGTCGTCCGATATAGACGAGCGGGAAGTCATCGTCGAGCAGCTCCGACACCTCTGCCGCGGGCAGGTGACGTCCGAGCAGGATGACACCATCCGCGAGGCGGACGCGGCGCAGCTCGCCGGCCGAGCGGTCAAACGACGGCGTGCTGGAGGCAGTGAAAAGCACGACGTCGTATCCGATCTCGGCGCTCTCCTCCTCGATGCCTGTGAGGAAGCCGTAGTAGGAGTTTCCGATCTCGGTCGGGAATATCGACGAGAAGGTGTAGATCCCCAGGAGATTATTGCGACCTGCGGCCAGCTTGGTGGCGACGGGGTCGCGCACATAGCCGAGTTGGCGAGCCGCGCTCTCCACCTTTGCATGGGTGTCGTCAGAGAGCGCGATCTTCGAGGTGTTGCCGCTGAGGACCAGTGAGACGGCGGTCCGCGAGACGCCGGCAAGCCGCGCGATGTCGCTCTGAGTCGGTCGCCGTGAACGTCCGTCGGTCGTCACCACAGGTGCCTCCAAATCTCCATGATCCCACCTTAACGCGAGTTAGTCTCTGCCCGTCCAGTTTTGCACCGAATCGAGGACTATCCGCATAGAAGCTTGACAGTGACCGAGGTGACCTGAGACGCTTTGGATGCTAACGCGAGTTAGTAGTGACGAGGAGGTCAGTGCAGTGACGGCGAGCCCGATCGAACCGGCAGGGACATGCCCACCAGCCCGACGACGCGTTCGTCTGAGATGGGGAATCGTCGCGACGCTTTTGCCCACGCTCGCGTTCCTGGCCGTTTTCGCGTTCTACCCGGCGCTGAGCGGACCATGGCACTCGCTCTTTGACTGGCGCCCTGGGTTCGACTCGCCATTCGTCGGCTTCAAGAACTACGCGACCGTCTTCTCGGACGTGATGTTCTGGCGCTCGTTCGCGAATCTCGGAGTCATCTTCCTCGTCGACATCACGATGAAGTGGCTCCTTCCGCTCATCGCTGCGGAGCTGCTCATCACCGTGCGCAGCGAGCGCGCCCGGACTGTGTATCGCGTCCTCCTGCTCTTTCCTATGGCCTTTCCCGGTGTCGTGACCGCCCTGGTCTGGTCATTCCTCTACAACCCCAACGACGGGATGATCAACCGACTGCTCGAGACGATCGGACTCGGCGAGTTCGCTCACAACTGGGTGGGCGACCCCAACACGGCGCTGGCGGCCCTCCTGTTCATCGGCGTTCCCTGGGTCGCAGGACTCCCGTTCCTCGTCTTCACGACCGGACTCCAGAACATCCCGGACGAGATCTTCGAAGCCGCACGGCTGGATGGCGTCGGACGTATTCGCCGCTTCTTTCTCATTGACGTCCCGCTGCTTGCCAGCCAGCTTCGGCTGCTGCTCTTCCTCGTCATGGCGGGGATCCTCCAATTCGGAATGCTCGCATATCTCACGACCGGCGGCGGGCCAGACGGCGCGACGGAGGTCCCCGTGCTGCAACTGATCGGCCAGGCGTTCCAAGGTCAGAACTGGGGGTACGCGGCCGCACTTTCCAGCATCCTGTTCGTCCTCGGATGCGGGCTCAGCTCATTCGTCCTGTTCCTGCGGCGAAAGGGAGGGGAGATCGATGTACAGCTCTGAGAACGGCGCAGGCCTGACTGCGGGGCATCAGACGGGCTTGTCCGCAGGAGCTCGCAAGGTGCCCGTGCTGCCGCTGCTCCGCCGGCGGGCGACGAGCTCCGCCGTGCACGGTGCGATCGCACTGCTGTTTCTCATCGGTCTCGTTCCGTTCATCTTCGTGCTCCTCAGCTCGCTCAAGACGACGGATCAGCTGTACGACAGCTACTGGGCGTTCCCCTGGCCGATGCACCTCGAGAACTATGGGAAGGCCTGGGCGCAGATCGAGCCGTACATCGTCACCACCGTCATCGTCGCGGCCGCATCCGCGATCGGCACGATCCTGCTCTCGACCGGCGTCGCCTTCGTCCTCGCGCGTTATCGCTTCCTCGGGCGTCGCCTCATCTTCGTCCTGATCAGCTGTCTGCTGATGGTGCCGTCGGTGGCGACACTCATCCCGCTGTTCGTCATGATGCGCGACCTCCACCTGCTCAATACGCGTTGGGCGATCATCATCCCCCACGTGTGCGCCAGCACGGCTCTCGCCGTGGTTCTGATCAAGAGCTTCATCGAGGACATGCCGAGAGAGCTCTTCGAAGCCGCGACGGTGGACGGCGCGAACGGTTGGCGGCTGTTCTTCCACATCACGGTGCCGCTGTCCCTCCCCGTCCTCGGAACGGTCACGCTGCTCACGGTAATCAACGTGTGGAACGACTTCTTCTGGCCCCTCCTCACGATCACAGAGAACTCGCTGCGCACGATATCGGTGGGACTGAGCTTCTTCAGCGGGCAGAACAGCACCGATTACGGTCCGCTGTTCGCGGGTTACATCCTCGCCAGTCTTCCGTTGCTGCTTCTCTTCGTCTTTCTTTCGAAGTACTTCCTCGCCGGCATGCAGGGCGGCTTGTCCGGCGTCAGCAAATAGGGACTCCTCGCCCGTTCGCATTCCATCCCAACCAGATACTCGAAGGAGTGGATCTCGATGTCAGAAAACAGATTCAGGCGGCGTGGACGATCGATCGTCCTGCTCGTCGCCCTGTCCTCGTCGGTTCTCGCCGGCTGCGCCGGCCAACCGGGGACGTCGGGCGATCACGTGACGATCACGATCGAAGGTCCGAACCAATGGAATGACAGCGGGTCGAGCTTCGGTGAAGCGTGGGATGCCCTTGTCGCGAAGTTCGAGGAGCTCGAGCCAGACATCACCGTCAACACGACAGTGCTGCCCATCTCCTCCTTCAATGAGACGATCTCGACCCAGCTGTCGGCGGGAACGGCACCAGAACTGGTGTTCAGCCAGGCGTCATATAAGCCGTACATGGTCACGAATCTCGACGACTACCTGAAGGAGCCCAATCCCTACATTGAGGGCAACACGCAGTGGATCGACGCGTTCGATTCCACGTATGTCGGGTTCGACGTCGCGAGCTCTCTCAATGATGACGGGCACATCAGCAAGCTGCCCTTCAACCTGCTGGCAGCGGGAGTGCTCTACAACGAGGACATCTTCGATGAGGTCGGGATCACCACTCCCATCGAGACGTTCTCGGATCTGCTCACCTCCTGCACGAAGCTGAAGGCAGCGGGTTACACGCCGTTCGCGATGGACAACGGCAACTTCGGCATGAACGAGACGGTCAACGCCATCGGCAACCAGCTGATCGGGGCGCTATATGACGACCTGAACTACTACGACACCGCAGGCGAGCCGGGCTCGAGCACGCAACTCACGACGAAGGACTGGTCGCGCGCGATTCTCAGCGGCGAACTCACCACATCCACCCCGGAAGTGGCCGAGACCCTGGTGCTGCTCAAGCAGTTCTTCGACGAGTGCGCGACGGAGAACTGGTCCGGCATCTCCAGCACGTCGGGGGCGGTGGTCAACCTCAAGGACTTCTCGACAGGCGAAGCCGCCATGACGTGGGGGACCGACTATGCGAGCTCGGCGCTCGGCTCGGTGGACTTCGAATACGCAAGCATGGCCTTTCCGCAGGTGACATCGGCCAGCACCGACCTCGCGACCGGAATCGAGCCGCAGCGCGGCGCAAGCACGGGTGGAACGACTTACATGATCCCCTCGACAATCGAGGGCGATCAGCTGAGCGCAGCCGTCAAGTTCCTGCAGTTCATGAGCTCCCCGTATATCCAGGATTGGCTGGACGCGACAGGAGCGATCCCTGCGGTGACCGTCGCTTCGGCGCCGGAGCAGTCCGCCGGCATGCTGGAGGGCAGCTGGGGTGAGCCGCGGATCATCAGCGGCGTGCCTGCCGCCCCGGCAGGATCGACGACGGTGAGCCTTTACGACGGATACCTCCTCGGCACCAAGTCGCTGAGCGATGAGCAGTCTCACCTGGAGGACATGTGGGTCACGCAGTCGCAGGCCCTCGTCAGTGCGAACGGATGGGAGTCCGAATCATGGGCGCAATGATCCGGTATGTAGGACGTGTGATGTCCGTCGTGCTGGCCGCCAGCCTGCTCGGCGCGGGTGTTCTGCTCGCCGCGGCGCCGGCGGCTGCCTCGTCCGGCCGCATCTATCACATCGACAACCGACTCTCGGCGTGCGACAACAGCGGCCCGGCAACGATCGCGGAGCCCTGGTGCGACCTCACGAGCACGGACGGCATCGACTTTCAGCCGGGAGACGAGGTCCTCCTCGCTCGAGGCGCCACCTGGGATCAAGAGCTTCGGATCTCGGGGGAGGGCACCGCGTCGCAGCACATCGTCGTCGGCGCGTACGGCAGCGGCGACCGTCCCCGGATCATCCGTGACGGTGACGTCACACAGCGAGCGTTGACGCTCACCAACCCGAGTCACGTGACCGTTCGCGATCTCGAGCTGGGTGACGCCGGTGCGGGCCTGGTGGTCTACTTCGACACCACGGGTCACGAGGATCTCGACTTCCTGAACCTCTCGGTGCACAACATGGCCGGCATCCACCAGGATCGCGCGAACACGCACGGTTCGGACTACGTCTACGACTCGGCGGGGCTGGAGTTCACCGGACCTGTCACGCTCACGCCGGAGAACCCGACCGTCGTCACGGACGTGCTGATCGACGGGTTCGAGGGTGCCCACAACCTGGACAGCATCGCCTTCGACTGGCAGGGAGACAGCAGTCTCGAACTGATCGACGGCGCCTCGAGTCGCGACACCATGACGAACGTGCGCATGCGTCACCTTTACCTCCACGACGACGACGACGGCGGCATCGACGGCGCCTATTGTCCGCACAGCCTCCGGATCGCGAACATGCGCGACGTCACGGTACAGGACTCCGTTCTCGCCCGGCTCGCCGGCTGCTTCGTCACCGCGGGCACGTCCGAGGTGATCGTGTTGAGAGCGGACGACATCCGGTTCTTCAACAACATGATCGTGAGCACGCCGGAGACCGGCAGTCACGACGAGACAGGCGTCGACCACGAGATCGACACCGACTCGATCGAGTATCGCGGCAACTATTTTGCGGACAACGCCGGAGCGGGGCTGTCAATGCTCAACATCCATGTGCCCACGGACGGCGTCGAGCACTACGACACGGACAACACCGTCGTCGACAACGTGTTCGTCAACAACGCGCTGACCGTTCCGCGTCGCGTCGAGGTCGGCGGAGTGCGGGTCGCCGGCGCGTACGGTCCGACGACGGGCACCATCGACGGCAATCTGAATTTCGAGCCGACCGGATTCATACACACCGACGCCAACGGCACGTTCGACGACTTCACGATAGGAACGAATCCGACGGCGGTCTCTGCGCAGCACGTCTGGTACGCGGCGGAACAGTTCTCCGGGACACAGGGCGATGAAGGATGGTCGTACGCGTCGAGCGCGAACGGCGGCATCACGTGGAAGAGCATGACATACTCGGCCGCCGCAGATGCATATTCGGATGCGACCGGCGCTCTTCTGTCCGCATTTGATGCGCAGCCCGGCTGCAGCGCCAAGGCCGTCGTGGCTCGGGTCTGGACCGCACCCG
The DNA here is from genome assembly GCF_047606385.1 of Microbacterium sp. GTDB lineage: Bacteria > Actinomycetota > Actinomycetes > Actinomycetales > Microbacteriaceae > Microbacterium. The sequence goes on from NZ_JASGEL010000030.1 coordinate 46,336, forward strand.
ACGACGGCGCGATCAGCATCCGGGGCACGGCGCTGGCCGCGGCCGAGGCGGCTCCGGACGCGCAGCTGGCGGTCACCTTGAACGGCGTGGTGATCTGGTCCGGCTCGCTGACGTCGGCGGGGTCCTCGATCGTCGCCAGCAGTTCGATCGACGATGTCCAGGTGCACGCCGGCGATATCCTTCGATTCGAAGTCCGCGAGCCCGGAAGCGGGGCAGACGCCGTCGTCAGCTGGGTCCCGGCGATCGCCTACACATCGCTCTGACCGTTCTGGAGCGCGCCCTTCCTGGGGCGCGCTCCGGAACGTCCCGACACTCCACACAAGTGAGGCAGATCACGTGGCAACCAGTTCCGCGCGCTCGCCACGCCAGATCGTCCTCGCGGGCGCGCGGGGGTTCGGCCTGGTGCACAGGCATCGACTCGCCGAGCTCGAGGCCCAGGGGCGCGTCGTCGTGACGGGGCTCGTCGACCCGGTTCTCGCGGTGTCAGCCGATCGGGAAGACGCCTCACCCGTCTTTCCGTCCTTGCGCGCCGCGGTGGCGCGTGTCGGCGTTCCCACCGTCGTGGTCGTCGCGTCCCCGATCGCTACGCATTACGGTCTCGCACGTGACGCGCTCGAGATGGGGGCCCACGTCCTGCTCGAGAAGCCGCCGGTGACGGGGCTGGGGGAGTTCGACGAGCTGCTCCGGCTGAGCGGTGAGCGCAGACGATCTGTCCAGGTGGGCTTTCAGAGCCTTGGCTCCCATGCGCTCAGGCGCTTCGACGACGATGCGTTCGGGATCGGCGAGGTGCGCGCTGTCCGTGCTGTGGGATTGTGGCGACGCAGCGTCGACTACTGGCATCGGTCGCCCTGGGCAGGGCGTCGTTGGGTCGGGGCCACGCCGATCATGGACGGCGTAGTGACGAATCCGCTCGCCCACGCTGTCGCCACGGCGCTCCGGGTCGCGCGCAGCCAGCGACTCGAGCACATCGACAGCGTCGAGGTCGAGCTGTATCGCGCGAACGCCATCGACGCCGACGACACCTCGTCCGTCCGGATCGTCACGCGTCAGGGCATCACCATCGCCTGCGCGCTGACGCTGTGCGCCCCGGATCAGGAAGACGCGGTGGTCACCGTCGCCGGCGCGCACGGAGAACGGGACTTCCGCTACGTCGACGACATCGTGCAGCGTTCGGACGGTCAGGAGGCGATCGCGTTCGGGCGTACCGGACTTCTGGAGAACCTTCTAGACCACATCGACTCGGGGATGCCGCTGCTGTCGCCACTGGTAGACAGCGGGGGGTACATGCGAGTCCTGCAGACGATTAGGGACGCCCCGCGTCCGACACCCATCGGCCCAGACAGGGTCGAATGGCGTGGCACGGGCGCTGACCGCCATGCCGTCGTGGTCGACATCGGCGCGAGCGTGCGGGCGGCTGCCGGTGCGGCGGCACTGTTCTCGGAGGTGGCGGCGCCGTTCGCCTTCATCGGACACGACCGCATCATCGGGGAGCTGGATGTGGGCGGGCTGCGGGTCGCGACGGTGCGAGACGGGAGCGGCACGCTGCCGACGTCCAGCCCCCATCCGTTCCTCCACCCCGTTCGGACCGCGCGCGGCGTCACGGTGACGGATGCGCGACCGGCGGATCATCCCTGGCATGCGGGAGCATCCTTCGCGGTTCCCCGAGTCCAGGACTCCAACCTGTGGGGCGGGCCGACGTATCTGCGCGAGGAGGGATACCGCTGGTCGAGCGATCATGGATCCCAGGTCGTCATGTCATGCACCCAGCACGCCGGAACGACGGTTCTCCGCATCGATTGGCTCTCGCACGACGGTCGCACACTCGCCGAAGAGGTGCGGAAGATCGAGATCCGGCATCGGGACGATCGTCTGTGGCTGTTCACCCACCAGACGTGTCTCACCGCGGTCTCCGGTGACGGCCTCGTGCTCGGCAGCCCTGGAGGGCGCGGTCTCGCCGGCTCCGGATATGGGGGGTTCTTCTGGCGATTTCCCTCATGCACCGATGTCAGCGTCGAGGCTGCCGGAGGTCGTTCGGGTGTCGACGGGATCCATGGTCAGCCGGCCGAATGGCTGGCTTGGTCCGCGATGTTCTTCGGCGAGGGTGATGAGGGCGAGGCGACAGTCGCCTTCGCTCCGTACGACGAGGCCACCGCGGGTGATCCGTGGTTCGTCCGAACGCGCGAGTACCCCGGAGTCGGATCCGCCGTCGCCGGGCAGCGGGACATCGTTATCGCAGGCGGTGACTCCCTCAACCGCTCGTTCGTCGTCGCCGTGGCCGACGGACGCGCGGCACCGGGCGAGATCGCCGATTGGATCGCGCTCGCCCGGTGAGTGGCGGTCATGATCGATTGGCGTCCAACAACCACACGGTTGTTGCGGGTGGTAGGTCGCGGCCCGTCACCTCGCCACTTGCAAGCATCAACGATCCGGAAGGCATCGTGACAGGGGTGTCCCCGAAGTTCGTGACCGAATGCCATCCGCCGGCGCGTGCGAAGTGGACGACATCCTTCGGTGCATCCTCGACCCACGTCACAGCGTCCGTACCGCGCAGACGCCGTCTGATGTCCAGCGCTTGACGGTACATCTCTAGTGTCGAGCCGGGGGTTCCCGCCTGCTCAGCGACCGCGTATTGCGCGAACCAGTTCGGTTGTGGCAGCTGCGGCCGACCGCCGAACCCGAACGTGGGGCGGGCGGCCGTCCACGGGAGCGGCACGCGTGCGCCGTCGCGCCCAGGATCTGCTCCGGCGGTGCGCGCAAAGGTAGGATCCTGGCGCAATTCGTCGGGGATGTCTGGAACGTCGTGGAGACCGAGCTCCTCGCCTTGGAAGAGGTATACCGACCCGGGTAACGCGAGAACGAGCAGTGTGGCTGCGCGCGCTCGCCGTTCGCCCATGGCGCTGTCCAGTTCGGGCGCTATGCCGCGAGATTTCCGCCACTGGTCCACTGGGCCGCCTTTCCACGGTCCCGCGGGAAGGCCGAAGCGCGACGCGTGGCGCACAACGTCGTGATTGGAGAGTACCCACGTCGATGAGGTACTCGCCGTGTCCGCCGCGTCCAGATTGCGCCGTATCGTCGTACGAAACGCGTTTGCGTCGAAATTGGCCTGCAATAGGTCGAAGTTGAAAACCTGCCCTAGTCCGGATCCACTGGCATATCGTTCGCGGCGCGAACTGTGCACCCACGCCTCCGCAACGGCGGTGCGCGGCGGGTCATAAGCGTCGAACACCTGTCGCCATTCGGCGTAGATCGCGTGGACGTCATCGCGGTCCCAATACGGATGGCTCCCGTTCTCGAACCCGTCGGCGATCGCGTCCGCCACGTGGATGTCCCGCCAAGCGGGCAGGGGAGGCGTGAGGTCCTTGGCGAGGGCGTGGGCGACGTCGACGCGGAACCCGTCTACTCCACGGTCCGCCCAGAACCTTATGGTCCGAATGAAGTCCGCCCGGACGTCGGGATGGTCCCAGTTCAGGTCAGGCTGTTCGCGGGCGAAGATGTGAAAGTACCATTGGTCGGGTTCCCGTCCAGATGAGTGGACGCGTTCCCAGATCGAGCCGCCGAACATCGACTCCCAGTCCGAAGGGGGCTCGCCGCCACCGGGCCCGCGCCCGTCTTGGAAATGATAGCGGTCTCTCGCGGCTGAGCCGCGCGGGGAGGCGAGGGCCTCGACGAACCATGGGTGACGACTTGACGTGTGATTGGCGACGATGTCCACCAAGAGCCGGATGCCCGCGGCGTGCAACCGATCTACCAGTTCATCGAAGTCGTCCAGCGTACCGAGACGGGGATCCACATCGCGATAGTCGTCGACGTCATAACCGCCGTCGGCCAGCGCCGAAGGATAGAAAGGGCTCAGCCAGACGGCGTCGATCCCGAGCGACGAGAGATAGGGCACGCGCGAGGAGATCCCGCGTATGTCGCCGATTCCATCTCCGTTCGAGTCAGCGAAGCTCCTTGGATAGATCTGATAGACGACGGCATCAACCCACCACTGCTCTATTGCGCTCATGACACGGAGAAGTTTAGACGTATAGGCAAGCGCTTTCCACACCTGGGTCTCGTATCGCACGGCTGCCGGGGTGCTGGCGTCACCTCGTTGGACGCGGCGCATTTCACGCCGTTCTGTCAAGCAAAGGTGTCGTGGTCGATTGACGGTGGAGGATTCCGGCTCGAGGTGACCATCCCGAACGGTGTAGAGGCAAATCATGCGATCGCCGCCGAGCCGCACAACCACCACGACGTCGAATCCGTCTTCCTCGCGGTCTGCCTGGGGCCGTTCCTCGTCGAACTGGCGATCGGATCGTGTCGTCCCGGCTGTGATGGTGTAGCCGCAGCAGCTTGTCGGGACCAATACACCTAGACTCACGATGATGTCGGACACCAGCGAGGACTCCGGGCGCACTGCCGCCTCGACGCTGCACGATGTCGCCCGGGAGGCGGGCGTGTCGCTCGCCACGGCGTCGCGCGTGCTCAACGGCTCGACCCGCAAGGTGGCCGACTCCTACCGGGAGCGGGTCGAGGCCGCCGCCGTCCGGCTCGGCTACACCGCCAACCTGTCGGCGCAGGCGACCGCCCGCGGCACCGCCGCGATCATCGCTCTGCTCGTCGCGGACATCGCCGACCCGTACTTCGGCCAGATCGCGGCCGGGGTGGTGCGCGGAGCCGACGAAGCGGGGCTGGTGGTGACGATCGCGATCACGGAGCGCGACCTCGATCGCGAGGTGCGCCTGCTGCGGGCCCTGCGCGGCCAGCGCCCGCGCGGCGTCATCCTCGCCGCCTCGCGATCCACTGAGTCCGCCGAGCCGGCGCTGGAAGACGAGATCGCGAGGATCGCGGCGTTCGGCGGCCGGGTGGTCGCGCTCGGCCCCGGCGCGGACGGCGTCCGCTCGGTGCTCGTCGACAACCGCGGCGGGGCGCAGGCGCTGGGGGCGGCGGTCGCCGGCCAGGGATATCGCCGCGCGGTCGTCCTGGCCGCGGCCGAGGGCGTGCGCACCTCCGACGACCGCGTCGCCGGCTTCGGCGAGGGCTTCGGCGCCGCCGGCGGCGCCGTCGATCGCGTCTACCGCGGGGCGTTCACCCGGGAATCGGGAGCCGGTCTGGTCTCGCAGGCGCTCTCGGACGGGCTCGAACCCGGCACGCTCGTCTTCGCGATCAGCGACGTCGTCGCCATCGGCGCGCTCTCCGCGCTGCGCGAGGCGGGCCGCCGCGTCGGCAGCGACGTCGCGCTCGCCGGGTTCGACGACATCCCCACCGGCCGTGACGTGTCCCCGGCGCTGACCACGGTGCGGGTGCCGCTCGACGAGGTGGGCTACCGGGCGCTGCGGGCGGCGGTGGATGCCGACTGGCAGCCGGCCGCGCCACTCCCGCTCGAGGTGGTGCTGCGCGACAGCACGCCGCCGCTCCGGGCATGAGCGCGCGACGCGTCGTCCTCGCTCCCGACAGCTTCAAGGGCTCGATCGCAGCGGCGGAGGCGGCATCCGCGCTCGCGGCGGGATGGCACGACGCCGACCCGGACGCCGACCTCGTCCTGCGTCCGATGGCCGACGGCGGCGAGGGCACGCTCGACGCGTTCGCCGTCGCGGTGCCCGGTGCCCGGCGGATCCGCGTCGCGGTGCCACCGCCCGCGGGGACCGGCCCGGGCATCGACGCGGAGTGGCTGCTGCTGCCGCCGACGCCCGACGCGCCGGCCGGCACAGGCGTGGTCGAGCTCGCGGCGACGTGCGGCATCGAGCTGTTCGGCGACGCCCGCGATCCGTGGCACGCCTCGACCGAGGGCTTCGGCGTCGCCATCGCCGCCGCGCTGGATGCCGGCGTCTCCCGTCTGGTGCTCGCGATCGGCTCCAGCGCCTCCACCGACGGGGGTGCCGGCATGCTGCGCGCGCTCGGCGGCCGGTTCACCGGCGACGACGGGGCTCGGGGTGCGGCGCACCTCGCAGCCGTCGACGCCGTCGACCCGACCGGGCTGCGGCCGCTGCCCCCGGCAGGCGCCGTCGTGCTCACCGACGTGACCAACCCCCTGCTCGGACCCCGCGGAGCCGCAGCCGTGTTCGGCCCCCAGAAGGGATTCTCGCCGGACGAGATCGCCGACGTGGACGCCGCCCTCGCCCGGTATGCGGCGCTCTTCGACGTCGATCCCGAGACACCCGGAGCCGGCGCGGCGGGAGGAACCGGCTTCGCACTGCTGGCCTGGGGCGCGCGGCTCGTGCCGGGCGCGTCCGAGGTGGCGCGGCTGGTCGGACTCTCGGAGGTCGTCGCCACGGCATCCGTCGTCGTGACCGGGGAGGGCGCGTACGACGGCCAGTCCGCCGCGGGCAAGGCGCCGGCGCACGCGGCGGCGCTCGCCGCCGACGCGGGTGTTCCCGCAGCCCTGGTCGCCGGCCGCATCGACCCCGGCGCGGACACCGCGGCCTTCGCCGCATCCGTCTCGCTCACCGAGCTCGCCGGCTCGCCCGAGGCCGCCCTCGCCGAGCCCGCGCGCTGGCTGCGCGTCGCCAGTGCCGAGCTGGCCGCCCGCCTCCGCTGACGCGTGCCGGGTTCTGCCTCCCTGCGGGCGGGACGTGCTCAGGCGCCGCTCGCCCGGCTCTCCAGCTCGTGGAAGTAGTCGAGCGCCTCGGCGGTCCACTGCTCGATCAGACGGTGGAAGAGCGCATGGGCTCGTGATCTCGGCCAGTCGGCGGGAAGCAGGGAGTCCGGCAGCTCCGGGTCGAAGAGGGGAAAATGCCGCCACCTGGTGAACAGGTCCACCCAGGCGACGAAGACGGCGTCCGGGGTGGACGGAGCGAGCTGCGTGAAATGCTCGATGAACCCCTCGTAGCGCGTGCGCAGGTTCTCCAGATCCCAGGCCTCGGCGGCGATCTCGCGAGGGCTGCGATTCGCGGGCTCGGCGTGTGTGAACACGTACGCGCCCTGCGGGCCGTCGACCGACGCGAACAGGCGGGTGGTCGCGGCCTCGTTCACGGCATGCGGTGAGATCCACAGCCCGTTGCCCATCGAGCCGAAGCCGAGCCAGGCGAGCTCGGTGCGGAAGTGATACCGCATCGAGCGGCTGTCTTCGGGAACCGTGAGTGCGACGAGCAGCCAGCGCCCATCCCACTCCTGCGGCTGACCGAAGCTGAGCGTGCGAGCGCGTCCCTCCCGGAGCTGGATGGCTGCCGAATCGTTGATCGCGAGTCGCGACCGGCGTCCCACCCGCTCGCTGATGAGCCAGCCGTCTGCGATCGCGCGGCTCACGGTCTGACGCGCCGCCGCCGTGGACGCGCCCAGAGCCACCAGGCCGTCGACGAGCGATCCCTGCCAGACGTAACGCGTGAGGGGCAGCACCGCCTCGCCAAGCAGGGTCAGCAGCCAGGTCTTGGTGCGGCGCGTTCCCGTCGACGGTTCCAGGCTCGACCGGGGCATGTACCGAACCATATCGCGGGGAGGGGCTGAGCCGAGATGAGCATTCACAACATAGACTATACGATCGTAACCAATATGTACTATTTCTACCCGTCCGTCCCGGATGGCCGGTGTCCGGCCGGCCCCGTCCCCTGGAGCGCACATGACCGAGTCCCCCGAGCAGCTGGCGGCGGTCGCTGCCGACAGGCACGCGTCCGACGACGCCGTCCGCGCGCTCGACATCGAGCTCGTCCGGGTATGGCCCGGGGGCGCAGAGATGCGCATGCCCGTCATGGACGCCATGCTCAACGCGCACGGCATCAGTCACGGCGGCTACGTGTTCCTGCTGGCCGACACGACCTTCGCGTACGCCTACGGCACGCGCACCGCCCATCCGGTCACCCGGACCGCGGACGTGGCCTTCCTCGCTCCGTCCGGTCGCGGTGACGTCCTCACCGCGACCGGACGGGAACGTCACCGCGCCGCCCGCAGCGCCGTGTACGACGTCACCGTGACGCGCGCGGCGGACGCCGGGCCGGACGAGGTCATCGGCGAGTTCCGCTTCCACGGTGTCGCCCGCCCGCCCATGGTGTGACCGGCCTCCGGAGCTCCTGGCCTGCTCAGAGCGGGTAGACGCCGGGGAGGGTGTCAATGGTGATCCACCGCAGGTCCGTGAACTCCGCGATCCCGGCCTCGCCGCCGAAGCGTCCGTAGCCGGAGTCGCCCACGCCGCCGAACGGCATCTGCGCCTCGTCGTGCACCGATGCGCCGTTGATGTGGCACATGCCGGTCCGCAGCTGCTGGGCGACCGTCATCGCGGTCGTCAGATCCCTCGTGAACACCGACGAGCTCAGTCCGTACGAGGTGTCGTTGGCGATGCGCACGGCGTCCTCGGTGTCGCGCGCCCGGATCACCGAGACGACCGGGCCGAAGCTCTCCTCCCCGTAGATGCGCATGTCGGCGGTCACCCCGTCCAGGACGATCGCGGGCATGAACCTGCCGTCGCCGGCGTCGCCGGCGGTGATCGTGGCGCCGCGGGTCGCCGCGTCCGCCACCAGCTCTCGCACGTGGTCGGCGGCGGCATCGGAGACGATCGCGCCGAGGGCCGCGTCGGAGGAGCCGGGGTCGCCGGCCTCCAGTGCGGCCGCGGCACGGGAGAACCGGGTCACGAACTCGTCCGCGACGGCGTCCACCACGATGATGCGCTCCGTCGACATGCAGATCTGGCCCTGGTTCATGAAGGCGCCGAACCGCGCCGCGGTGACCGCCTCGTCGAGGTCGGCATCCGCCAGCACGAGGAACGGGGCCTTCCCGCCCAGCTCCAGCAGCGCCGGCTTCAGGTTCGCGGCGGCGCGCTGGGCGATGATGCGTCCGACGGCGGTGGAGCCGGTGAAGTTGACGCGCCGGACGGCCGGGTGGTCGATGAGGCGGCCGACGGTCTCCGCGGCATCCGCCGGCCGGTTCGTCACCAGCGTGACGATGTCGGCGGGCGCACCCGATCGGCGGAACGCCTCGACGATGAGGCCGTGCGTGCGGGGGCACAGCTCCGACGCCTTCAGGACCGCGGTGTTCCCGCAGGCGAGAGGCGTGGCGATGGCCCGCACGCCCAGGATCATCGGGGCGTTCCACGGGGCGATGCCCAGCACGACGCCGGCCGGGACCCGGAGCGAGAGCGACACCGTCCCCGGCTTGTCCGAGGGGATCGTCCGGCCCTGCACGGCCGTGGTCAGCGCCGCGGCCTCGCGAAGCATGTCCGCAGCCAGGCCGACGTTGAACATCGCCCAGCCGGTCGTGGCGCCGAGCTCGGTCTGCACCGTCTCGACGACCTCGTCGGTCATGGCCGCGAGCTCGTCGGCGGCTGCGAGGAGGACGGCCCGGCGTGCGCCAGGCCCCTGCCCGGACCAGCCCGGGAACGCGGCGGCAGCGGCGCCCACGGCGTCGTCGATCGGATTCGTCATCGAACGGTTCCTTTCTCGGTGTTCCCCGCCCCGGTCCCGGGGTCGGGGAGGATCTCGAACAGCGCGGCTGCGCCCTGGCCGCCGCCGACGCACATGGTCACCACGGCAAGTCTCGCTCCCCGCCGCCGGCCTTCCCAGAGGGCATGCGCCGTCATGCGGGTGCCGGATACTCCGTAGGGGTGGCCGAGCGCGATCGCCCCGCCGCTGACGTTGAGCCGCTCGTCGGGGATGCCGAGCACATCGCGGCAGTGGATCACCTGGACCGCGAAGGCCTCGTTGAGCTCCCAGAGGTCGATGTCCTCGACACGCAGGCCATTGCGCTCCAACAGCCGCGGGACGGCGTACACGGGACCCACGCCCATCTCGTCCGGGGCGCAGCCGGCCACGGCGTAGTCGACGAAGCGGCCGAGCGGCGCCAGCCCGCGACGCGTCGCCTCCTCCTCCGACATCACGACGCAGGCGGCCGCCCCATCGGAGAAGCCGCTCGCATTGCCCGCGGAGACCGTGCCGCCGGGGATCGCGCGGCGGATCGCCGACACACCGGCCAGTGTCGAGTCGGCCCGGATGCCGTCGTCCTCCGCGATCGTCTCGGGCTCGATCACCGGCACGATCGAGCCCTTCCGGTAGTGCGCACGTCGTACCTCGATCGGCGCGATCTCGTCGCGGAAGCGGCCCGCCGCACGGGCCTCGGCCGCGCGCAGGTGGCTGCGCAGACCGTACTCGTCCTGGCGCTCCTGCGAGATGCCGTAGCGCTGGGCGATCACCTCCGCGGTGCGCAGCATCGGCCAGTACAGGCTCGGGATCGTCGCGACCAGCGCAGGGTCCTGCGCCATGAACGCGGTCATGTGCTCCTGCACCAGCGATATCGACTCGACGCCGCCGGCGACGGCGACGTCATACTGCCCGGTGAGCACGCGCTGGGCCGCGGTCGCCACGGATTCCAGGCCCGACGCGCAGAACCTGCTCACCGTCACACCCGCGGTGGCCGGCGGCAGTCCGGCGCGCAGCGCCGCCTGACGGGCGATGTTCCCCCCGGTCGCGCCCTCGGCGTTGGCGCAGCCCAGCACGACGTCGTCGATGCGGTCGGGCTCCACCCCGGCCCGGGCCACCGCCGCGGCGACGGCGTGACCGGCGAGCTCGGCGCCGGGCGTCAGGTTGAACGCGCCCGACCAGGAACGGCTGAACGGCGTTCGTGCGGCGGAGACGATCATCGCGGCGGTCATGCGTTCACCGCCTCGGCCGCGTACAGCGCCGGATGCGGCTGCCATGACGGGTCGTCGGCCGTCCACCGGCGCATCTGGCGCACCACCCGGTCCATTCCCCGCAGCCCGGCCCAGAACCACGGGCCGCCGCGATGCGCGGGAAAGCCGTACCCGTGCACCATCACGGTGTCGACGTCGGCGGGATCGGCGGCGATCCCCTCCTCGAGCACCGCGGCCGCCTCGTTCACCATCGCCAGGACGCAGCGCTGCACGATCTCGTCGTCGTCGATCCCGGCGGTCGCCGCCGGCAGCACGTCGGCCAGCTCCGGTGTGGGGACGGCGGCGTCCTCGGAGTACGTGTACCAGCCGCGTCCGGTCTTGCGGCCGTACCATCCGCGTTCGACCACCGCGTCGGCCCACCGCCATGCGGGATCCGCGGGTGCGCCCTGTCGCGCCTGCCAGGGCACGTCGTTTCCCACGAGGTCGAGCACCCGGAACGGCCCCATCGCCATGCCCCAGGCCTCGAGGGCGCGGTCGATGCGCTCGGGCCGCACGCCCATGCCCAGCAGCAGGTTGGCCTGTCGCAGGTAGGCGTCGAAGATCCGGTTCCCGATGAAGCCCGGACCCACCTGTGCGACGACCGCGAGCTTGCCCAGGCGCTTCGCCGTGGCCACGGCCGTGGCCAGCGCCGCCGGTGAGGTGAGTCTGCCCTGCACCACCTCCACGAGTCGCATCACGTCGGCCGGGCTGAAGAAGTGCATGCCCACGACGTCCGCCGGCCGGCTCGTAGCGGCCGCCAGCACGTCGAGGTCGAGGCTCGACGTGTTGGAAGCGAGGATCGCGCCGGCGCGAGCGTGCGCATCGATCGCGGCGAACACGTCCAGCTTCACGGCGAGGTTCTCGTACACCGCCTCGATGACGAGGTCGGCCTCGGCGACCGCCGCGATGTCGGTGGCGGTGCGCAGCTGCGCCAGCCGATCGTGCATCTGCTGCTCGCTCACCCGCCCGCGCGAGACCGCCCGCTCGAGCTGGCGGGCCATCTGCTCGCGGGCGGCCGCGACGGCCTCGGCGGTGGTGTCGACGAGGGCGGTGGGGATGCCGGCGTGCAGCAGCGCGAGCGCGATGCCGCGGCCCATCGTCCCGGCGCCGATCACCGCCGCCGTGGTCACGGGCAGCGCGTCGGCGGCATCCGCGCGTCGTGCGGAGCGCTCGCTGAGGAACCGGTATCGGGCCGCCCGGGCCTCCGGCTGGCCGGCGAGGTCGATGAACAGGCGCAGCTCGGTCGCGAGACCCTCGTCGAAGGGCGCGCTCACGGCTGCCTGCAGCGCCTCGAGCGCCGCCCGCACCCCCGCGGAGGCGGTCCGCGAGCGGGCAACGGTGCGCCGCGCCGAGTCGATCAGCGCGGCGGCGAGCGGCTCGGCGATCGGCTCGTCCCGCAGTCGGCGGCGCGTGCGCCTGCCCGACGCTGTCTCGGCCGCGATCCGCACCGCCTCGCCGATCGGATCGTCCGCGACGGCGTCGACGAGACCGGCATCCTTCGCCTCGACGCCGGAGATCGCGCGCCCGGTGACGATCAGGTCGAGGGCGCGCTCGATCCCGATCGCCCGCGGCAGGCGCTGCGTTCCACCGGCTCCCGGCATGAAGCCGAGCGTGGTCTCCGGCAGCCCGAGCCGTGCGCCGGGCGCGGCGACGCGGGCCGAGCACGCCAGCGCCAGCTCCAGACCTCCCCCCAGGGCGACGGCGGCGATGGCGGCGACCGACGGCTTCGACATCTCATCGAGGAACCCTGCGATCGTCAGGTGGAGGGTGGGCTCGGCGAGCCCCTCGCCCGAGTCGAACTCGGCGAGGTCCGCGCCGGCGCTGAACATGCGGGCGCCCGTGAGCACGACGGCCCGGACGGCGTCGTCGTGCTCCGCATCCTCCAACGCGGCCAGCAGGGTGCGGCGCACCGGGCGGCTCAGCGTGTTGACCGGGGGATGGGCGAGGGTGATCAGCGCGACGCCGTCGCGGATCTCGCTGTGGACGGGGGACTGCGGCATGAGGGCTCCTTCGCCGGCTGGGAATTCCCAATATAGGACATACTGCTTGCGACAGTCAGATGAATGTATTAGATTCTGAGACGAGCCGGAACAACACCGGCTCCCGCATCCGAGGCGAAGGGGCCCCATGACCAGTGACGATCTCGCGCAGCGGGTGGCCGCTGCGGCTCGCCGCGTGTCCCGGCTCGAGGACGTCGCCGCGATCGCGGATCTGCATCGCGACTACGTGCGCCGGCTGGCAGATCGCGACTGGGACGGGATGATCGACGACTTCCTGCCGGATGCGGTCGTCTCCCTCCGGGGGCACGGCGTCCGTCGTGGCCATGTCGAGATCGGTGACCTGTTCGCCGCGATGCATTCCGCCGGCTCGCCGCCGGACGCCTACCTGCTCAGCTCGCCCGAGATCGAGGTCTCGGGCGACGAGGGGTGGGGATGGTGGACGTGGCAGCGCCACTTCACCGAGCTCCCGGTGATGGGTGGCGGCATGCGCATCACGGGCCCATGGTGGGAGGGGCGGTATCGCACCCGCTACCGCAGGTCGGCCGGCCGCTGGAGGTTCGCGGAGATGTGGTTCCGCCTCGTCGCCCCGCGACGCGACCCGGACGCGGACGACGTGCTCGGCATCGGTCGCACGGAAGAAGAAAGAGGACTGCGATGAGCGCTGAGCTCGAAGGCCAGCTCGAGCGACTGGAACGCCGCATCCTCGAGCTCGAAGGACGCGACGAGGTCCAGTCGATGCACGCGGCGTTCGTTCGTGCCGTCGCCGATCGCCGATTCGACGACCTCGTCGACTACTTCGCCGACGACGCCGTCATCGACATGCGCGCCCACGGTCCCCGAGCCGGACGCGACGCCATCGCCGAGCACTTCCAGCACATGGCCGACGTGCCCCTGGAGGGCGCGAGCTACGTCCTCTCCTCGCCGGTCGTGACCGTCGCCGGCGACCGCGCCACCGGCTTGTGGACCTGGCACCGCTTCTACAGCAGCGCCGTGGTCGGCGGCCGCGAGGTCACCGTCTGGGGTGTGTGGGACGAAGGTCGGTACGACTGCGAGTACACCCGGATCGACGGACGCTGGCGCTTCTCGCGCATGCGGTTCCGCATCGTCCGGCCCATTCCCGACCCGGACGGAGAACCTTCCGAATGATCATCGCCGAACTCGTCCGTCGCGCCTTCGCGACGCACGCCGATCTGCCCGCCATCGTGTGCGGGGAGCGCTCGCTCTCGTACAGCCAGGTGGCCGAGCGCTCCTTCCGACTGGTCAACGCGTTGCGCGCGCTGGGCGTCGCACCGGGTGACCGGGTCGCCACCCTCGCGCCCAACGACCTGACCACGCTGGAGGTGATGGCCGGCCTGGCGCTCGGGGGATACGTCCGCGCCGCGCTCCACGCCATGAACAGCGCGGAGGCGCATCTGGCGATGCTGACGGCCTCGGGCTCTCGGGTCCTGCTCACCACGCGCGAGTTCGCGCAGCGCTTCGCCGACGTCTTCGCCCAGGCGCCCGAGCTCGCGCACGTCGTCGTGCTCGACGGCGGGGACGAGCTCCTGCTCGACTACGAGCTGTTGCTCGCTGCCGCGGATGCCGACGACGCGCAGGTCCCGGTCCGACCGGACGACGTGCTGCACCTCGCCTATTCCTCGGGTTCCACGGGAACGGCGCGAGCCTCGGTGCACACCCACGAGAGCTGGGCGCACGTCACGGTGGCCAACGCCGCCATGCTGCCGCGGATCACCTCCGCAGACCGCTACCTCGCGGCGGCCCCGCTCACCCACGCCGCCTCCACGGTGCTCTACCTTCTCGTCGCGCGCGGCGCGGCCATCGAGGTCATGCCGCATTTCGAGGCGACGGAGGCGCTCCGACTGATCGCCGGACGCCGATGCACGCTGACGATCATGGTGCCGACCATGCTCCAGCTGCTCGCGACCCACCCTGAGGTGGCGCGCTTCGACCTGTCGAGCATGCGGGCGATCGTCTACGCCGGCGCGCCGATCTCGGTCGTCACCGCCCGGGCGGCCCAGGCGGCCTTCGGCGACGTGCTCTTCCAGACCTACGGGCAGAGCGAGTGCCTGCCGGTCTCGTGCCTCACCCCCGAGGACCATCGTTACGGGGCCACCACCGACGAGCGCGTGCTCGCCTCGGCGGGCCGGCCGTGTCTGGGGACCTCGGTGCGCGTCGTCGACGAGGCCGGGGCGCCTCTGCCCCCCGGATCCGTCGGAGAGATCCTCGTGTCCTCCGACGGCCGGATGCGGGGGATCTGGAACGACCCGGTCGCCACCGCGGAACGCATCACCGCCGACGGCTACGTGCGCACCAACGACATCGGCTACCTCGACGAGCGCGGCCTGCTGTTCGTCGTCGATCGCAAGAACGACATGATCATCTCGGGCGGCTTCAACATCTGGCCGGCCGAGATCGAGCAGGCGCTGTGTGCGCACCCGGCCGTGGTCGAGGCGGTCGTGGTGGGCATCCCCCATCCGCGGTGGGGGGAGACGCCGGTGGCGGTCGTCGTGGTGGCCGACGGCGCGAGCGTCGCCGAGGAGGAGCTCGTCGAGCTGTGCCGGCAGAAGGTGGGCTCGATGAAGAAGCCCACGCAGCTGGTGCTGCGCACCGAGCCGATCGAGCGCAACCAGTTCGGAAAGCTCTCCCGCCGCGACGTGCGCGAGCGGTACTGGCCGCTCGGCGAGACGAGCGCCCGACAGGTGAGCGGCGCCTGAGGCGCGGTCGTCGCGTGCGGTCTCGAGCACTGCCCAAATTACATGACAAATAAACAACGATCGTAAACAAATAGTTCATTCTGAGAAGGGATCCCCATGACCACGCTGGAGACGGACAAGTTCGACACCGAGCCGCTGTTCAAATGGAGCGAGCCGGCGGAGTTCGTCGTCGATCGCGAGCGCCTGATCGCCTACGCGCACGCGACCAACGACACCAACCCCCGTCACCTCGCCGGGGACATCGCCAGCCCCGTCTTCAACGTCGTCCCGGCGTTCAAGGTGATCGCCCCGCTCACCGAGAACATGCCGCCGGCCGAGAAGCGGATGATGGGCCTGCACGGCGAGCAGGACTTCGTGTTCCACCGTCCGATCGAGGCGGGCATGAAGCTCGTGACCCGCGCCTACCCGCTGGGGATCACGCCCCGTTCGACCGGGTCGCTGATCACCATCAAAGGCGTGACCGCCCTGGAGGACGGCACCCCGATCGTCGATCAGCACGTCACGGTCTTCATCCGCACGGCGATCGCCCCCGAGGCGATCGGGGACCTGCCGCCGGCGCGCGAGTACGCGCGCGAAGCGGGGCCCTTCCTGGAGGTGACGGAGTCCTTCGATCCCGACCAGAGCTACCGCTATATGGGCGCCTCCGGTGACACGATGCCGCTGCACTCGGAGAACGCGTTCGCCCAGCGGTTCGGGTTCCCCGGGATCATCCTCCACGGCAACTGCACGTTCGCCTTCGCGACCCGGGCGATCACCGAGAACGTCGCCGGGGGAGACGCGGCGCGCATCAAGCGGCTGGCGGTCCGGTTCAGCCGCTGGGTGAGCCCGTACGACACGATCACCACTCGCCTCTACCGTGCCGGTCGGCGCGACGGCCGCGCGGTGTACAGCTTCGAGACGGCCCTCGCGGACGGCACGCTGTGCCTCAGCGACGGCCTCGTCGAAGTCGAGGACTGAGGGCCGTGCCCGAGGTGGACAGCACGACGCCGGACGTCTGGACCGGAACGCACCACGTCCGCATCCCGGTCGCGGATCTCGACGCTGCGCGTGCGTTCTGGGAACGAGTGCTCGGGTACGTCTGGGACTTCGACTTCCCCGGTGAGGCGGGGCCGCTCGGATCGGCGATGCGCCGCGCGTCGGGAGGACCCAACATCGTCCTCTGGCGAGCGCCGGCGCTGGCGGCAGCCGCAGCCGGGTTCACGGTGCTCGGCATCGGTGTCCCCGACCGTGCCGCGATCGAGCGGGTCCGCGACCGGCTCGACGCCCAGCGGATCGAGCACGGTGGGCTGCAACCGGCCTTCGTCGAGGTGAAACTGCCGGCTGTGAAGACCCCCGGCGGCGCCCTCATCGCCTTCTATGTGCAGCCGGATGCCGCCGTGGCACCCGCGAGCGTGCTCCCCGAAAAATAGGACAGTCAACAATTGATCGTCATATAAATGTCGTATGATCTGATCATCCACTTGTACTGAACGGCCGACCGGCCGGCAAGAAAGGAACTGCAATGATGCAGGCAACAGCAGCAAGGATGTCCCCGTTCCTCCGTCGGGGCATGGGAGTGGCGGGCGCGGTGGCGCTGGCCGTCGCACTGACGGCATGCGGGGGAACGAGCGCCGCGCAGACGACGACCGCGGCCGTGACCCAGGTCGACTCGATCGATGTCGCGATGCCCGGTCCGATCACCGGCATCGATCCTGCGAACACGATCCTCCTTCAGAACGTGTGGTTCCTGCACCTGATCGGGGGCACGCTGTTCTCGTACGTGCCGAACACCACCGACGAGGTCGAGCCCGCGCTCGCCGAGTCGGCGACGCTCTCCAGCGACGAGCTGACCGCGACCGTCACGCTCAAGCCCGACCTGACCTTCACCGACGGCACTCCATTGACCGCGAACGACGTCGCGGCGACGTACACCCGGGATCTGGGCCTCAGCAGCGGCATCGGCGCGATCTTCTATCGCGGGATCGAATCCGTCACTGCCGAAGGCGACGACACCGTGGTCTTCACGTTCTCGGCGCCGAACCCGAACTACCAGGCGCAGCTGGCGCTCTTCCCCTTCGCGATCGTGCCCGCGGGATCCTGGGATGAGGACGGCTTCGCCACGTCGCTGGTCTCCGCCGGGCAGTACAAGGTCGATGGCGACATCTCCGGCAACACCGTGACCCTCGTGGCCAACGACGATTACGCCGGCACCAAGCCGTCGGTGGACGAGCTCGTGTTCCATGTCGTCGCGGACTCCACGTCTGCCGTCAACCAGCTCCAGGGCGGACAGCTGCAGATGGTGACGCAGTTGGCGCCGACCTCCGCCGGCACGCTCGGCTCGAGCGCCACGGTCGAACAGGTCGACACCTGGGGCATCACCGTCCTCGGCGCGAACGCGACGGACAGCATCCTGTCGGATCAGAAAGTTCGCGAGGCGATCGGCAACGCGATCGATCGCACGTCGCTCGCGACGATCGCGACCAGCGGGATCAGCGCTCCGCTCCTCGGCCCCTACTCGGAGAACTTCCCGGGGTCCGATGAGTCGTTCAACCAGATCTACTCCGCGACCGCGGACCTCGACACGGCCGCCGAACTGCTCGAGGGCACCTCGTGCGAGAACGGCTGCGAGCTCTCGTTGACCTACAACACCTCCTCCGCGTTCGCGAACAGCGCCGCAGTCGTGCTGCAGAGCCAGTTGAAGGAGATCGGGATCACCGTGCAGCTGCTGCCGTTCGACCAGACGACCTACAACACCAAAGCGTTCAGCGGCGACTTCCAGCTGTTGCTCACCGGCGGTGGCGGGTTCGGACTGACCCAGGCGACAGCGCTGCTGCTGGATCCGTCCGGTCCGACGAAGGCGATGTTCTCGAACTGGAGCGACGACGAGGTCTCGGCCGCCGTGGACGCCGTGTACTCCGCCGACAAGGACAGCCAGGTCGACGCGTTGGAGTCGCTCGCGACGCTGTTCGCCGCGGACACGCCGTGGATCCCGTTGACCACGAACCCGAGCCTCTGGGCGGTCAGATCCGACCTCGCCGCACAGATCTTCTTCTCGCCGACCGGATTGCTGGACGTCGCGCCGGCACCAGCGCAATGAAGATCGTGGCGCGGGCTGCCGGCGTCGTCGGCAGCAAGCTGGGCGAGCTGATCATCGTGGTCGCGCTGATCGTGCTCCTGACCTCCGTGCTGGTGCGGCTGATCCCCGGAAGCCCCGCCACGACGATCCTCGGATCGGCCGCATCGGCGGAGGCCATCGAGAGCCTCAACCAGCAGCTCGGGCTCGACCGCCCGGTCTGGGCGCAGGCAGTGAACGGGCTGCTCCAGGTCGCCACCGGCGATCTGGGGCAGTCCCTCACCGAGGGTCGCAGCGTCTGGTCGATCATCCTCGATGCGCTGCCCGTCACCCTGAGCGTCATCTTCGTGGCCCTCGTGATCGCGTTGCTCGTCGGGCTGACGGTCGGACTCGTCGCGGGGTACCGCAACTCGCGCCGATGGGGACACGCCGTCGACCTCTCGTCGTCGATCCTCATCGCGCTGCCTCCGTTCGTGACGGGGACGGTGCTGCTGCTCGTCTTCGGAATCTGGCTCAATGTCCTGCCGGCGGGCGGCTGGGGCGCCTCGCCGATCGACAACGTCCGATTCATCTGGCTCCCGGCCATCACCCTGAGCATGGTCGCGGTCGCACCGATCGCGAGGACCGCGTATCGGTCGACGCAGGAAGTGATGAAGGAGGAGTACGTCGACGCCGCCCGCAGCCGGGCGCTCTCCGAGACGCACATCGCCATCCGCCACGTCCTGCCGATCACCGCGCTGCCGCTGATCACCCTCGTCGCGTTCAACGCGTCGATCCTGCTGGGCGGAGCCATCATCGTCGAAGCGGTCTTCGGGCTGCCGGGCTTCGGGCAGGCGCTGAGCACGGCGGTGCTCTCCAGGGATTACCCGACCGTGGCGGGCATGACCATCGCATCGGCCATCTTCGTCGTGATCATCAACATGGTCGCCGATCTCGCCGTCGCGTTCATCGACCCGGTGCAAAGGGGGAAACGGTGGTCACGGTGACACGGGAGCGGTTCACGCTCCGACTCCCCGCGCGCGTCGCTCGCCGGGCGGGCGCGGATCGATGGGGCCTCCGCATCGGAGTCCTGCTGTTGGCGACCCTGCTCGCCGTGGCGGTGATCGTGCCGATCGTCAGCCCCTACGCTCCCGACGCGCTGGGCGCCGCGCCGCTGTCCGCGCCCTCGGCCGCGCATCTCCTGGGCACCGACGCATTCGGTCGAGACGTCCTGACGCGTCTGGCCACCGCGATGCGCTTGGACTACGTGCTGGCCGTCATCGGAGTCGGCTTCGCTCTGATCGTGGGCACGACGCTCGGCGTGCTCGTCGGGTCTGCCAAGCACCGGATCTGGGGCAATCTGCTCATGCGGCTGACCGATGCGCTGATCGCGATCCCCTTCGTGCTCCTCGTGCTCCTGATCGTGCTGTCGGTCGGGCCGGAGTGGCGTCCCTTCGGCGTTCCGGAGGGGGTGCCGGGCGTGATGGTCGCGATCCTCATCACGGGATGGTCGATCTACGCGAGGCTCGGCCGGACCCAGGCCGCAGCGCTCGCCGACCGCGACTTCGTGGTGGGGGCGCGGCTGATGGGATACTCGCGTGCGCGCATCGTGCTCAAGCACATCCTGCCCAACGCATTCCAGGCGAGCTTCACATACGCGATGACGGACGCCGTCATGACGATCGCGCTGATCGGCGGTCTCGCGTTCATCGGAGCGGGGATCACCGAGCCCACGCCGGAGCTCGGCGCCATGATGTACGGTGGCCGGCCCGTGCTCGCGCAGGCGCCGTGGATCACCGCATTCCCCGCCCTGGTGCTCGTCCTGACCGCCGTCGGGGTGACGCTGTCCACCAGCGGCCTCATCGCCCGAAGAGAGTCGAGGTGAGTCGATGACGATCATCCAAGAGAGGACCGAGACGGTGAGCCCAATCGAGCGGCGCAGTCTGCTGGACGTCGACCAACTCGTCCTGGAGGTCGCAGGCGTGCGCGTCGGCCCCGTGTCCTTCCGCCTCGGGGTCGGCGAGTCGCTCGGCATCGTCGGGGAGAGCGGCTCGGGAAAGTCCCTCCTCTGCCGCACCCTCACCGGGATGCTGGGGCAGCACGGCGGATCCATCGTCTCCGGGCGACTGCGCTTCGACGGCGTCGCCCTGGAGCGCGCGAGCATCCACGACTGGCGCGACGTGCGCCGCGGCGGCATCGCGTTCATGCCGCAGGCGTCCCTGTCCGGGCTCAACCCGTTCCGGCGTGTGGGCACGCACTTCAAGGAGGTCTTCGACAGCACCCCGTCGTTCGACGGCAATTGGCGCGATCACGCCCTCCGACTGCTGGACCGCGTGCGTCTACGCGACCCGGAGCAGGTGCTCGCCCAGTACGGGCATCAGCTCTCGGGTGGGATGCAGCAGCGGGTGCTGCTCGCCCTGGCGCTCGCCAACGGGCCGCGGCTGCTCGTCGCGGACGAGCCCACCACGGCGCTCGACGCCACCGTCGCCACGGAGGTGCTCGAACTGCTCCGAGAGCTCCGGGACGTCGACGGGCTCGCGCTCATCGTCGTCTCGCACGACCTCGCCGTAATCCGCAGAGTCTGCGCACGGACGAGCGTGATGTATGCCGGTCGTTTCATCGAGACCGCTCGAACGAGCTCGCTGCTGGCGGCGGCGGCCCACCCCTACACCCGTGGCCTCATCGCCAGCGACCCGACCACGGTGCCGTTCGGGCAGCCCATCGTGCCGATCCCCGGCGAATCGCTTCCACCGGCCGGCTGGCATCGATCGCGCTGTCCCTTCATCGACCGCTGTGCGCATGCCGCTCCCGCCTGCGAGGTCGGGACGCCCCCGCTCGTCCCGGTCGGCGAGGAACACGAGGCGGCGTGCGTCCGGTGGCGCGAGGTGGCGGAGGCATCATGAAGACGCAGACGGAATCCGCCATCGATGTGCGCAACGTGACGTTCCGGTACCGACGCGAACACGTGCCGGCGGTGCGGGACGTCTCCCTCGCGGTTCCCGTGGGCGGCTCCCTCGGGATCGTGGGGGAGAGCGGGTCGGGAAAATCGACCCTGGCACGCCTGATCGTCGGAGCGCTGGAGCCGAGCGAGGGCAGCATCCGCGTGCTCGGCGGCCAGTGGGGCGGAAGACCGCGGGACCGACCGGACCGCAGACGGGTGCAACTGATCTTCCAGAACGCGTACTCGGCGCTCGATCCGCGACAGCGCTGCGCTGCGGCGATCGCGGAAGCGGCGAAAGTTGCCGGCAGGCTGAATTCGCGGGCGGCGGCCGAGCTCACGCGGCAGCTCCTGCACGAGGTCGGCCTGACGGTCGAGCTGGGGAACGCCTATCCTCGCCAGCTCAGCGGCGGGCAGCGCCAGCGCGTCGTGATCGCCCGCGCCCTGGCCTGCAGCCCCACGGTGCTCGTCGCCGACGAGCCGACGTCGGCCCTCGACGTCTCCGTGCAGGCGCAGATCATCAACCTGATCCTGAGGCTGCGGCGCGAACGCGATCTGACGCTCATCATGGTCAGCCACAACCTGGCCGTGGTCGGTCATCTCACGGACGAGATCGCCGTGATGCGCAACGGCACGCTCGAAGAGCACGGCACGACCGAGCAGATCTTCAACCGGCCGGTCAACGACTACACCCGTGCGCTGCTGGCGTCGTCCGGCATGCTCGACAAGGAGTACCCCACCCATGTCTGATCAGGCCCGGGCAACAGCGACACCGAGCTTCACCCGCCTGACGGTGACTGCCGGATCGGAGCCGTTCGGCACGGCGTTCCTGCCCGACCTCGCCGTCGGCTTCGATCTCGATCCTGTGGGGTACGTGGAGCGGGAGTACCTGGTCACAGGCGAAGCCGACCTCTTCGACTATGCGGCCGACGGCTCCCGTCGCATCCGCACAGCGGACGTCCCCTTCACGACCCGGATCCTCGTCCGCCGACCGGCCGAATCCTCCCGGTTCAGCGGCACGGTGCACGTCGAGCCCCTGCATCCCGAACACGACAACCCGCCCACATGGCGGAGCCTTGCGCCGCACATCGTGCGTTCCGGGCATGCGTACGTCGGGGTCACGGTCTTCCCCGGGCCGGTGCGCGAGATGATCGACGACTTCGATCCGGAGCGCTACGCCGACCTGACGATCCCGTTCGAGGGGCTCGGGTTCTCGATCCTCCAGCAGGTGACCCGGATGCTGCGCACCGCCGCTGCGCTCGAGATCTTCGGTCGACCGGTGCGGAGCCTGTTCGTGTCCGGCTGGTCGGCGACGGGCAGCATGGTGCGCGTGTACCTCGCCGAGGGTTTTCACGCCGAGAACCTGCTCGACGACGGACGGCCCGTGGTCGACGGGTACGCGCTGTGCATCGCGGGGGGCGGTGACTACGCGCTGGGCTACTGGCCGCTGAGCGACGGCGTCACGCCGCCGCCGCTGGACGATCCCCGGCGGACCGTGCAGGCGATCGGCGTCCCCGTGATGGAGATCCTCAGCGAATACGAGTCGGAGAGCAACGGGACCTCGAGCCGGGACGACGCCGACGGGCCGGAAGACCTGTTCCGGCTCTACCAGGTCGCGGGCACCTCGCATTCGAGCGGGGCGACGGGCCGAGGCGGGCAGACCGCCGCGGACCAGCTCGAGAAGAAGGGCATCCGCAAGCCTCTTCGCGAGATCCTGGAAGAGGCCTCTGACGCACGTATGGACCTCGTGGTCATCGCGCTGTTCGCGAAACTCGAGCGCTGGGCGCAGGAGGGAGAGATCCCGCCGAAGGTGACGCCGTTCAGCACGCTGGCGTCGCGCGACGACGGCCCGTGCGCACTGTTTCCGGAGGCGCTTCCGCTTCGTCGCGAGGTCGACGGCAATGTGATCGGCGGCGTGCGCACACCGTGGACCGAGGTGCCCACCGCCGCCTATCTGCCGCACAGCACTCCTCGCCCCGGCCGGTGCGAGGTTCCGCCGCAGGCGCCCATCGCCGGGCCGGAATACCTCGCCGACATCGTCGGGCATCGGGTGCCGTTCCCGATCGAGAAGCTGCGCGCACGGTACGGGGACGCCGCCGCCTACCGTGAACGATACGTCCGGCGGCTCGATCGGCTCATCCGCGACGGATGGGTGCTCGCGGAGGACCGCGCGGCGTTCGTGAACGCCCTGCCGGCAGGAGACGACTGGACGTAGGCCTCGATCTCCGTGCGCGCGGCCACCGCCCGACGCAGGACGGACGGGCCAGTCGCTCTCGCCGAGCCGCGGCCGCGCCGGTGCGCCGCCGTGGCGGGAGTCACACCCCGCCGAGCGCCTCCGCCACGACCTCGCGGGCCTGCTCCTGCACCTGTCGCAGGTGCCCCTCGCCGCGCAGCGACTCGGCGTAGAGCTTGTACACGTCCTCGGTGCCCGAGGGGCGGGCGGCGAACCACGCGTCGGCGGTGACGACCTTGAGCCCCCCGATCGCCGCGCCGTTGCCGGGGGCGTGCGAGAGCTTCGCGGTGATCTCCTCGCCCGCGAGCTCCGTGGCGGTGACCGCCTCCGGCGACAGCCTCGCCAGCGCGGCCTTCTGCGCCTTGGTCGCCGGCGCGTCCACCCGCTGGTACACCGACGTGCCGTAGGTGTCCTCGAGCTCCGCGTAGCGCTCGGACGGCGTCTTCCCGGTGACCGCGAGGATCTCGGCGGCCAGCAGGCACAGCAGGATGCCGTCCTTGTCGGTGGTCCACACGGTGCCGTCCAGCCGCAGGAACGACGCTCCCGCCGACTCCTCGCCGCCGAAGGCGACCGAGCCGTCGAGCAGCCCCGGCACGAACCACTTGAAGCCGACGGGGACCTCGTACAGCTCCCGGCCCAGCGCCTCGACGACGCGGTCGATGATCATCGACGACACGAGCGTCTTGCCGACCGCCGCCGACTCCGGCCATCCCTCGCGGTGGCTGAACAGGTAGTCGATCGCGACGGCGAGGTAGTGGTTGGGGTTCATGAGCCCGGCGTCGGGGGTGACGATGCCGTGGCGGTCGGCGTCCGCGTCGTTGCCGGTGAGGATGTCGTACTCGTCGCGCCTCGCGACCAGCGCGGCCATCGCGGACGGCGACGACGGGTCCATGCGGATCTTCTCGTCCCAGTCCAGCGTCATGAACCGCCAGGTCGGGTCGACGTCGGGGTTCACGACCGTGAGGTCGAGGCCGTAGTGCTCGGCGATGAGCGCCCAGTACTCGACCGAGGCGCCGCCGAGCGGGTCGGCGCCGATGCGCACGCCGGCCTTCTTGATCGCGGCGATGTCGATGATCGAGTCGAGGTCGCGCACGTACGCCTCGCGGAAGTCGTACTGGCCGAGCTGGTCGGCGTCCAGATCGGCGAAGCGGGTGCGCATCACGCCGTCCAGCCCGGCGGCGATGTAGGCGTTGGCGCGATCGGCGATCCAGGCGGTCGCGTCGGTGTCGGCCGGCCCCCCGTTCGGCGGGTTGTACTTGAAGCCGCCGTCGCGGGGCGGGTTGTGACTGGGGGTGACGACGATGCCGTCGGCGCGACCCGGGTCGTCGAGCGCCCGATCGCGGTTGTAGGTGAGGATCGCGTGGCTGAGCGCCGGCGTGGGAACCCATGACTCGCGGGCGTCGACGCGCACGTCGACGCCGCCCGCGACGAGCACCTCGATCGCGGTGCGCTCGGCCGGCAGCGACAGCCCGTGCGTGTCCCGCCCGAGGAAGAGCGGGCCGGCGATGCCCTGCGAGACGCGATAGTCCACGATCGCCTGCGTCGTGGCGAGGATGTGGTCCTCGTTGAAGCTCGTGGACAGCGAGGACCCGCGGTGTCCGCTGGTGCCGAAGACGACGCGCTGGTCGGGCACCGCGGCGTCCGGCTTGCGGTCGTAGTAGGCGGCGATGAGTTCGTCGATGTCGATGAGGTCGGATGCTTCGGCGGGCTGTCCTGCGCGGCTCATGTGCCTAGTCTGCACTGCCCGGCCGCGTCGGTCACGTCTAGGCTGAGTGCCCGTGACCACCGACGCGCCCGACGCCCCCCGCCGCACCTACAGCTACCTGGGTCCCGCCGGCACGTTCACCGAGGCCGCCCTCGCCCAGGTGCCCGAGGCGCGCGATCAGATCTGGAAGAGCGTCAACAACGTCGCCGAGGCGCTCGCCGACGTCGTCGAGGGCAGGTCGGACGCCGCGATGATCGCGATCGAGAACTCGGTGGACGGCGGCGTGTCCACCGCGCAGGATGCCCTGGCCACGATGCCCGGTCTGCGCATCGTCGGTGAGTACCTGGTGCCGGTGAGCTTCGTGCTGGTCGCCCGGCCCGGCACGACCCTGGCGGATGTGCGCCTGATCGCCGCGCATCCGGTCGCCTACGCGCAGTGCCTGCGGTGGCTCGGCCGCGAGCTGCCCGGCCACGCGCACCTGCCGGCGTCCAGCAATGTCGCCAGCGCGGTGGGTCTGACCGACGGCACGAGCGACGCGGATGCCGCGATCGCGCCGCCCGGCATCCTCGAGCATCATGATCTGACGCTGCTGGCGGAGGACATCGGCGACAACAAGCAGGCCGTCACGCGCTTCGTGCTGGTGGAGCGCACGGTCGCGCCGCCGCCGCCCACCGGTGCCGACAAGACCTCGCTCATCGTGGAGCTGCCCAGCGAGTACGCCGGGGCGCTGATGGAGATGCTCGAGCAGTTCGCCACACGGGGCATCAACCTCAGCCTGCTCGCCTCGCGGCCGATCGGCGACGCGCTCGGACGCTACCGGTTCGTGATCGACGCCGACGGCCACATCCGCGACGAGCGGATGGCGGACGCGCTGATGGGGCTGCGCCGGTTCAGCCCGAAGGTGATCTTCCTCGGCTCCTACCCGCGCGCCGACCGTGCGATCGTGCGGTACTCCGACCGCTACTCCGATGACGTGTTCGTCGAGGCGCGCGATTGGCTGCGGGGCCTGCTCAGCGGCGAGCCCGAGGCCTAGCGCGCAGCGGGCAGCGCGGGACGTCAGTTCGCGACGGGTGCCTCGACGCGGGCCGCGAGGCGGCGGGGGTCGTCTTCCGGCAGCGACTCGATGAGGATGCGGCGCGGATGCGCGGACCCCCCGCTCACCAGGTATCGCTGACCGGGATGGATGCGGCTCGCCTCGGCGAGGATCGCCGGATCGAACAGCGGTTCCACGGGCGCGGCGGCATCCGTGGCGGGGCCGGTGGTGATGACGGTCGGCGCGCCGTCGTGCGCGGGGCGCGTGCCCGAGTCGGCGGCCGTCGTCTCGGATGCGGCGTCCGTCGGGGCCGCGGCGGGACGAGCGTCAGTCGGCGTTCCGGAGCCCGGCGTCCCGGACACCGGCGCCTCGGACGCCGGCGATGACGGCACCGCGGTCGGGCTCGTGCCCGCCTCGGCGCTCGTGGCGCTCGCCCCGGTGTCCGAGCCCGCGAGCGCGTCGCGCACGATCCGTCTCGGGTCGTACTGCCGCAGGTCCAGCGACTGCCAGTCGGCCCGCTGCAGCGAGACCCCCATCTCGTCCTCCGCGCGGGCGCGGGTCGACTCGACGAAGCCGCGCAGCGCGCGGATCGTCTCGGCGAGCCGGCGGGTGAGGGCGGGCAGCCGCTGCGGACCGATCACGATCGCCGCGATGACCGCGATGACGAACAGCTTCTCGAATGTCAGGCCGAACACGGGGTCCCTCCGTCAGGTGGTCGGGGCGGGCAGCAGGTCTGCGGCGGCGCGTCTGGCCGCGCGGTGGTCGTGGACGTGGGCGATCCCGAACGCGGCCGCGAACAGCACGGTCATCGGCAGCGCGACCAGGAACATCGACAGCACGTCCGCAGCCGGGGTCACCAGGGCGCTGAACACGACGATCGCGATGAGGATCGCCCGCCAGCTCCGGCGGATCGCGGCGGCCGAGAGCACGCCCATGAAGTTCAGCAGCACGATGAACACCGGCAGCACGAAGGCGATCCCGGTGGCCACGATCACCTTCATCACGAAGTCCACGTAGTAGGAGGCGGTCAGGATGGTGCTGTCCTCGGCCGAGGCGAAGCTCGCCAGCAGCTCCACCATGTGCGGGAACAGCACGAAGCCCGTCGCGCAGCCCGCGGCGAACAGCGGCAGCGCCGAGAAGACGAATCCGAACGTGTACCTCTTCTCGCGGCGGGTCAGGCCCGGGGCGAGGAACCGGAACAGCTCGTACAGCCAGACCGGGCTGGCCAGCACGATGCCGGCGAACAGCGCGATCTTCAGCTTGAGCTCGAACGCCCCGGTCACGCTGTCGTAGTTGAGGCTGGCGCTGCGCTCGAGGGCGAGCTGCTCGATGGGGGCCCGCAGGATCTCCAGGATCCCGTCGGACAGGACGTAGCCGGCGATGATGCCGACGGCCACCGCCGCCGCCGCGCGGACCGCGCGCCCCCGTGCCTCCCGCAGGTGGCCGGACAGCGGCATCGTCCCCCGCGCGGCGGTCAGCGTGGTCATGACACGGGGCGCGGCTCGGCGGGAGCGGTGGTGGCGGGCTCTGCCGCGGCGGAGACCGCCGTGGTGACGGGCGTCGCCGTCGCGCGTGCCGCGAGCTCGTCCCGGACGAGGTCGGCGTCGGTACGGGATGCGGTCGCGTCCTTGCTCTCGTCCTTCAGGATGCGCATCGACTGGCCCACGCTCCGGGCGAGCCCCGGGAGCTTGGCCGCGCCGAAGATCAGGACGACGATCGCGAGGATGAGGAGGGCGTGCCAGCCCGTGAGGTTCTGCAACATGATGGTTCTCCTTGGGTGGGGTGATCGATGGTCAGCGACCGCCGCCGTTGCCGCCGCCGTTGCCGCCACCGGCGTCGGACAGCGTGGCCGCGGTCGTGGTGTCGATGGCGACGGACAGCGATCCGACATAGCCGGACGTGGTGTCACCGGTGAAGGTCGCCATCTCGAGGTCATAGCCGTCGCTGAAGACGTTGTCGGTGGAGAGGCTGACCTGCGCGAGGTTCTCGGACGACCCGGAATACGTGTCGAGCTCGTAGACGGTGTTGAGCATCTCCTCGGGGAAGGCCACCTGGGAGGTGGCGATCTGGTTGTCCACGCTCGTCGCGGATGCGGCATCCGGGTAGACCTCGAAGTGGATGTGCGTCCAGCGACCGAGATAGCAGCCGGGCACGATCGTCTGGAACGTGACCTGTCCGTTGCTGTCAGTGACCTGGATGCCGCGAAGATACGTCTCGTCCACGATCTCGTCCGAGTACATGGAGTAGAGGCCCTGGGCGTCGCACTGCCAGACATAGACGGCGACCCCCTCGAACGGTGCGTTGTCGTTCGCCAGGTCGCTGAGGGTGAACGTGAACGAGAGCGGCACGCCCTCGACCGTCGCGCCGCCGTCCAGGCTCGACGTGATGTCGCTGCGGACGATGCCGGACTCCTCCAGCACGTTCACGCCGCTGGTCCCGTCGGCAGGGTAGGGGCCGTTCGTCTCCTGCGGGATCTCCTCGGTCGCGTAGGTCGCGGTCGTGGTCGCGCTCGAACTGGTCGTGGGGGTGGGGGTCGCGGTGGCGGTCGCCGTCGCGGAAGCGGTCGTGCTCGCGGTCGACGTGGACGAGCACGCGGCGAGGGTGGCGGCGCCGACGCCGAGGCCGACGAGGCTCAGCACGCCTCGGCGGCTGACGAGCGTGCGCATGTCGAAGCCGGCGCCCTGGTCGACGACCTCGTCGTCGGGGCGGACCAGAAGGCGTCCTTCGTAGGCGGGTCCGTCGGGGGTCTGCTCCGGCTCGGGGATGCGGGCCATGATGGCCTCCTCTCTGATGCGATCGGATGGGGATCCGATGCATCCAGGATGAGGGGAGAGCGTCCGTAGACCCTCGGCGCTGCCTATGCGCCCGCTATGAGCGTTTCTGCGAGGAGCTCGAGCGTCTGCGCACGGCCGGTCGCGGTCTCCATCGGCTCGGTCTCGAACGCGCCGCCGACCGGGGAGATCATGACCTCGTCGACGCCGTGCTCCTGCGCGAAGGCACGCAGGGCGGATGCCGTCTCGTCGGGCGGGCCGAGGAACCAGCGCTCGCGCGCCCATCCGGCGAAGGGCTCGCCGAGCCGGTCGGCGGCCTCGGCGTGCTGCGCCTGCTCGACCGTCTCGAGCGGGACGAGGGGCCGGTTCCCGCGCAGGCGCGCCATCATGCGGATCTGCGGCAGCGCGCGCGCCTCGGCCTCCTCGCGCGTGGGGGCGACGACCGCGTTGGCGGTGAGGAACGTGACCGGCCCGGGGTGCGTCTCGCTCGGCCGGTACTGCTGGCGGTAGAGCGCGAGCGCCCGATCGAGCCCCTCGCCGGAGAAGTGGTTCGCGAACACGTATGGCAGGCCGAGGGATGCGGCGAGCGTCGCCGAGTAGTCGCTCGAGCCCAGCAGCCACAGCTCCGGGACGCCCGCCGCGGCCGGGGTCGCGTGCACAGAGTAGGTGCCGCCGGAGGTGAACTGCACCGTGGCCCCGTCGGCCGAGGTGAGGGAGAGGATGTCCTGCACGTGATCCGGGAACCGGTCGACGTCGCTGGTCACGCCGGCCCGGTGCAGCAGCTGGGTGATCACGGGATCGCTGCCGGGGGCCCGCCCGATGCCGAGGTCGACGCGGCCGGGGGCGAGCGCCTCGAGGGCGGCGAACTGCTCGGCCACGATGAGCGGCGAATGGTTGGGCAGCATGACCCCGCCGGACCCGACCCGGATCCGCTGGGTGCGCGCCGCCGCGGCGGCGATCAGCACCGGTGGCGCCGTGGAGGCGACGGCCGGCATGTTGTGGTGCTCGGCGAACCAGTAGCGGCGGTAGCCGAGCGCGTCCGCGCGGCGCGCGAGGTCCAGGGAGGCGTTGACGGCCTGGGCGCTGGTCTGGCCGGTGCGCACCGGGACGAGATCGAGGACGGAGAGGGCGGGGGAGGTCATCCCCACCTGCAACCTCATGTGCGCGGTCGGCTATTCCGCCGCATCCGGTCGTAGGCGTCGAGGGCGGCACGGCGGGATGCGGCGAGGTCGACGATCGGCTCGATGCCGGCAGAGTCCGGGGCCCACTCCTGCACGTAGCGCCCGGCGGCGTCGAACCTCCGCTGCTGCAGCACCGGGTTGAACACGCGGAAGTAGGGTGCCGCGTCGGCGCCGGAGCCCGCCACCCACTGCCAGTTGAAGGGGTTGCTCGCGGCGTCCGCGTCGACGAGCGTGTCCCAGAACCACTGCTCGCCGCGCCGCCAGTCGATGCGCAGGTTCTTCACGAGGAAGGAGGCCGCCGCCATCCGCACCCGGTTGTGCATGAAGCCGGTGCGCCACAGCTCGCGCATGCCCGCGTCGACGAGCGGATAGCCGGTGCGGCCCTGCTGCCACGCGTGCAGCAGCCGTGGGCGCAGCCGTGGCCACTCGAACGCGTCGAACTCCGGCTGCAGGTTGGCCGCGGCGAGATCCGGGTGGGCGTACAGCGTGTGCCACGCGAACTCGCGCCAGCCGAGCTCGGTGAGGAACCGGTCCGCGCCGCCGCCCTCCGCCAGAGCGGCGTGCCACACCTGCTGCGGACTCAGCTCGCCCCAGCGCAGCCGCGGCGACAGCAGCGAGGTCGCGCCGGCGGCGGGCTCGTCGCGCGCCGTGTCGTAGCCGGCGAGGTCCTCCTTGACGAACTCGCGCAGCCGGGCCCTCGCGCCGGGCTCGCCCGGCCGCCACCGCTCGCGCAGACCGTCCGCCCAGTCCGGGGCGCCCGGCAGCAGCCTCCAGTTGGCCAGCTCGTCCGTGCCGGGGGAGCGGCGCGGCCTGCGCACGTGCCGCGGCTCGGGCAGCGGATGCCGCGGCGCCGGCAGGTGACGGCAGGCGCGCCAGAACGGCGTGAACACGCGGAACGGCGTCCCGCCGCCGGTGCGCACCTCCCACGGCTCGAACAGCAGCGATCCGGCGAACGAGCGCACGTCGACGCCGCCGGCACGCAACACGTCCTTCAGTCCGGCGTCCACCGCCCGTTCCGGTGCACCGTAGCGGCGGTTCCAGGCCACGGCGGAGGCGCCGGCGTCCGCCACCGCCTGCGGCACGACCTGCGCGGCGGGACCGCGCCGCAGCAGCAGGGTCGAGCCGCGCTCGTGCAGCGCCGCGCCGAGCGAGGCGAGCGAGTGATGCAGCCACCAGCGGGCCGCCCCGCCGAGCGGACGGATGCCGGGGGAGACCTCGTCGAGCACGTAGAGGCCGACGACCGGCTCGTCGCGGTTCAGCGCCGCGCGCAACGCCGGGTTGTCGGCCAGGCGGAGGTCGTCGCGGAACCAGACGAGGGTGCTCACCCTCTCATCGTGCGGCACGTGCGCGCGCGTGGATCGGGCTTGACGCGACTCTCGCCGTGTCATAACTCCGGCTGCCGAGGTCGCGGCGGCGGCCGCAACCGGTTGCGGCGCCCGCATCGTCGCGCCCAGGCGGAGTTATGACACGGGCAGCGGGGTCGACGTCGTGCCGGGCACGGCGTGCCCCGGCGGCAGGGCGACCAGCAGGCCGCCGGGGACCACGTGGCACCGCATCCGCACGGCCTCGCCGAACTCGTCGCCGTCGAGCTGCACGGCCTGGGCCGGCGCCGCGCCCGCCTCGGCCATCTCTCCCTGCAGGTACCGCACCGACTGGTCGCGGCGTCGCTCCAGCACGAGCCGGCCGGCACGGAACCGGCGGAGCACAGAGTTGTCCCACCACACCTTGCGCCATACGGCCAGCCAGCCCCACCACCCGCGCGGCTGGATCAGCACGACGTCCATCGTGCCGTCGGCGATCGAGGCGTCCGGGATCAGCGCGATCCCGGCCGGCAGCGTGCCGCAGTTGGCGAACAGGATGCTGTATCCCTTCGTCGTGTGCATCCGGCCGTGCTCGACCTGGTAGACGAGCCGGAACGGCTTCGCCTTCGGCAGCGACCGCGCGGCGCCGTCGACGTAGGCGACCCAGCCGACGGCCTTCTTCAGCGTGGGCCGGGTGTTCGCGATCATCGCGGCATCCAGCCCCATGCCGGCCATCACGACGAATGCGGCCTCCTCGCTGCCCCCGTCGGGGCGGGCGATTCGGGCGATGCCGATGTCGATGCCGCGGTGGTGGGTGCCGAAGGTCGCGGCGATCACGCGTTCCGGGTCGTCCAGTGGCAGGGCGAGGTTGCGGGCGAGCAGATTGCCGGTGCCGCTGGGGACGATCGTCAGCGGCACGCCGGTGCCGGTCAGGGCCTCCGACACCGCGCGCACCGTGCCGTCGCCGCCGGCGACGAGCACCGCGTCGGCGCCGGCCGCCAGTGCCCGCGCCACGCACCCCTGGCCCAGGTCGTCGATCGCGGTCTCGAAGAAGAGCGGGTCGGCCCAGCCGGCGCGGCGGGACAGGTGCACCACCTGCTCGTGCAGCCGGTCGGCATCCACCTTGACGGGGTTGTAGACGAGGGCGGCGCGGCGGACCGAGGTCGCGTCCGCTGTCATGCAGCCACGATATCCCCGCGGCCGTCCGGATGCGCTCGCATAGGATTGGGGCGTGATCGACCCGACTCTGCTGCGTGATGACCCCGAGCTCGTGAAGCGTTCGCAGGTGGCGCGCGGCGAGTCGCCGGACACCGTCGACGAGGCCCTCGCCGCCGACCGCGACCGTCGCGCCGCGATCACCGCCTTCGAGGAGCTGCGTGCCGCGCAGAACGCGCACGGCAAGACCGTCGCCGCGGCGCCGAAAGAGCAGAAGGCCGCGCTCGTGGCCGAGGCCAAGACGCTCAGCGAGCGGGTCAAGGCCGCGCAGCAGGCGGTGACCGTCGCCGAGGACGCCGCGACCGCCGCGCTGGAGAAGCTCGAGAACATCGTGATCGACGGGGTGCCCGCCGGCGGCGAGGACGACTTCGTCACCCTGCGCACCCACGGCGAGATCCCGGCGTTCGACTTCGCGCCGCGCGACCACCTCGAGATCGGCGAGCTGCTCGGCGCGATCGACATGGAGCGCGGCACGAAGGTTTCCGGCAGCCGGTTCTACTTCCTCACCGGCATCGGGGCGCGGCTCGAGCTCGCGCTCATGACGCTCGCGCTGGACCGTGCGCTCGCCGCCGGGTTCACGCCGATGATCCCGCCGACGCTCGTGCGGCCCGAGGTGATGCGCGGCACCGGGTTCCTCGGCAAGCACTCGGCCGAGGTCTATCACCTCGACGAGCAGGACCTGTACCTGGTCGGCACCAGCGAGGTGCCGCTGGCCGGGTATCACATGGGCGAGATCCTCGATCTGACGCGCGGGCCGAAGCGCTACGCGGGCTGGTCGACCTGCTACCGCAGCGAGGCGGGCTCGTACGGCAAGGACACCCGCGGCATCATCCGCGTGCACCAGTTCAACAAGCTCGAGATGTTCGTCTACGCGGACCCGGCGGACGCCGAGGCCGAGCACGAGAGGCTCGTCGCGATGCAGGAGGGGATGCTGCAGTCGCTGGGCCTGTCGTACCGGGTGATCGACGTCGCCGCGGGCGACCTCGGCTCCTCCGCCGCCCGCAAGTTCGACATCGAGGCCTGGGTGCCCACCCAGAACGCGTACCGCGAGCTCACGAGCACCTCGAACTGCACGACCTACCAGGCGCGGCGCCTCGACATCCGCTACCGTCCAGGCGCCGGAAAGACCACGCCGGTCGCGACGCTGAACGGCACGCTGGGCACTACCCGCTGGATCGTCGCCATCCTGGAGACGCACCAGCGCGCGGACGGCTCGGTCACGGTGCCCGAGGCGTTGCGGCCGTATCTCGGCGGCCTCGACGTGCTGGAGCCGCTCGCGTGACCGAGGCGCGGCTGCCCGAGACCGGTGAGATCGAGGTCACGACCCCGGAGCAGGCTGCGTACCTGGTCGAGGAGCTCGCGGCGGATGCCGAGCATCCCACCCCGGTCTCGCAGCGACTGCTGATCGTGCTCGACATCGACGGCACCGTGCTGCGGGAGGACGAGTCGCTGAGCCCCGGCATCGTGGATGCGGTGGCGCACGCGCACCGCGCCGGCCACGAGGTGATGCTGGCCACCGGCCGCAACTGGGAGTCGACCCGCGGCATCCAGCGCGTGCTGCAGATCCGGCCGGAGTACGCGGTCTGCTCGAACGGCGCCGTGGTGATGAAGCGCGTCGAGGGGTCGGAGGCGCACTACGAGCGGTGCCACGTGGAGACGTTCGACCCGAGCGCCGTGCTCGCCGAGCTGCGCGCGCACCTGCCGGACGCGCGGTACCTCGTCGAGCTGCCCGACGGCAGGCGCGAGTACACCGAATACCTCGACGACTGGAATCTCGTGCACGCCAAGCGCGTGCCGTTCGAAGACCTCGCGCGCGAGCCGGTGACCCGTGTCGTGGTCGTGGCGCCCGAGCACGACGAGCAGGACTTCCTCGAGCTCGTCGCGCGCATCGGGCTGAACCAGGTCTCCTACGCGGTCGGCTGGACCGCGTGGCTCGACATCGCGCCGAAGGGCGTCGACAAGAGCTCCGCGCTCGAGCTCGTGCGCGGGTGGCTCGATGTCGATCCCGCGCACGTGCTCGTGATGGGGGACGGCCGCAACGACGTCGGCATGTTCGCCTGGGCGCGCGAGCACGGCGGGCGCGCGGTGGCGATGGGGCAGGGCCCGCTCGAGGTGCGGGATGCCGCCGGCGAGGTCACCGGCACCGTCGGCGACGGCGGCGTCGCCGACGTGCTGCGGCGGCTGTAGCGCCTCGTCCCGCGCCGGTCCGGCCGACGTCCCGCGCCCGCTCGCGTGCCCCTTACTCCCACTCCTTGCTCCTACTCCGCGAGACCGCATCCCGGCGCCGAGACCGTGGGTGGACACCACCCTCTCGGCGCGTGGATGCGGTCTCGCCGGCGGCAGCGTTCGTCTAGACTCAGCGGGCGATGGATGCCGCGGCATCCCTCGGGAGGGTTGTCCGAGCGGCCGATGGACCCGGTCTTGAAAACCGGTGGGCAGCAATGTCCCGTGGGTTCGAATCCCACACCCTCCGCTGACGTCGGGGGAGTCCTGCGCTATAATTCTGTACATGACGACGCTCTCGCTCGCGGATGCACGCGCGAACCTCTCGAAGCTGGTCGAGTCGGCGGTGTCGACCCATGAGCGATTCGAAGTGACGAGGAACGGCGACCGCGCAGTCGTTCTGCTGAGCGTTGACGACTACGACTCGTTGCTGGAGACGGTCGACGTCTTGAGTCGTCTCGACGACATCGAGGCGATCAAGCGCGGACTCGCCGAGCTGGAGGCCGGTGACGTCTTCTCGGCGGACGAGGTACGCGCGGCGATGATCGCGCGAGGACGCCTCACTGCATGAGCGCCGGCTACGAGATCGTCTTCACACGAAGCGCGCGTCGTGCCCTTGAGTATGACCTGCCCGAGAAAGTGGCGGCAGCGGCTTTCGAATTCATCGTCGGAGCGCTACGCGACAACCCGCGGCGAGTCGGGAATCCGCTCCGTGAGCCCCTCGCGCCGCTCTACTCCGCTCGCCGAGGCGAATATCGCGTGCTGTATCGGATCGTGGACGAGCGACTGATCATCGACATCGTCTCGATCACTCACCGTCGTGACGCCTATCGTCGCTGACCCGCTCCGCGACCCAGGCCAACAACCGCTTCGTCTCCCACGAGGGGTTCGAAAGCCATTGCGTGGCTTCCGCTCGCCCCGAGTACCGTGCGCGCAAGGAACGGGCGATCGCGCACCGTCCTCCTGAGCGCTGACGACTCTGCTCCGTGAACCGTTCGCGCTGCTCTGCTCCGCTCGGTGTGGGGAGCACCCCATCACTGAATACTCCGTGGCGATCCGGACTTTTCTCAGCCGAACCCGATAGGTTCGGCCTGCGCGGCTCCCGCCGCTGCCCGATTCTGAGCATGACCGAAGGACCCGAGTGAGCCCGTCGACCCGAAGCGGGCGCCGCCAGACGGTGGCGCGTCACGGCCAGCTGCGTTCGCCGCATCCGGTCTCCCAGATCCTGAAGATCGTCGCCGTCGCCGTCGCGGTGGTCGTCGTGGCCGGCATGGGGGTCGTCGGCTACAACACCTGGAGCCTGCTGTCGACGCTGTCGAGCAATGCGGTCGAGCTCGAAGGCCAGACCGCCGCGCCGCCCGGTGTCGGTGCGATCGAGGGGTCGTTCAACATCCTGCTCGTGGGCACCGACGCCTGCGAGGAGGCCTACGCACAGTACTTCCCGGGCCGGTGCAGCGGGTCCGAAGCGTCCGAAGAGCTCAACGACGTCAACATCCTGATCCACGTCTCCGACAACCCGCGACGCGTCACGGCGATCTCGTTGCCGCGAGACCTCATGATCGCGATCCCGTCATGCACGAGCGAGAGCGGATCGACGTCGTCGGCGATGAGCAAGCAGATGCTCAACACCGCATACTCGTACGGCGGACTCAGCTGCGTGGCCAAGACCGTCTCGCAGCTGACCGGGGAGAACATCGACTACGCCGCCAAGCTCACGTGGGGCGGTGTCATCGAGATCACGAACGCCATCGGCGGCGTCGAGGTCTGTGTCGAGAACGGGATCTACGACGAGAGCAACACCGGTCTGAGCCTCGACCCGGGCACGTACACGCTGCAGGGTGTGGAAGCACTGGAGTTCCTGCGCACCCGGCACGGTGTCGGCGACGGCTCGGACCTCGCGCGCATCTCGAACCAGCAGCAGTACATGTCCAGCCTCGTGCGCAAGATCGTGAGCGAGGGCACCCTCTCCAACGTCGCCACGCTGTACTCGTTGGCCACGACGATCGTCGAGAACGTGACGCTGAGCACCAGCCTGTCCAATCCGCTCACGCTCGTCCAGCTCGCGTTGACGCTGAAGGGCGTGTCGTACGACGACATCGTCTTCGTGCAGTATCCGACCACAGCCGACCCCGAGGACTCGAACCGCGTGGTGCCGAACACGTCGGCGGCGAGCGTCCTGCTGGAAGCGGTCGACGCGAACCAGCAGCTGATCCTCACCGGCGACACCAGCGCGAACGGCGGAACCGTGTCCACAGGCACGGTCGAGACGCCGACGGACGACACGGCGACGACCTCGACCGAGACCGCGACGCCATCGGACACGACGACGACCTCCTCGTCGGATGCCGTCGAGCTGCCGTCCTCGATCTCCGGCCAGACGGCGGCGGAGCAGACCTGCTCGGTCGGGAACGGCTGACGGTTCGGATGCCGCGCGCGCACCCCTTATGATGGGCAGGTGCGTGCCCGCGGCGCGCACCTGGAGACGTCGCATAGTCAGGCCTAGTGCACCACCCTGCTAAGGTGGAGTCCCCTCACGGGGACCGAGGGTTCAAATCCCTCCGTCTCCGCCAGAAATGCCCGGTCAGAGGCCGATTCCAGAATCGCCTCGATCGGGCAGCTTTCGTTTCTGGGCCGAGTTTCGCCGCGAAGTTGCCGTGGAGTTGCCGGACTTTCGAGAGACCTTCTCTGCGGCCGCCAGGCGGTTGGCGAAGTCACGCCGTTGCCCTTCGCCGAGAACATGGGCGTAGACGCTCAGGACGGTGCGCGGATCATCGCCGAGGTACTCCGCGACCTCGTGCACGGGAGTCCCGAGGCGCAGCCAGGTGGACGCCGCGTAGTGTCGAAGCGCGTGCCGCCGAAACCCGAGTGGGAACTTCCGGACGACTCCGACGGACAGCTGCCCGCCGTGTTGGTTCGTGAACAGGTAGTCGTCGGGCGACTTGTCTGCGGCGTGCGTGCGGAAGATCTCGAGCGCACGGGGTGACAGCGGCACGGACCTCGTGCCGCGCCACGACTTCGGACCCTTCTCCTCGTACCGATCCGAGTGCGACCGCTCGACGTCGAGCTGGGGTAGGCCGCTCTCGCTCAGCCACCACGCGCGCATCGCGCGCACCTCTCCCCACCGCAGGCCCGTCAGGGACATGAACTCGAACACCTCGGCGACATCGGACCGCCGCTCCCGCAGATTGCGCAGCTCCTTGGTCACTCGCTCCGGCGTCGGGATCTCGCTGAGGCTGATCGATCGGGAGCCGACCGTTCCGAGCTCTGAGATCTTCTTCATGTTCCGAACGGGATGAGGTTGTGTCAGGAGGCCTTGTTCGTCGGCGTAGGTGAACAGCGCGCTGAGCGTCGTCTTCGCGCGGGCGACGGTCGAGGGCGCCTTGCCTGCCCGCAGCTCGGCGAGCAGATGCTCACGGACATCACCCGCCTGGATCGAGGATACCGGCCGTGCCATCAGCGTCTTAGGCAGCGCCGCGAGGTTGTTGTCGTCCGTGTCGACGGTGTGCGGATTGCCGTTCTTCCTGGCTTCCTTGAACATCTCGACGAGCTCGCCCAAGGTGTACTTGCGCTTCGATGGCAGCGGCCGTCCGGTCTCGAGCCGGTGTCGCTGTTCCCGTTCCCATGCCTCCGCATCGCTCTTCCGGCTGAACGTCTTGGAACCGAAGTGCACCTCTCCGACCTTCACGCGAGCCAGGTACCGGGTCTTGCCCGCCTTCGTCTTGCGCTGCTGGACACTCATTCGATCACCCCCGCGAGCCGCTCGGAGAAGAACACGAGCGTCGTCGTGGGCGTGGGGTCTGCTGTCGGTTCGGTCATGCGCTGTCCGTTCGCGTCCGGTGCCGGAGCTCAGCCGGGATGATCAAGGCCAGGGAGGCGGCGACGGCGAGGCCGAGCATGACGGTGCCGCCGAGGTAGGCGTCGACGACGCGCTGTTCCAGGGTGGCGACGCCCGCTGCGGCCGCGGTGAGGATGGCGACGCCGAGGGTGCTGCCGAGCTGGTGGGCGGTGTTGACCAGGCCGGATGCCGCGCCGGCATCCTCGGGTCGGGCTCCGGCCACGCCGGCGGAGGTGAGGGGGCCGAAGGTGAGGCCCTGACCGAGGCCGAGCAGGACGAGAGGCCCCGCGGCGCCGATCAGGAACGGGGTATCGGCGGTGAGCCGGGTGATCCATGCCATGCCGGCCAGCACCGACACCAGGCCCACGACGAGGAGGGGTGCGCCGCCGAGGCGTCGGGTCAGGCGCGGGACGAGGAGGGAGGAGGCGAATTGGACGACGGTCATCGGGAGGAAGCCGAGTCCGGCCTGCAGCGGGCTCCAGCCGTAGACGCCCTGGAAGAACTGCGTCGTGAAGAAGAAGAACGCGATCATCGTGCCGGCGAACAGCAGTCGGGCGATCGCGGCACCGGCGCGTTCCCGGCTGGCGAAGAGCCGCAGCGGCATGATCGGCTGACGCGCCTTCCACTCGTTGAGCACGAACACGGCCAGGACGGCGAGGCCGATGACGATCGACCAGAGGGTCAGCGGGTCGGCCCAGCCCTGTTCGCCGACGTTGATGATGCCGTAGACGAACGCCCCCATGCCGAGGGTCGAGGCGATCGCCCCGAGCACGTCGAATCGGCCGCTCACCCGCTCGAACGCGGGTAGGTATCGCAGGGCGAGGATGATCATGACGGCCGCGACGGGAACGTTGATGAAGAACCCGACCCGCCACGAGACCCAGGACGCGAGTGCCCCGCCGACGACGAGGCCCAGACTCGCGCCCAGCCCCGCGGTCGTGCCGTATGTGGCGGTGGCGCGAGTGCGCTTGGGTCCGACCGGGAACAGTGCCGTGATCAGGGCGAGGGAGGACGGTGCGACGATGGCAGCGCCGATGCCCTGGAACGCGCGGGCCGCGATGATCCAGGCTTCGTTCTGCGCGGTGCCGACGAGGAGCGAGGCGAGCCCGAAGAGGGCGAGGCCGACAATGAACACACGGCGGCGGCCGAGGATGTCTCCCATGCGGGCGCCGAGGAGCAGGAGTCCGCCGAAGACGAGCGTGTACGCGTTCTGGGCCCAGGCGAGTCCGCCCGCCGTGAGGTTCATCTCGGCCTGGATCTGCGGGAGGCCGGTGAAGATGATCGAGTTGTCGAGCACGATCATGACGTAGCTCACGAGCACGATCGCGAGGATCATGCCGGTGCGCGGCCCACGAGCGGTGGGGACGGGAACGGGCAGGGGAGAAGCCATGCCTCCATGTCACGTCGTTCTCTCTCCGCGAGGAAGTGACGCCGTATCCGTGTACCAGCCGTACACCCCAGCGCTTCGACTCCGGGCTTAGCGTTGAAGGCATGGACCAGCGAAACGACGTCGGGGAGTTCCTCCGCTCCCGCCGCGACAGGGTGACGCCCGAGCGGGCGGGTGTCATCGGCGGCGGCCGGCGACGGGTCCCGGGACTGCGCCGCGAGGAGGTCGCGACGCTGGCGAACATCAGCGTCGACTACTACGCCAAGATGGAGCGCGGCGACCTGCGCGGCGTCGCGCCAGAGATCCTCGATGCTCTCGCCACGGCGCTGCTCCTGGACGACGCGGAGACCGATCACCTGCACGACCTCGCCCGCGCCGCCGATCCTCATCCGCTGCGCGCCCGCAGGCCGCGGCCCGACCCGGTGGTGCGACCGAGTTTCCAGCGGTTCGTGGATGCCGTGACCGGCGCGCCGGTGTGGGTGCGCGACCGCCGCATGAACCTCATCACCGCGAACGTGCTCGGCACGGCGCTGTACCAGCCGCTCCTCGACGATGCCGACGGTCACGGGAACACGGCCCGCTTCATGTTCCTCAGCCCCGCCGCACGCAGCTTCTTCCCCGACTGGGAGCAGGGCGCGGACGACATCGTCGCGACCATGCGCACCTACGCCGGGCAGAACCCGCGCGACAAGCAGCTCACCGACCTCATCGGAGAGCTCGTCACCCGCAGCGACGCATTCCGCATCCGGTGGGGCGCGCACAACGTCCGCCACCACCGCGCCGGGATCAAACGCATCCACCACCCCGCCGTCGGAGACCTCGAGCTCGTCTACGAGGCGATGGACCTCCCTGCGAACCCGGACTGGTTCATGTTCGGCTACACCGGCGAGCCCGGCAGCCCGACCGAGGAACGCCTCAGACTGCTCGGCAGCCTCGCCGCCACCGCGCAGGCGGACATGGCAGACGAAGACTCGGAGCACGCGCCGCCCCGGTGAACCCGTACGCGCATGCCCCACACGGCTGGGGCGGGCGGGAGCATGCCCGAAACCCGATTCACGACCGAAGGAAGAGACCATGACGACGAACGCACCGCGGGTCGCCCCTGAGCTGATCCGCGCGACCAACCCGGAGCTGGTCGAGGCGATCACGCACCTGACGTTCTACGCCGGCTGGCCCGCCGGCGTGACCGCCACGACCGTGCTCGCCGGCATCCTCGGCGAGCAGACCGAGACGGAGGCCTGAGATGCGGGCAACCCTGTACGGCGGCGCGTACGACATCACCGTGGGCGAGCGCCCGGATCCTGCGATCGAGCTGCCCACCGACGCCGTGGTGCGGGTGCTGCTGGGCTGCGTGTGCGGATCGGACCTCTGGTACTACCGAGGCGTGTCCCCGCACGCACTCGGCCCGATCGGGCACGAGTTCATCGGCATCGTCGAGCAGATCGGCAGCGACGTGACCGGCCTGGCCGAGGGTGACCTGGTGATCGCCCCGTTCCTATGGTGCTGCGGCGAGTGCCGGCCGTGTAGGACCGGGTGGCCGTCGAACTGCATCCACGCCGGCTCGTTCGGCAACAACGGCAACGACGGCGGCCAGGGTGAGAAGGTGCACGTCCCCTACGCGGACGCCACCCTCGTCAAGGTGCCCGCCGGGGACTACGACGACGCCACCATGAAGTCGCTGCTGGCCCTGTCGGACGTCGCCTGCACGGGCAATCACGCCGCCGTGTCCGCCCGCGTCAAGCCAGGTCAGACCGTCGCCGTCGTCGGTGACGGCGCGGTGGGCCTGTCCGCGGTGCTCGCCGCGCACCGGCTCGGCGCGGAGCGGATCATCGCCCTGTCCCGCAACCCTGTCCGGCAGGAGGTCGCCCGCGCGTTCGGCGCGACCGACATCGTGGCCGAGCGCGGGGACGACGCGATCGCGCACGTCCTCGACCTCACCGACGGATGGGGCTCGGATGCCGTGATGGAATGCGTCGGCACCGGTCAGTCGATGGACACCGCCTACGGGATCGCCGCTGTCGGCTCCACCATCGGCGCCGTCGGCGTCCCGCACGACGTCGTCCTGCCGGTGAACACCATGATCTTCCGCAACACCGGATTCTCCGGCGGCGTCGCCCCCGCCCGCCGCTACATCCCTGAGCTGCTGCCCGACGTGCTGTCGGGCGCGATCAACCCCGGCCTCGTGTTCGACTACGAAACCGACCTCGACCATGTGCTGGACGCCTATCAGGCGATGGATGAACGCCGCGCGATCAAGTCCCTCGTCCGCATCGGCCGGTGACCCTGGCCCGCGGAAGGAGCACCCCAGTGAACCTCACGCTGAACGACGGCGTGCAGATGTGGAGGCATCCGGGGGTCGCGGCACTGCGGCGTCGGTGGACCGCCGAGCGGCTCTCGGCGCTCGAGGCGCGGATCCTCGAGCAGTCCCGCATCGTCAAGGGTCTCTACCGGATCGAGACCGAGCTCCCGGTTCGAGAACTGCGTGTTCGACGACGCCGGGCTCGCCGCCGCAGC
Source organism: Microbacterium sp. (assembly GCF_047606385.1). Classification (GTDB taxonomy): domain Bacteria; phylum Actinomycetota; class Actinomycetes; order Actinomycetales; family Microbacteriaceae; genus Microbacterium. The sequence continues at coordinate 88,990 of NZ_JASGEL010000030.1, forward strand.
GGCAGGCGACGCGGCGGACAGGCCGCTCGAGCCCTGAGCGCTCGCCGACGGCACGCGCGCTGGTCGCCACCTTCCATTCGATTTCCGCGTCGCGACGACCATGTGCTCTCCCTGCTCCTGAGCACCCTCGGCCTGCGTCTGACAAGCGATGACACCGCACGCGAGTCAGGCGGCTCCGCCACCGCCCGAGACGCAGCTCTTCTGCCGGTGTAGCCTCAGAGCATCCATGTGCGATCGCACGGGGTTCGGGGCCGATGCGAGGGCGATATTCCTCGGGATGGCGGTGCCGCATGGGCACGCTGCACTATGGCGGAGACGCAGGACGCCTCCACGTGGACGACTGGGTCCTCGCGCATCTGAAGGTCGTGATCGCGACGAAGCTTCGCAGACACGAGGCGTTCACCATCTCCTGGCGGCATCCGGACGGCACGGGCCGGTCGACCATCTGGCTTCACAGCGCGATCGCGCTCAGGTTCACGTTCGACGATCCGCAGACTCCCGAGCTCGATCCGTCTCTCCTCCACGCGTTCGCCGACGCCGCCAACTCGCCCGGCGGCATCACCCTGGACGCCGCCCACATCCTGACCGACGTCGAAGACCCTTGCCCGCGCCCCGAGGTCTGATGTTCACAACGGAGCCATTCCGTCCCGCGTAGCCGCGCAGCCGGTGGAACGAGATGTCGACGCCGCCTGCTACCCTCGCCGCCACCGGTACGCGATAGGAGACAGTCATGACCAGACGCATCCTCGACGTCGTCACGAACGTCGGCCAATACGACGATCCGTCCCATCCCACCGGGCTCTGGCTGTCGGAGCTCACCCACGCGTGGGAGGTCTTCGAGGGACGCGGCTTCGAGCAGACCATCGTCAGTCCGCGAGGCGGCTTCTCGCCGCTGGAGCCGCGGTCGCTGAAGTTCCCGAACTACGACAAGACCGCCAAGGCGTGGCATGCCGACCCGGCCCGGATGGCGCTGCTGGAGACCACCGCCAGCCCGGATCAGATCGACTCGGCCGACTTCGACGCCATCTACTTCACCGGCGGTCATGCCGTCATGTACGACTTCCCCGACAGCGAGGGCCTGCAGCGGATCACCCGCGAGATCTGGGAACGCGGCGGAGTCGTCTCCTCGGTCTGCCACGGATACTGCGGCCTGCTCGACACCAGGCTGTCGGACGGATCGCTGCTCGTCGCCGGCCGCAAGGTCACCGGCTTCGCCTGGCAGGAGGAGGTGCTCGCCAGAGTGGACAAGCTCGTGCCCTACAACGCCGAAGCGGAGATGAAGAAGCGCGGCGCGCTCTACGAGAAGGCCAAGATCCCCTTCGTCTCCTACGCGGTGGCGGACGGCAACCTCGTCACGGGGCAGAATCCCGGCTCGGCGAAGGAGACCGCGGAGAAGGTGGCCGCGCTGCTCTGAGCCTGTCCCGCCCGCCCGGCGGCACGAGCGGATCGGTCAGCCGGCCTCGGCGAGAGGGAAGTGGCAGGCGGCGAACTGGCCGGGCCGTACCTCCTGCATGAGCGGCTCGATCTCGGCGCAGACGTCCCTCGCGACAGGGCAGCGGGTTCGGAACCGGCAGCCGCTGGGCGGGTTCAACGGAGAGGGGATGTCGCCGTGCAGGGCCGGGCCGCCGAACGGCTCGTCCGGGTCGGGCATCGGCACCGAGTCCAGCAGCGCCCGCGTATAGGGGTGCGCCGGCTTGTCGTAGACCTCGACGGCGTCTCCCACCTCGCAGACCTTCCCGAGGTACATGACCATGATCCGATCGCTGACCGAGCGGACCACCGCGAGGTCGTGGGCGATGAACACGATCGTCAGCTCGAAGTCCTGCTTGAGCTCTTCGAGGATGTTGAGCACCTGCGCCTGCACGGACACGTCGAGGGCGGAGACGGGCTCGTCGCAGATGATCAGCTGCGGCCGGAGGGCGATCGCCCGCGCGATCGCGACGCGCTGCGCCTGGCCGCCCGAGAGCTGGGTCGGGGTGACCGACCCGAACCGGTCGGCCGGCAGCCCGACGCGCTCGAGCATGTCCTCGGCGACCTTGCGGCGGTGCGCCTTGGACACCCCGCTGATCTCCAGCCCCTCCGCCACCACGTCCCGCACGGCTCGGCGCGGGTTGAGCGAGCCCACCGGGTCCTGGAAGATCATCTGCATCTGCTGGCGGTGCGTGCGCATCTGGGCGTTGGTGGCCTTGTCGATGCGGCGTCCGTCGAAGGTGATCTCACCGGAGACGATCTCCTCGATGCGCAGCACGGCGCGACCCGTGGTCGACTTGCCGCAGCCGGATTCGCCGACGATGCCGATGGTCTCGCCGGGCATCACGTCGAAGCTGATCCTCGACACCGCCTGGAGCGTCGCGCCGCCGACGGCGCGGTACTCCACGACGATGTCCTTCACGCTCAGCAGGGCGTCGTCGCCGCGCAGATGCGCGGTCCCACTACCGGCCAATGAGCTCACCGTCCTTCTTCTGCGCCGGCGCCCCGGCGGGGTGGTTGCAGACCACGTAGTGGCCCGCGCCGATCTCGGTCGTGGCCGGGCCGGGCATGGTGCAGTCGGCGGTCGCGTAGCTGCAGCGGGCGGCGAAGCGGCATCCCGGCGGCGGCTCGACCGGGTCGGGGAGCCAGCCCGGGATGAGCTCGAACGGGGTGTGGCGCTCGTGCTCCAGGGTGGGCGTGGTCGCCAGCAGCGCCTCGCTGTACCGATGGCGGGGCTGCGCGAACACCTCGCGGGTGGGCCCGTTCTCGGCCATCCGCCCGGCATACATGACCGAGACCCGGTCGGTGCGACCGGCCACCAGCGACAGGTCATGGCTGATGAGGATCATCGACATCCCGCGGTTGCGCTGGACCTCGCGCAGCAGGTCGAGGATCTGACGCTGGATCGTGACGTCCAGCGCCGTGGTCGGCTCGTCGGCGATCAGCAGCTCCGGCTCGCACGACAGCGCGATCGCGATCATCACCCGCTGCGCCATGCCGCCCGACAGCTCATGCGGGTAGTTGCCCAGCCGTTGCTCCGGGTCCGAGACGCCGACCTCGGCGAGCAGCTGCAGGGCGCGATCGCGTGCCTCGGATCTGCCCAGACCGAGACGCTTGCGCAGGCCTTCGGTGAGCTGACGCTCCACCTTCACGACCGGGTTGAGGGCGCGACGCGGGTCCTGGAACACGAGGGAGATCTGCGTGCCCCAGATCTCACGCATCTCCTTCCTCGACGTCGTCAGCAGCTCCCGGCCCTTGAACAGCACCGAGCCGGTACGGTCGGATCGCCAGGGCAGCAGGCCCATGATCGCCTTCGCCATCACGGACTTCCCGGAGCCGGACTCGCCCACCAGTCCCATGCCCTCGCCCCGGGCGATGGCGAAGGAGACGTCGTCGACGGCTTTCACGACGCCGCGCGGAGACCCGAGATAGGCGCGCAGGCCGGCGACCTGCAGCAGCGGCGAGGGGTTCGTGGTGTCGCTCATCGGCGGCCGCCTCCGTTCCGGGTCTGCAGATGATCGCCCAGCTGGTTGAAGGAGAGCACGGTGAGGAAGATCACGGCGGCGGGGATCAGCACGAGCTGCGGAGCGTCTTCGAGGTACTGCGTGCCGGCGGAGATCATGCCGCCCCAGGATGGCGTCGGGGGCTGCACGCCGTAGCCGAGGAAGCTGATCGCGCCCTCGGCCACGATGATGTGCGACATCACGATCGGGACGAACGCCCCCAGCGCCGGCAGCACGTTCGGCAGCACCTCCTTCATCAGGATGCGGCCCGTGCTGGCATTGAGCACCTTCGCTGCGCGCACGAACTCGCGCTGCGACCACGTCAACGTATGGGCGCGTGCGAGGCGCAGGAACGGCGGGATGCCCATGATCCCCATGCCGGCGATCAGCGTGCCCGCGCTCGGGTTGAACACGGTGGCCAGGGTCAGCAGCAGGATCATGCCCGGGAAGGCGAACATCGTGTCCGTGAGCAGCCCGACGACGGAGTCGACCCAGCCGCCGAAGTATCCGGCCGTCATGCCGACCAGAGTGCCGACGACGACCGCGACCGCGCAGGCGGCCACGCTCACGACCAGCGACACCTGAGCGCCGTAGACGATGCGCGACATCATCGACTGGCCGAGGTTGTTCGTGCCGAGCCACATCGCCATCGAGTCGAAGCCGGGCCCGCGCATCAGCGGGCTGGAGACGACCTGCAGCCCCGGGTCGGGCAGGGGCAGCAGCTTGGCGAAGACCGCCAGCAGGACCACCAGGACGATCCAGCCGACGCCGAGCCACATCCAGAGGGGGCGTCTGCGCGGCGCCTTCGGCACTCGCGGGACCCGGTCGAGAGGATCGAGGGTGCGCAGCGGGATGGTCGGCGGGGGAGAGGGCACGGGGCTCGTGGTCGTGGAGCTCATCAGCGCACCGCCCTTCGGACTCGAGGGTCGAGCAAGGTGTAGCCGACGTCGACGACCATGTTCATGACGACGTAGACGATGGCGGTGAACGCCACGATCCCCTGCACCATGATCACGTCGCGGCCGCTCACGGCGGTCACGAGGAGCTGACCGATCCCGGGCACGACGAACAGGACCTCGACGACGACGGTTCCGGCCATCAGACCGCCCAGGCTGATGCCGATGACGGTGATCAACGAGAACGAGGACGGGCGCAGGGCGTGGCGCAGCATGACGTACCCGCCGCTGAGGCCGCGGGCGCGGGCGGCGCCGATGAAGTCCTCGCCGAGGGTGGTGACCAGGTCGCTGCGCAGCAGGCGGTAGAAGTTCGCGAACTCCATCAGGGAGATCGACAGCGCCGGCAGGAACGCCGAGCGCAGGTTGACGTCGAGGCCCGCCGTCAGCGGTCTCCAGCCGAGGGCGGGGAACCAGCCCAGCTCGACCGCGAAGACGAAGATGAGCACGGGCCCGGCGATGAACGCAGGGATCGAGATGGTGATCGACGCCCACCCCGACAGGATGCGGTCGATCCAGCTGCCCGGCCAGGTCGCGCTGATCAGTGCGCCGATGACGGCGAACACGAGAGCCATGAGCACGGCGAGGATCGCGAGCTCGGCCGTGACGGGGATGCGGGAGAGGATCTCGTCGAGCACGGAGTGCTGGCTCACCAGGGAGCTGCCGAGATCGCCCCGGAGGGCGCCCAGCAGCCAGGAGACGTACTGCTCCCAGAGGGGGCGGTCGGTGCCGAGCTCGTGGTTGAGCTCGGCGACCTTCTCCGGGGTGGCGTCCGCGCCCAGCATGGCGTCGGCGACGGAGCCCGACGAGAACGACATGAGCACCGCGATCGCGATCGTCGCGAGCAGCACCACCGCGACGGCGCGGCTGAGCTTCGCGATCACGAACAGGGCGAGCCGCGTACCCGCTGATCTCAGCACTTTCTTCCTTCCTCGGTGGGCGTGCGCCACCGGATCGAGCTCTCCGCGGCATGGTGCGAACTGCAGGCGCCCCGTTGCGCGGGACACGCCGGGGCGCCTGCGGCTCACGGCGTCAGCGCGTCAAGACCCTGCGTTGGTCCACAGGTCCTCGGGCAGCGGCGAGCCGGTGCCGCCGTCGAGCACGATGCCCTGTGCCGTGCTGGTCGAGACGGTGCCGGAGAGCACCCGAGCGAACCAGGCGACGGGGGTGACCGCGGCCAGGCGCTCGGCGACCGTGGTGTAGGCCTCCTGCTGGGCCTCGGTCGTGGTGGCCGTCTGAGCGGCGGTCAGCGCGGCGTCGAGCTCGGGGTCGTCGATGCCCGACGCGTTGCGCGATGACGTGCTGGAGAAGTTCAGCGACAGGCTCGAACCGGGGGTGATGAACGACGAGATGCCCAGCAGCACCTGGAACGCCTTCTGCCCGTAGACCGCGCCCGAGTCGGCCGACGTCTTGGCGTCGAGCGTGACGGTCACGTTGTCATAGGTGCTCAGCTGCGCCTGCACCGCCTCGGCGACGATCTTGTCGGCGTCGCTCAGCGTGGTGAACGAGAACGACAACGGCGTGCCGGCATCGGCCAGCTCGTCGAAGACCTCCTGTGCGGCGTCGTGGTCGTAGGTCTGCAGGGTGACGTCGTTGTAGAGCGGGCTCTCCTCGGCGAACAGCTTGTCGACCAGGGTGGCGCCGCCGGAGTAGACGGCCTCGTTGAGCGCTTCGAAGTCGATCGCCTCGGTGACGGCCTGGCGCACGGTGACGTCGTCGAACGGTGCGGTGCGCGTGTTGAACGTCAGGAAGCGCCCCCCGGAGGTCGGCAGCTGCGTGACCGTCAGGTCGGCGCTCTCCGCCTTGCTGACGGCGGCCCAGTCGGTCTCCATCGACAGTTGCGCACCGTCCGTGGCCAGCGTGTTCACGCGCTGCGTGACGTCGGTGACCGGGGTGATGTGCAGCTCGTCGAGGTACGGCTTCGGCGCGTTCCAGTAGTTGTCGTTGCGGACCAGGTCGATCGTGCCGCCGCTGGTCCAGCTGTCGAGGGTGAAGGGACCGGCGCCGATCGGGTCGGCGTCGAACGCCTCCTCGCCGGCCTCGAGCGCGGCGGGCTTCGCGATCCAGTTCAGGCCGGACACCGCGATCTGTCCGGCGAAGTCGGGGGTCGCCGCGGTCAGCACGACCTGCAGGTGCGTGTCGTCGACCACCGTGGTCGAGGCGATGTAGGCCGCGATGGTCTGCGAGCTGGAGGTCGTATCGGCCTTGATCGCGTCCCAGTTGTCAGCGACGTCGCTGGCGGTCAGCGGGGTGCCGTCGGAGTATTCGAGGCCGTCCTGCAGCGTCAGGGTGAAGGTCGTGCCGCCGTCGGTCGAGGAGAAGTCGGTCGCCATCGAGTACTCGATGTCGCCGGAGCTGGTGTCCTCGTACACCAGGTTGCCGTACAGCGAGTTGCCGAGGAACGCGGTCTGCTGCAGCGAGTTCTGAAGCGACGCCGGCGTCAGATTGGTCGGCGACGCCTGCTGGAGCACGGTCAGCGAACCGCCGGAGACGGGCTCGGAGTCGGTGCTGCCGGAATCGTCGGCATCGCTGCCGGAGCAGCCGGTCAGCGCCAGCGCGGCGACGGCCGCCGCCGCTGCGCTCAGGAGGAGCTTCGTTCGGAGCATTTCTTGCCTTTCGGGTGTGTGACGTGCGGCGGGGGACTGCGTCGTCTTTCCTCGCTGCCGCCTCCGTCGTGGATGCCCTCGTTCGCCGTCACATGCTCCTATCACGTGATGACGGTCTCGGGCGGTGCAAGGTGCGTCACGTGGATGTCCGGGTCTGCTGTGACCAGAAGGCCAGGACGTCTTCGTTCGGCGTGAGGACTACTCCACCACCTGCGGATGCCCCGAGTCGAGGCGACGGCGGATGGTGTTCGGCAATCATATGATGCATATCGTGATGTATCACTAATGTCGCCTGAACAGACCGGGCGAACGCGGGCGGATCCGTCCGCCATGGATTCGAACAGGAAGTGGGACACGTGGCTGAGCACGACGAGGACGTCGCGGTGGAGAAGGTCGTCGCAGGATGCCGCGTGCTGGGCGCGGGCGACTACGGCGACCCGGTGTGGGGACACGTCTCCCTCCGGGACCCGGCGGCGCGCGGGCTGTGGATGAAGGCCGGTCCCCGCGGATTCGACGAGGTGGGCGCGGCGGATGTGGTGCTCATCGACCTCGACGGCGACAGACTCGCCGGCGAGGGGTCGGTGCCGTTCGAGTACCCGATCCACACCGAGGTGCTGCGTGCGCGTCCCGACGTCGGCAGCGTCGTCCATTGCCACGCGCCGTTCTCGATCGCCCTCGCCGCGACGGGCCAGGACCTCATCGCGTTCTCCAACGGCGCCGGGCCGTTCTCCGGCGGAGTTCCGCGATTCGAGCAGCCGATCGGGCTCATCCGCACCCGGGAGCTCGGCGAGGCGCTCGCGCAGACGCTGGGATCGGCGCGAGCCCTGTTCCTCGTCGGCCATGGTCTGGTGGCGGTCGGCTCCTCGGTCGAGACGGCGGTCGCGGCGACGGTGCTGCTGGAGCGGGCGGCCGAGCTGCAGCTGCTCGCCGCGGCGGCCGGCGGGGTGGCGCCCGAGCTCCGTCACCCGGGCGACCGTTACGCGCACACGCAGTCCGATGCCTACCTCCTCCGGACGTGGGACCACCTGGATCGTAAGGTGAAGGCAGCCCGCTGATGGCACTCGGTGTCGGATCCCCCGGCATCCCGTCGCCATGCAGCCGGTAGCATCATCGGGGATCGGAGACAGATGGCAAGGGAACGAGGAGGCGCGGTCCCCGGCGGGCGGGCCGTGCGGCGGGGAATGGTCCCCGATCTGGTGCTGGCCGCCCTCCTGGACGGCCCGGCGCACGGGTACGAGCTCATGGACCGGCTCGAGCAGTCCAGCGGCGGCACATGGCGGCCGAGCCCCGGCTCGGTCTATCCGCTGCTGCAGATGTTCGAGGAGAAGGGCTACGTCCGCAGCAGCGCCGCGAGAGGCCGTCGCCGCTTCGCGCTGACCGACGAGGGCCGCGCCTATGCCGACGAACGCGGTGTCGAGGCCGTGGTCGAGAGCTTCCACATCGACTCGCCGCACCTCGATCTGCGTGCCGAGATGCAGCAGGTGCACTCGGCGGTCCGCCAGATCTCGTCGGCGGGCACGAACGAGCAGATCGACCTCGCGATCGGCCTGCTCCGCTCGACCCGCCAGGCGATCTACGGGATGCTGGGCGGCCGCTCCGACTGATCGACGCCTCCGCGCGCCGGTGGACACGGTCTCCTTTACCGATATATCGTGTGATCCCGCCGCGCGGATGCGGCGAGCGCGCTCGACATCCAGGTCGTGCTGCGCGGCGACGGCCCCCTGATGCCCGGCTCCGCCGTCGCCGATGTGCACCTGGAGGGATCCTGCGGATCCTGCACGCCAAGTTTGCAGTTGCCGATGACCGACTATCGAGATATGTCATTATCCTCGGTACTCGACAGCGACCCGGAGGAGAACCGCTCATGCCCGCCGAACCCACCGCCATCGACCTGCGCCCGCTGGCCGAGGCGCTCGACAGCGCCATGGCGCGCGAGCGCCCCGTCGTCATCGCGGTCGTCGACGTGAACGGCGATCCGGCCGTCACCTTCCGTGGCAGCGTCCAGGTCTACTCGCCGGACCAGCTCTCGCTCTGGGTTCGCAAGGAGGACACCGGCTTCGCGGCGGACATCCAGAAGAACCCGCGGGTGAACGTCCTCTACTACGACCCGCAGCAGGGCCCGGACGGCAGGTCGTCGCGTCGCGTGGCGCTCACGGGACGCGCTCGCCTGGCGCCCGAGCTCAACGAGCAGATCTGGAACTCGATCCCCGAGCCCGAGAAGGAGCGCACCTCCCTCGGGAAGGGCGTCGCCGCGATCGTCGACGTCGACGCCGTCGACGGATTCGGCGGGCAGGGGCCCGTCACCCAGCGCCGCGGGCTCTGACCCGTCCGCCTTGACATGCTCAGGGCGCGGCTCTAGCATCGCAAGTGATAGATCGCGATACATCATTAGAGTGATCCACCCGAACCGAAAGGCACGCAGAATGGTTGCTGGCAACAAGCGGGATGCGCACAGCATCCACCACGTCAACTTCCCCATCACCGACCCCGAGAAGACGTACGAGTGGTACCACGACGTCCTCGGCATGGAGCGCTTCGTGCCGTCGCGTCGCTCCGGCGGTGCCAACGAGCCCACGCGCATGGCGCTGCTCATGACCCACGGCGAGCGCGGCGACTTCGACCTGCACTTCTCGCCGGTCGACCACGTCGACCCCAAGCAGCACTACCACTTCGCCATCGAGGTGGAGGACTTCGACGAGTTCCTCGTCAAGCTCACCGAGCTGGGCGTGCCCTTCGACGAGCCCTACCGTCGTCCGCAGAACAACTCGGCGACCACCACCATCCGCGACCCTGACGGCCACCACGTCGAGATCGTGTGGCACGGCGATCGCGAGTGGTGATCGATGCCCACGGTCTCCGAGGACGACTTCGACGTCTACTACGAGGTGCACGGCGAGGGTACCCCTCTCGTGTTCCTCCACGGTGGCGGCGGCAACCATGCGGCGTGGTATCAGCAGCTGCCGCACTTCGAGAAGAACTACAAGGTCGTCCTGATCGACCTTCCCGGTTTCGGCCTGTCCACGGTCAGGAACGGGAAGTACGACATGTCCATCCACGTCCCCGCGATCGAGGCGGTCGTCGAGGACCTGGGCATCGACGAGAAGGTCTTCATCGTCAGCCAGTCGCTGGGCGGCTACGGCTCGCTCGTCTACACCGTCGACAACCCGGACAGGGTCGCCGGCCTCGTCATGGCGAGCACGCTGGGCCCGTTCGGCGAGGAGATGGCCGAGCTCGCCAAGGTCGGCCGGGCCTCGGTCGCCCACCTGAGCGTCGCGGACTTCCTGCTGACCAAGGAGTTCCAGGAGGACGAGCCGGCGCGCGTCGCCCTGTTCTTCCAGCTGGGCAGCTTCAACGAGACCGGTCCGGGGCGGCCGAACCGTCTGAAGGCGACGCTGGCGGGGACCGTGCCGCTGCAGAAGGTGCGCGAGGCGATCGCCGCCGGCGTGCAGCTCACCGTGATCGAGGGCGGAGCGGACGTCATGGCATACCGGCCCGCGTACGCGAAGCTGCGTGAGCTGGTGCCGACGGCCGATGTCCGCCTGGTCGAGGGCGCCCCGCACTCCGACTACTGGGAGAACCCGGAACGGTTCAACACGGTCGTCGACGAGGCGCTCGCGAAGGTCTACGGGGCCTGACCCCCACCTGCCCACGGAGGCGGGTGCGCAGCGGCCGCCTCCTCGGCTCCCCGCCCCGGCGGAGGCGAGTCATCGTGCCCGGGCTCCTCCTACCGGGCGATCCCCGCGGCCCCGCACGATGACTCGCCCCCACCGGGGAGCGCGCGTCACGCGAGCAGGTGCTCGAGCAGGATCTTCACGCCGATCCCGATGAGCACGAGACCGCCGACGATCTCGGCCGGGGTCTGGAAGCGCTCGCCGGCGCGGCGCCCCAGGAGCACGCCGCCGTAGGAGACGACCGCCGTGGTCACGCCGATGACCAGCACGGCGGGCACGATCGCGACGTGCAGGAACGCGAAGCTGAGGCCGACCGCGAGCGCGTCGATGCTGGTGGCCACCCCGAGCGCGAGCAGCTCGCGCAGACGCACCCGGCCGCGTCGGACGGGCTCGTGCTGGTGCCGGACCGCCTCCCACAGCATCCTGCCCCCGATGAGCGCGAGCAGCCCGAACGCGAGCCAGTGGTCGAACGGCGCGATGAATCCGCTCAGCTGCGCCCCGACGGCCCAGCCGATGAGCGGCATCAGCGCCTGGAACACGCCGAACACGGCCGCGACGGCCAGCGCTGTGCGCCGCAGGCGGGCCCGGGCGCGCACCCCCTGCGTCAGGGCGACCGCGAACGCATCCGCGGAGACGCCGACCGCGACCAGCAGCAGGTTGAGCACGGACATGCGGGGACACTCCGGAATGGAAGGGGACCCGGGTATGTTCACAGATTCCGGCCGCGAATATCGTTCGGCCTTCCGAAACCCGACCCCCGTTGCAGGAGGACCGATGCCCCGCGAACCCCGGCTGTTCACCCCGATCAGACTGCGCGGCGTCGAGGCGCGGAACCGGCTGTGGGTGCCTCCGATGTGCCAGTACTCGGTGGTGGCGCAGGACGGCGTGCCGACCGACTGGCATCTCGTGCACCTGGGCGCGCTCGCCCGCGGCGGGGCGGGCGTCGTCATCGCCGAGGCGACCGCCGTGGTGCCCGAGGGGCGCATCAGCCCGCAGGATCTCGGGCTATGGGACGACGCCCAGCGCGACGCGTTCGCGCCGATCGTCGACTTCATCCATTCGCAGGGCGCGCTCGCCGGCATCCAGCTCGCCCACGCGGGCCGCAAGGGCTCGACGTATCGCCCGTTCGACGCGGCCGGGAGCGGGTCCGTCCCCCTCCACGACGGCGGCTGGCGGACGGTCGCGCCCAGCGCGATCGCCTTCGACGACCTCGACGAGCCGCTCGCCCTGGATCTCGACGGCATCCACGCCGTCGTCGACGCCTTCGCGGCGGCGGCGCGTCGCGCGGTGTCGGCCGGCTTCGACCTGCTCGAGCTGCACGCCGCGCACGGCTACCTGCTGCACGAGTTCCTCTCGCCGCTGAGCAACCGTCGCACGGACGAGTACGGCGGGTCGCTGGAGGGCCGAGCCCGTCTCGTCCTCGAGGTCGTGGCGGCCGTGCGCGCCGCGATCGGCGAGGAGGTGCCGGTGCTGGTCCGCTTCTCGGCCACCGACTGGGCCGACGGCGGCCTGACGGTCGACGAGGTCGCCACTGTCGCCGGGTGGGCCGCAGAGCGGGGCGCGGACCTGTTCGACGTCTCCAGCGGTGGGGTCGTGTCCGGCGCGCGCATCCCGGTCGGGCCGGGCTACCAGCTGCCGCTCGCGGCGGCCGTGCGCGCTGCGACCGGGATGCCGGTGGCGGCGGTGGGCCTCATCGATCAGTCGTTCCAGGCCGAGCAGGCCCTCGTGGCAGGGCAGGCCGACGTGGTGCTGGCCGGACGGCAGATGCTGCGCGACCCGAACTTCGCGATCCGCGCCGCCCGCGAGCTGGGGGCCGCCGCCCCGGTCCCGCTGCAGTACGAGCGCGCCTACCTGTAGCACGTCGGGGCGGCGAACGAAAGGGGCGATCCGCGGCGCGCTCGCGCGGTCACAATCGGAGCATCCACCACGAACGGAGCGACGATGATGCACGCAGATCCGTTGTTCGACGCCCTCCCTCCCACCGAGCCGATCGAGTTGCCGTGGCTCGCCGAACAGGGTGCGCCATGAGCACTCTGTCGCGGGACGCGCATCTCCTCGTGCCCGACGTCCTGCCGCCCGCCGCCGAGGTCGATGCCGACGAGATCGCTCTCGAGCGCACCGGCTTCGACTCCTACGCGCTGGTCCGGGGCATGATGGTGGTCGGCTTCGTCGAGGTGGTCGGCCGGGTCCACGTGGTCTATCAGGGCGCGCGGATGGACCGCGCCGTCGAGATCGCCCAGGTGCTCGACCTCGCCGCGGCGGTGCGGGTGCTCGCGGACGTGCTCTGACCGCGCGTCAGGTGTGGTCTCGGACACCCCGATCGGGCGTGGTCGCCGTGCGCTGCGCCGCCTCGAGCAACTCGGCCTCCTCGCCCCCGATCGCCTCGCCGCGCGCCACGAGGCCGGCGACGTCGGAGAGCGGGATCTGGCGCAAGAACAGCGCGAGCACCAGCGCGATCACGATGAACGGCACCAGATACCAGAACACCGGGGCCAGGGCGTCGGCGTAGGCGTCGACCACGCCGGTGCGCACCGCCTCCGGCAGCTGGTCCAGCGTGGACGGGTCGATGCTGGAGCTCGCGCTGGCCGCGTCCGACGCCGACGCGCCCGCCTCGGTGAACACCCGCGTGAGGTTCTCGGTGAGCCGGCTCGTGAACAGGGTGCCGAACACCGCGGTCCCCAGTGCCGCGCCCACCTCGCGGAAGTAGTTGTTCGCGCTGGTGGCGGTGCCGATGTCGGCCGCCGGGACGGCGTTCTGCACGACCAGCACGACGACCTGCATGATCAGGCCGAGACCCGCGCCGAAGACGAACAGGTAGACGCAGATCAGCCAGATCGGGGTCGCCGCCTCGAGCGTGGTCATGCACACCATCGCGATGCCGGTGAGGACCGCCCCCATGATCGGGTAGATCTTGTACTTCCCGGTCCTGGTGATCAGGATGCCGGAGACGATCGAGGTCCCCATCAGTCCCGCCATCATCGGCAGCATGAGCAGGCCGGACGCCGCGGCCGAGGTGCCGGAGGACATCTGCAGGAACGTGGGCACGAAGCCGATGGCGGCGAACATGCCGATGCCCAGGGCCAGGCCGATCGCGGTGGCGTTCACGAAGATCGGGTTGCGGAACATCGACAGCGGCATGACCGGGTCCTCGGCGCGCGCCTCGGTGATCACGAACAGCGCGATCGCGACGACGAGACCCGCGCCCCAGCCCCAGGTCGCGAGCGACGCCCAGCCGATGTCCGAGTCGCCGCCGAAGTCGGTGAACAGGATGAGACAGGTCGTCGCCGCCGAGAGGAACAGCACGCCGAGCCAGTCGATGCGCTTCTCGGCGCGCTTGTTCGGCAGCTTGAGGGCGACCAGCGCGATGACGAACGCGGCGATGCCCACGGGGATGTTGATGTAGAACGCCCACTGCCAGGTGAGGTGGTCGACGAAGAGGCCGCCCAGGAGCGGGCCGGCGACGGCGGAGAGGCCGAAGATGCCGCCGAGCGGTCCCAGGTACTTGCCGCGCTCGTTGGCGGGGACGATGTCGGCGATGATCGCCTGCGACAGGATCATGAGCCCGCCGCCGCCGAGGCCCTGCACCGCGCGGAACGCGACGAAGGTCCAGAAGTCGCCGGCGAAGGCGCAGGCCAGCGACGCGAGCGTGAAGATCGCGATCGCGGCGAGGAACAGGCGGCGCCGGCCCAGCACATCGCCGAACTTGCCGTAGATCGGCATGACGATCGTCGTGGCGAGGATATAGGCGGTGGTGATCCACACCTGGTGGTCGACGCCGCCGAGCTGACCGACGATCGTGGGCATCGCGGTGGAGACGATCGTCTGGTCGAGACTGGCCAGCAGCATCCCGGCGATCAGCGCCGAGAAGATGATCCAGATCCGCCGCTTGGTCAGCAGCAGGGGTGCGTCGAGCGTGGTCACGCGTGTCCTTCCAGGAGTGAGGCCGCCTGTGTGGCGAACAGGTCGCGGGCAGCCCGCATGTGGCGGGCGAAGACGACGTCGAAGGACTCGGCGCCCTCGGCGTGCAGGTACTCCCCGGTGGCCGCTCGCGCGAGGGCGCCGACGGTGAGCGCGGCCACCTGCGCGCGCAGATCGCCGGGCTCGAGCCCTTCGCGCTGCACGATCAGGCGTGCGTCGTCCTGCTCGCCCTGGGCGCCGAGGTCGAGCATGCGGCCCAGCAGCCGGGGCTCCCGGTGCATCGCGGCGAACAGCTCTCGCGCCGTGTCGGGGGCGATGTCCATCGTGCGCCATCGTTCGAGCGCGAGCTCGGCGAGGTCGTCGAGGAGAGTGGGGGAGATGTCGCCGGACGCGGTCCCGCCGGCCACGAAGGCCGCGGTGAGCTCCTCGTCGCCGCGGTGGAGCGGGATGCCGAGCACCGCGTCCTCCTTCGAGGCGAAGTAGTTGAAGAAGGTGCGGCGGGAGAGGCCCGCCTGCTCGCACAGCTCCTCGACGGTGAACCCGTGCAGGCCGTGGGCGGCGGTCGCGGCGCGAGCGAGGCGGATGAGGGTGCGAGCCGTCTCGGTGCGCCGTCGGGCACGCGATCCTTCTGCACTCTCATTCACATAGTGCATTATTGCATGATCGTGCCGAGAGTGCACAAATCGGAAGGACGAGGAGTTCAGCCCGCCGGCGCCTGCGCGCCGAGGAAGGCCTCGTAGTCGCGTCCGCTGAGCTCGGCGTACGCCTCGGACCAGTCGAGGATCGCGTCGGCGATCACGCGGCCCCCGCCGATGTACCCGGCGACGGCGGCGGCGTTCGCGGACTGGCTGTGGGCGCGGGCGAGGGTGATCGCGCACGCCTGCGCGTAGTTCGCGAACGGGACGTCGTCGAGCGTCTCGGCCTCGATGCCGCCCTTCATGTCGTGGAACTGTCGCACGTAGAGATCCACGCCGTCGGCCCGGAGGTAGCCGAGGAAGGGATCCGAGAGCGCCTGCAGCACGCGCTGCATGGCCACGACCCGGCCGCCTTCGCCGTGCCACGCGATGTGGTCGCGCAGGAGCCTGGGCTGCTCGATGCCCCCGTACTGTTCGAGCACGCTGCGCCCCGCCTCCTTCGACTGCATGATCAGGGCGTTGCCGTCACCGTCCTGCAGCAGCACGAGAGCGCACCGGGTGCCGACGCTGCCGACGCCCACCACGCGGCGGATGACGTCGGAGACCGTGTACGCGCTGATCAGCTGCCGCACGTCGGCCTGGGTGGTCTCGACGTATCGCAGGATGAACTCGTGCACGCGCCGGGCGAGGTCGGGACCGAGCGGGGTCATGGTCGGCGGCTGCGACACGAACCGCAGCCGCCCGTCGTCGCCGAGCGCGGTCAGCTTGCGCGTGGCCCGCTCGCCGGTGCGCCTCCGGGCGTCGCGGACGGCGGTGCGCAACGCCCTGCGCGACGCCGTGTCGAGCGTGTCGATGCCGGTGTCGGCGTCGAGGTGCGTGAAGTAGCGCGCGGTCGGACTGAGCGTGGCGGCGCGCGCGATCGCACCGGCGTAGGCGCGCACCGCGGCGCGGGCGGCATCCCGGGTCGTCCCCTCGTCGCGCGACGAGGCCTGTCCGGCGATGATCACGCTGGCGATCAGCCGCTTGAGGTCCCATTCCCACGGCGCCCACGCGGCCTCGTCGAAGTCGTTGAGATCGAAGACGAGAGTGCGCTGCGGGGAGGCGTAGAACCCGAAGTTGGAGACGTGCGCGTCGCCGCAGGACGGCACGAGGATGCCGCTGTGCGGGTCGGCGGCGAGGTCGGCGGCCATGAGGGCGGCGGTGCCGCGGTAGAACGTGAACGGGCTGGCCGACATCCGTTCCGCCCGCAGCGGGACGAGCTCGGGCACGCGGGTCGCGTTCTGGGCGGCGAGGATGCCGAGCGGGTCGCGCGCCGGCTGCGCCGTGAGGGTCGCGAGCAGGCGGCGCGGGTGTCGCCTGCGCTCGTCGCGTCCGGCGGCGGCATGCGCGGCGGCGGACGGCGGCCGCGTCCAGCCGGCGCCCAGCGCGTCGGCATCGGGAGCGATGGCGTGCGCGTTCGGGTCGGTCACCCGCTCATTCTGTCGCGGTCGCGGCTCGGTCCTCGACGACCCGGACGGTCACCTCGATGTTGCCGCGCGTCGCGTTCGAGTACGGGCAGACCTGGTGGGCGGCGTCGGCCAGCGCCTGTGCCTGGTCGTGCGGCAGATCCGGGACGACGACCTCGAGCTCGACGACGAGGCCGAACCCGCCCCCGCCGTCGGGGCCGATGCCCACCCGTGCGCCGACGCTCGTGTCGTGGATCGCGACCTTCTCGCGGCGCGCCACTGAGATCAGCGCGCTGTGGAAGCATGCCGCGTACCCCGCGGCGAACAGCAGCTCGGGGTTCGCGGCCCCGCCCGCGCCGCCCATCTCCTTCGGCACGCGCACGTCGATGTCGACGAGCCCGTCGGCGGTGCGCACGTGGCCGTTGCGGCCGTCGCCGGTCGCGAGGGCCTCTGCGGTGTAGATCGCGTCCATGGTGTCCTTTCGTCAGGCGGATGCCGTGGCATCCGCGGTCGGTTCGTCGGCGACGTGCAGGCTGCCGGTGACCCGGTGCAGCACATCGAGCAGCTCGCGGGCGCTCTCGAGGTTCAGGCCGAGACAGGATCCGACCTCCAGCGGGATGCCCTCCAGCTCGTCGCGCAGCGCCTCGCCCCGCTCGGTGAGGCGCACGGTGACCACGCGTCCGTCGGCGCGGTCGCGTGAACGCGTGAGGTATCCGGCATCGGCCATGCGCCGGAGCAGCGGCGAGAGCGTGCCGGAGTCCAGCGCCAGATCCGCGCCCAGCTCGCGGACGGTGCGCGGGCCGAGGTCCCACAGCTCCACGAGCACGAGGTACTGCGGGTAGGTGAGGCCCCACGGCTCGAGGAGCCGCCGATAGGCCTGCGTCGTCCCCCGGCTCGCGGAGTAGAGAGCGAAGCACACCATCTCGTCGACCACCGGCACGCGAAAAGTATTGCACGCAATCTAGTTGTGCACAACCTATATGACGCCGCGGCGCAAAAGACAGGACGGGTGCGGCTGAATGCGCCGGAAGGGGCCCATCGCGCGGCGTGTCGCGGGGCCTGCGCTGAGGTGTCCTGTCTTTTGAGCGACTGTCTTGAGCGGCGACCAGGCGAGCGACGCCGATACCCCTCGACGCCCCTGTGTGACGCGGCGTGACACGGCATGACGGGATGTTGCGGGGGAGCCTCGCCGGGGGCGGGTGGGCGGGTCAGGCTCGCAGGATGACGCATGTGATCGGGCCGACCGGGCTCGCCGCCGCGCTCGAGGCCGAGCGCCCGGTGCGGCTGCTCGACGTGCGGTGGCGGCTCGACCTGCCCGAGGGCCGTCCGTCGTATGTGTCCGGACATCTGCCGGGAGCTGTCTACGTCGATCTCGAGCAGGAGCTGGCCAATCCCGGGCACCCGGAGCAAGGGCGGCATCCGCTGCCCTCGCACGATGCGCTGCAGGCCGCGGTCGGCCGTTGGGGCGTCGACCGCGGCGACCTCGTCGTCGCCTACGACGACAACGACGGCGTGGCGGCCGCGCGGCTGTGGTGGCTGCTGCATCGCCGCGGGCTGGACGTGAAGGTGCTCGACGGCGGCGTGCGCGGCTGGGTCGAGGCGGGCGGCACGCTGCACTCGGGCGATGTGCGGCCGCGCCCCGGGAACGCGGAGCTGTCCGAGGCGGAGCCGGATGCGGCATCCATCGCCGACACCGTGCGAGCCGCGCTCGACGGGGCGCTCATCGATGCGCGCTCGCCGCAGCACTACCGGGGAACGGCGCCGACCCCCGACCCGGCGGCCGGCCACATCCCGGGCGCGATCAACGTGCCGACCATGGCGCACATCGACGCCGCCGGACGGCTGCGCGAGCCCGCCCGCATCCGTCGCACGTTCGCGGATGCCGGGGCGGCCGGCTCGGTGCCGCTGGTCGTCTACTGCAGCTCGGGCATCGCCGCCGCGCACTCCGCGCTCGCGCTCGCGCACGCCGGCGTGGCCGCCCGCGTGTTCCCCGGATCGTGGAGCCAGTGGTCGCGCGCCGCGGGGCGCCCGATCGCGACGGGGCCGACGCCGTGGGGCCGGGTCGCCGCCCGCTGATCCTCCGCTCGCGTCCGTGCGAGCTCGGCGGGACGGCGCCGAGTGGCGAGGCGGGTACCGGTCGTGTACGGTCGAGGGCGTGCTGACCTGTCGTTGTTGTCGCTGAGTGATCCTCCCGCGCCTCGTGCGCGCCTCACCGACCGACACCGACCACGCGCCCGCAGGCCTCGCCGCGGCGCTCAGCCCAGGGACTTCTCCATGCGTTACGCGAACAGCGTCGCCGACCTCGTCGGCCACACCCCCCTCGTCCGTCTGAACCGCGTCACCGCCGGCTGTGGTGCGACCGTGCTCGCCAAGGTCGAGTACTTCAACCCCGGCGGCTCCGCGAAGGACCGCATCGCCCGGAACATCGTCGACGCCGCCGAGCGCGACGGCCTGCTCGGCCCCGGGGGCACGATCGTCGAGCCCACCAGCGGCAACACCGGCGTCGGCCTGGCGCTGGTGGCCCAGCAGCGCGGCTACCGCATGATCTTCGTCGTGCCCGACAAGTTCGCGGGGGAGAAGGTCGCCGTCCTGCGGGCCTACGGCGCGGAGGTCGTGATGACCCCCACGAACGTGCCCCCCGAGCACCCCGACTCGTACTACAGCGTGTCCGACCGGCTCGCGAGCCAGATCCCCGGCGCGTTCAAGCCGAACCAGTTCGCCAACCCCAACGGCCCGCTCGGGCACTACCAGACGACGGGACCGGAGATCTGGGCCGACACCGACGGCCGGGTGACCCATTTCGTGGCCGGCATCGGCACCGGCGGCACGATCAGCGGCACCGGGCGGTACCTCAAGGAGGTCTCCGACGGCGCGGTGACCGTCATCGGCGCCGACCCGGTCGGCTCGATCTACTCCGGCGGCCCGGTCCACGGCTACGCCGTCGAGGGGGTCGGGGAGGACTTCCTGCCGGACACCTTCGACGCCACCGTCGTGGACGGCTACGAACGCATCCCGGACGCCGAGTCCTTCGCCATGACCCGTCGGCTCGCCCGCGAGGAGGCGCTGCTGGTCGGCGGCTCCAGCGGCATGGCCGTCACCGCCGCTCTGCGGGTCGCGCGCGACCTGCCCGCCGACGCCGTCGTGGTCGTGCTGCTGCCCGATCACGGCCGCGGCTACCTCAGCAAGATCTACGACGACGAATGGATGCGGGAGCGCGGCTTCGCCCTCACGGCCGAGCCGGCCGCATCCGTCACGACCCCCGCAGGAGCACACCGATGACCAATCCCGCCGCTCACGGCTTCGAGAGCCTGGCCGTGCACGCCGGCCAGGAGGCAGACCCTTCCACCGGCGCGGTCATCCCGCCGATCCACCTGTCCTCGACCTACGTCCAGGACGGCATCGGGGGTCTCCGCCAGGGCTACGAGTACGGCCGCAGCGGGAACCCGACCCGCACCGCGCTGGAGGCGCAGCTGGCGGCGCTGGAAGGCGGCGCCCACGGCATCTCGTTCGCCTCGGGCCTGGCCGCCGAGGACGCCCTGCTGCGGGCCGTGCTGCGACCGGGGGACGAGGTCCTGCTCGGCAGCGACGTCTACGGCGGCACCTACCGCCTGCTCGCCCGCATCCTCGGGCCGTGGGGCGTCGGGGTGCGGGTGGTCGACATGAGCGACCTGCCCGCCGTCGCCGCCGTGCTCATCGAGCGGCCCGCCCGCATCCTGTGGGTCGAGACGCCCTCGAACCCGCTGCTGAAGATCAGCGACATCGCCGGGCTGGCGCGGCTCGGTCACGACGCCGGCGCGCTGGTGGTCGTCGACAACACCTTCGCCTCGCCCGCGCTGCAGCGCCCCCTCGCGCTGGGCGCCGACGTGGTCGTGCACTCCACGACGAAATACCTGGGCGGCCACTCGGACGTCGTCGGCGGCGCCGTCGTCACCGGCGACGAGGCGCTCGCCGAGCAGGTGCGCTTCCTGCAGTTCGCGGCCGGCGCGGTCTCGGGCCCGCTGGACGCGTGGCTGACGACGCGGGGCATCAAGACGCTCGCGATCCGGATGCAGCGGCACAGCGAGAACGCGGATGCCGTCGCCCGGTTCCTGGCAGCCCACCACCGCGTCGCCCGGGTGTACTACCCGGGGCTCGAGTCCCACCCGGGCCACGACCTCGCCGCCCGCCAGATGACCGGCTTCGGCGGCGTCGTGTCCCTGGCGCTCGCCGACGGCCCCGCCGCGCGACGCTTCGCCGAGTCCACCCGGCTGTTCACCCTGGCCGAGTCGCTCGGCGGCGTCGAGTCCCTCGTGAACTACCCGGACGAGATGACGCACGCCTCGGTCCGGGGCACGGAGCTGGCCGTCCCGGTCGAGCTCGTGCGGCTCTCGGTGGGCATCGAGTCGGCCGACGATCTGATCGCGGATCTCGACGCGGCGTTGTCCGCTCTCTGACAGCGCGGTCCGGGGTCGTTAGAGTACGAGTCGGGGACGTCTCGGGTCCGTCCCCGTGAAGGGGCAGGGATGGGGCAGTGCAGCGCGCACGCGCCCGTCCGCCGCAGCGGTGGGCGATGGTCGTGAGAGTCCTCGCCCAGCGATGGTGGCGCGCCGTCACCGGGGGGCGTTTCTTCACCTGGTGGTCGGCGCTGGTCAGCCTGCCCGCCGCGCTGACGGCCCTCGGGGCGTTCGCGGGGGTCGATGCGGCCGCGCAGCTGCCGGCCGCGCTGCTCGCGTCGCTGCTGAGCTGGATGGTCTGCGTCGTGGTGGTGCTGCCCGCCGCGTGGGCCGAGCGTCTGCTCGTCAGCTCCGGGGGCCGTGCGGTCGCGGTGCTCGCGGCCGTCGTCGTGGTCTCGGTCCTGCGGCCGCCGCTGAACGACCTGCTCTTCGGCGGGTCCCCGGTCGGCACGAGCATCGCCGAGTGGCCGCTGCGGATGCTGACCAATGCGATCAGCTGGCTCGTGCTGATGTCGATGGTCGCCGTCGCGGTCGACACGACCGTCACCGCGACAGCCGTCAACCGCCGGCTGCGCGAAGCCCTCGCCGTGCTCGGCGGGGGCGGCGGGTACGACGACACGATGCGCCGTGCCCGTGCACGCGTGGTCTTCACGGTCGGTGAGCTTCGTCGCCGCGTCGACGCGCTGCGGCACGGCGTCGTCGACTTCGAGCGCGTGCGTGGATTCTCCGAGGACGTCCGCGCCGCCAGCCACCGGCTCGACGCCGGAGCGGACCAGGCGACCTCGTCGGGCACGGTCGGGCTGCCGTCGATGTGGGCCAGGCTGGCCCCGCCGCCGGTGGGCTTCGTGGGGGTGCTCTACATCGTGGCCTCGATCCCGTACGCGTCCCACATCCTCCCGCCGCTCGAGCTGCTGGCCTGTGCGCTGGCCCTGCTGGCGGTCGCGGTGATCGCCGACCTGCTGCTGCGGATCGTCGCGCGTCGCCGTGCCGCTTCGACCCGCGGCATCCTGATCGTGGTGTTCGCCGTCGTCACCGGCGCCGTGCTCTCACTGGCGTTCCTGCCGGTCGTCGACGGGCCGGTGGCGCTGATCTCGCTCCTCGCCTTCCCGCTGCTGACCGTGCTCGCGGCGATCGCCGAGGCCGCGATCCTCCGGTCGGACAATGAGCAGCGCTGGCTCACGCAGGCGCTCGCCGCGGTCCGGGGGCCGGGCGGGCGGAGCCCCGGCTCCGCACCGGAGGTCCTCCGCGCGGCGGCCGCGTCCCTCCACGGCGCCGTGCAGGGACGGTGCGTCGTGTTCGCCGCGACGCTCGACGACGACGTCGCGACCCGTGAGCAGACCGAGACGTTCATCGCGGCGGTCCACCGGGCGCTGGACCACGTCGTGTCGCCGCAGGACCGGGGCCCGGAGGAGGATCCGCTCGGTGCGCTCCTGTCGGTGTGGTCGCAGGTGATGCAGATCGACTGCGACATCGACCTGGACGCGGCCACCGGGATGCGTGACCCGGCGACGGCTCGCCAGGTCGCCGACATCGCCAGCGAGGCCTTCGTGAACGCGGTCAAGCATTCCGCGGCCAAGCAGGCGACCGTGCGCCTGCGCGCCACCGGCCCCCGGCAGCAGCGATGCCTCGAGGTCGAGGTCGCCAGTCCCGGGGTCCTGCGCGGCGCGGTGCGGCGCCGCGGGGTCGGGCAGCTCGGCCGCCGGGCGCGGCTGACCCAGCGCGGCCGCGAGGTCGTGCTCGTGGCCGTCGTCCCGGTCGGCGCGCGCTGAGCCCCGGCGGC
>NZ_JASGEL010000031.1:0-5373 GCF_047606385.1 Microbacterium sp.
GGCGCGGCTGGCATCGGGGCTGGCGGGCGCGCGCCGCAGGCGTGCGCAGGACTGCCGCGCCACGGCCCGCACGGCGCGGCGAGAACCGGCTCAACGCCCGAACAGCCGCCGCTTCCTCGCCGGCTTCAGCGACTTCTGCAGGTACACGGTCCCCAGCCACCTGCCGAACTTGAAGCCGACGCGTCCCATGCGCCCGACCTCGGTGAAGCCGAGCTTGGTGTGCAGCGCGATCGAGCCCTCCGCGCCCTTGTCGCTGATCACGGCGACGACCTCGCGGATGCCGCGCTCGGCGCAGGCGTCCAGCAGCGCCTCCAGCAGTGCCCTGCCCAGGCCCTTTCCGGACGCGGCGTGGCCGAGGTAGATCGAGTCCTCGACGGTGTACCGGTAGGCCGACTTGCCCGCCCACGGGGCGACGAGCGCATAGCCGAGCAGGTGGCCCGTCGGCGAGACGGCGACCAGGAACGGCAGGTCGAGCTTCGCGAGGTGGTCGAACTTCTCGCGCCACTTCGCGAGCGACCACTTCTTCTCGTCGAAGGTGACGACCGAGTTGGTCACGTAGTAGTTGTAGATCTCGCGGATGTCCGGGATGTCGCGCAGCTCGGCGGGACGTATCTCGAACGCGAACGGAGGGTCCGGCGGCGCCGGCTTGCGGATGTGCCACGGCAGCACGCGCCGCTTCTCGTATTCCTCCTCGAGCATGGCGCTCAGCCTACGACGGAATGCGCCAGTCGACGGGGGCCGCCCCCTGCTGCTCGAGCAGCGCGTTCGCGCGCGAGAACGGCCGGGAGCCGAAGAAGCCGCGGCTGGCCGACAGCGGCGACGGATGCGGCGACTCGATGATCGGGACCTGCCCGAGCAGCGGACGGAGGTTCGCGGCATCCCGCCCCCACAGGATCGCGACGAGGGGACCGCCGCGGGCCACGAGGGAGCGGATCGCGTGCTCGGTGACCTTCTCCCACCCCCAGCCCCGGTGCGAGCCGGGGGCGCCCGGCGCGACGGTGAGGACCCGGTTCAACAGCATGACGCCCTGGTCGCTCCATGCCGAGAGGTCGCCGTGCGGGGCCGGCGGGATGCCGAGATCCGTCTGGAGCTCCTGGTAGATGTTCGACAGGCTCCGCGGCAGGGGGCGGACGTGCGCGTCCACCGCGAACGACAGGCCGATCGGGTGCCCCGGGGTCGGATAGGGGTCCTGGCCGACGATCAGCACCTTCACCCCGGCGAGCGGACGGGCGAACGCGCGCAGCACCCGGTCCCCCGCCGGCAGGTAGCGGCGACCGGCGGCGACCTCGGCGCGCAGCCGGTCGCCCATCGCCGCGATGTCGCCGGCGACCGGGTCGAGCGCCTGCGCCCAGCCCGGATCGATGAGTCCGGCGCCGGCGAGCTCGGGCAGCGTCATGGCCATCGGATCAGGCCGAACCCTCGTGACCGGCGTCCTCCTCGGCGACGGTGCCCCGCCACGACCACGGGAAGTCGATCCACAGCGCCGTGTCCTTCCAGCTGTAGTCGGGCTGGATGATCGTGGTCGGCTTGGTGTAGACCACCGCCGACCGCACCTCGGCGCCCTGGTCGGTCAGCAGGCGCACCGCGAGGTCGAGGGTGCGTCCGCTGTCGGCGACGTCGTCGACCAGCAGCACGCGACGGCCGTCGAGATAGGTCATGTCCAGCTCCGGCGGCAGCACCGCGGGGGCGTCGAGCACGGTGCCGATGCCGGTGTAGAACTCGACGTTCAGCGCGCCGCAGTTCTTGATGCCGAGGCCGTAGGCGATGGCCCCTGCCGGCAGCAGACCGCCGCGGGCGATCGCGACGACGACCTCCGGCTCGAAGCCCGAGGCGATGACGGTGCGCGCGATCTCCCGCGTCGCCTCGCCGAATCCGTCCCAGGTCAGGTGCTCGCGCTCGAGCGCTCCGGTCTCTGCCACCCCGCCAGCGTAGCCGTCCCGCTCAGATCTCCCGCACACGCAGCGGCCCGCGGGCCAGCAGGTGCTGCGCGGACTGCGCGACCGGCCGCATCGTCACGAGGTCCAGGTTCACGTGACTGGGCGCCGAGAGGGCGTAGGCGATGACGTCGGCGACGTCCTCCGCCGTGAGGGGCTCCGGGACGTCCTGGTACACGGCGTCCGCCGCCGCCCGGTCGCCGCCGAGACGGTGCAGCGAGAACTCCTCGGTGCGCACCAGGCCGGGCGCGATCTCCACGACCCGGATCGGCTCGCCGTTCAGCTCCAGCCGCAGTGCGTGCACGAGCGCGGCCTCGGCCGACTTGGCGGCGTTGTACCCGCCGCCGCCCGGGTAGGCGACCTGCCCGGCGGTCGAGGTCACGAAGACCGTGTCGGCATGGCCGTCGGATGCGGCGGCCTTCCGCAGCAGCGGCAGCAGCGCCGCCACGAGCCGCTGGGTCGAGAGCACGTTGGCCTCGTACATCCAGCGCCACTGCTCGGGGTCGCCGTCCTCGACGCGGTCGGCGCCGCGTGCGCCGCCGGCCACCTGCACCAGCGCGTGGACCGGGCCCGTCTCGGCGAGCCACGCCGTCAGCGCCTGGACGTCGGCCGCCGCGGTGAGGTCGGCGGCGAAGGCTGTGACCCCGGTCTCATGCTCGAGCTCGGCGAGCCGCTCGGCGCGGCGCGCGACGGCGACGACGTTCCAGCCTCGGGCGCGCAGGCTGCGGGCCGTCGCCGCGCCGATCCCCGTGCTCGCTCCGGTCACGACGGCTCGTCTGGTCACCATGCCCTCCACGCTAGCCCTCGTCACCAGTCGATCGGTCCTCCGGCGTCCCACAATCGTGCCGTGGGCGACCCCGCCGGAAGCGTCGCGAGCATCACGGCCAGCTCGGCGCCCTCGGCGGCGGTCTTGCCGCGCCCGTTGCCGTTCAGATCGGTCGAGACCTGGCCGGGCGCCGTCGCGTTGACGAGCACCGGCGTCCCGCGCAGCTGCTTCGCGTACTCGATCGTGATCTCGTTCACGGCCGCCTTGGACGAGTCGTAGGCCAGCCAGGCCATGTCGACGTAGGGCGGGGCGAGCCGGCCCTGCACGCGCAGCGATCCCATGCTCGTCGACTGATTGACGATGCGGCCGGCGGGCGAGGCCAGCAGCAGAGGCAGCACGGCGTTGGTGACCGCCACCAGCCCGAAGACGTTGACCTCGTAGGTGCGGCGCAGGTCCTCGGTGCGCACCTCGCCGGGCGCGGCGGCACGGTTCACGGCGATGCCGGCGTTGTTGACGAGGATGTCGAGGCGTCCCTCGGTCGCCCGGATCGAGTCGGCGGCGGCGGCGACGGCGGCCGCATCCGTGACGTCGAGCAGGACGCCCCGCGACGATCCCCCCGCCGCCGCCGTCTCGGCCTCGATCGCGCGAATCGCGTCGGCGCGCCTCACCCCGAACACGACGTGGATGCCGCGGGACGCCAGCTGCCGGACGATCTCGCGCCCCATCCCCTTGCCTGCGCCCGTCACGAGCGCCACTCGCTGCGTCATCCGTCCTCCTCGTTCCCGCCTGGCTTCCGTCGCCCGCGCCGCGTGTCCGCACACCTCTCGCATGGGCCCCGCGCAGTTACGTTACGGCCCTCGACGCCCGTGTTACGTCACGTGTCCCGGTCGTTGTGGTAAAAGGGGCGGCTCCGTACTGTCGGTCCCGGCCGCGACGCCCGCCGCGGGGATCCAGAGAACGCAGGAGAACGCAATGACCGCACCCGAGAACTGGCGGTTCGAGACCAAGCAGGTCCACACCGGCGCCGCGCCGGACCCGGTGACCAAGGCCCGCGCCACCCCCATCTACCAGACCACCTCGTACGTCTTCGACAACGCGGACCACGCGGCGAACCTGTTCGCGCTGGCCGAGTTCGGCAACATCTACACCCGCATCCAGAACCCGACCCAGGATGTCGTCGAGCAGCGCGTGGCCGCGCTCGAGGGCGGCACCGGTGCGCTGCTGGTGGCCTCCGGCCAGGCCGCGGAGTCGTTCGCGGTGCTCAACATCGCGCAGGCCGGCGACCACATCGTCTCCTCCAGCTCGATCTACGGCGGCACCTACAACCTCTTCAAGTACACGCTGGCCAAGCTCGGCATCGAGACGACCTTCGTCGAGAACCAGGACGACCCCGAGGAGTGGCGTCGCGCGGTCCGCCCGAACACGAAGCTGTTCTTCGCGGAGACGATCGGCAACCCGAAGATCAACGTCCTCGACATCCGCACCGTCGCCGACATCGCCCACGAGGCGGGCGTCCCCCTGATCGTGGACAACACGATCGCGACGCCGTACCTCATCAAGCCGTTCGAGCACGGCGCCGACATCGTCGTGCACTCGGCGACGAAGTTCCTGGGCGGTCACGGCACCACGATCGGCGGCGTCATCGTCGACGGCGGCCGGTTCCCGTGGACCCAGCACTCGGAGCGCTTCCCCGGCCTGACCACGCCGGACCCCTCATACCACGGTGCGGTCTACACCGACGCGGTGGGCGACGGCCTGGCGTACATCATCAAGGCTCGGGTGCAGCTGCTGCGCGACCTCGGCTCGGCGATCTCGCCCAACAGCGCCTTCCTGCTCATCCAGGGCATCGAGACCCTGTCGCTGCGCATCGAGCGCCACGTGCAGAACGCGCAGGAGATCGCGGAGTGGCTCGAGAGCCGTGACGACGTCGCCTCGGTGAACTACTCGGGCCTGCCCACGTCGCCGTGGTACGCCGCCGCCAACACCTACGCCCCCAAGGGCGTCGGCGCGGTGCTGTCGTTCGAGCTGAAGGGCGGCGTCCCCGCCGGCCGCGAGTTCGTCAACAGCCTCACGCTGTTCAGCCACCTGGCCAACATCGGCGACGTGCGCTCGCTCGTGATCCACCCGGCGTCCACGACCCACTCGCAGCTCACGCCCGAGCAGCAGCTGACCGCGGGCGTCACCCCGGGCCTCGTGCGCCTGTCGGTGGGCATCGAGAACGTCGAGGACCTCAAGGCGGACCTGGAGCAGGCGCTGGACGCCGCGCGTGCGCTCTCGGAGGCCGCGCGCGCCTGATCGGCCCGCGTCGCTCGGATGCCCCGGGGCTTCGGCCCCGGGGCATCCGTCATCTGCGCGCCCGCCAGCAGTCCCTCTCCCCCGCCGGCATGGCTACAGTTCCTGACGATGGCGCCTGAAATTTGAGGCGCCATCGTCAGGAACAGGCGCCATCTCGAGGAGGGACCGGGCAGCGACCGGCGCGTAACACGGACGCGAGCGCGGCGACGGCTCCGAGAGAATGGATGCCGACCCGAACGCGAAAGGCCCTCCGTGGACTGGCAGACCTCCGAAGACACCGTGCCCAGCGCGCCGGTGACGGAGGCCGACGCCCGCCTGCTCCGCGGCGGACGCCCGCCCGCCACCGGCGCCTGGCGCGACGGCGATCCGGTCGGCGAC
>NZ_JASGEL010000032.1:0-53073 GCF_047606385.1 Microbacterium sp.
GGGCCCGGCCGGAGATCTCCGGCCGGGCCCCGCTCTCTCCGCCGGCTACCAGCTGTCCGGGACGGTGAAGACGATCTTCCCCACGGGCTGCGCGCCGCCCTCGGTCTGGTGGTGCACCTCTTCGACGTCGTCGAGCGAGGCGACCCGCGCGATCGTCGTGCGGAAGCCGGTGGACGCCACCAGCTCCCAGAACTCGGCGACCTGCGCGGCGGTGGCGGCGGGGACGCCCTTCACGGTCAGGCCGCGGGCGGCGAGCCGACGCAGGTCCAGGGGCACCCGCGTGCCGGCGTAGGCGCCGGTGCTGAGGATCGTGCCGCCCTCGGCGACCAGCGCGACCGAGGCGTCCCACACCTTCGGCGAGCCCATGTTGTGCACGACGACCTCGAACCCCTCCGCATGCCCGGACAGGGCTCGGCGGGTGAACTCCGGATCGGTGCTCAGGAAGGCCGCGTCGAACCCGAGGGCGGTCAGCGCGTCCACCTGGTCCTCCCGCGGCGTCGCGACCGCCACGTCGGCGCCGAGCAGGCGGGCCAGCAGCGCGGTGGTCGCGCCGATGCCCGAACCCGCGCCCTGCACGAGCACGGTGGTGCCCGGACCGACGCCGCCGGCGTGCAGGAGGGCGAGCGCCGCCGGCCCGGACAGCGCCAGCGAGCTCGCGGTCACGGCGTCCACATCGTCCGGGACGCGGGTCGCGCAGGCGGCCGGCACGCTCACGTAGCCGGCGTATGCGCCCGGGCGGTGCACGCCCACGATGCGGTGTCCGCCGTCGCTCCCGAAGACGGGGTCGATCGCGACCCGATCGCCGACGGCGAGACCGGTCGCTGCGGCGCCGAGGGCGACGACCGTGCCCGCGCACTCGGAGCCGGGACGGTGCGGGAGCGTGATCTCGTGGCCGGGCACTCGCCCGTGGCGCACGATCAGGTCCAGGAACCGGCCCAGGCTCACCGCGCCGACGCGGACCAGGACGTCTTCGTCCGCGGGAGCCGGCGTGTCCGTCTCGCCGATGCGGAGCTCGGCGGGCGAGCCGTACTGGGCGAACTCGACGGCGCGCATGCGGGGCGCCGGCGGTGCGCTGTCCGGCCAGGGGTGGGACTCGGGCATGGTGGCGATCCTCCTCGATCTGTCCGGGCGCGTCGGTGCGCGCCCCTTCGAGTCTGGACGGCGCCCGGCGCGGCGACGCAGCGGCGTCCGGATACCTGCCATCGAAGGCGTGCTCAGGCGGCGGCGTCCCGCCGGGTCATGGTCTCCACGATCCACTGCAGGCCCGGGTCGGCGTCGCGGGACGAGTGCCAGCTGAGATAGGAGGAGAGCACCGGTCCGCTGAACGGCAGCGGATCGACCACGACGTCGTCGTCCCGGGCGAACAGGTCGGCCACCGTCTGCGGCACCAGGCCCACCATGTCCGTGCCGCGCACGATGCTCGTCACCGTCGCCAGCCCGTCGACGGTGAGGGCGGCCTGGATGTCGTGACCGTGGTTCGCGAGCGCCTGATGCAGCATCGCGCTCGGCTCCGGCCCCGCCCCCAGCCCGACCACGAAGTCGGTCGTGTCGCTGTCCTCCCATCGGACGCGCCCGTCGGCCAGCGCCGAGCTGGCGCGGTCCGCGACGCAGACGTACCGGTCGCGGCGCAGGAGCATCGACCGGTACTCGGCGGGGCCGGGAGCCGAGGAGACCACGAGGTCGTGGTCGAGCCACTCGCGCCTGCTGCCGGTGTCGACGTCCTCGGTGCCGGTGATCAGGTCGACGCGGATGCCGGGAGCCAGCGAGACGACGCGGGTGATGGCGGCCTGCACCACGTTCCCCCCGTACTGCGCCGCGAGGATCGTGAACGCCCGTTCGCTGTGCGCCGGGTCGAAGGCGCGCGGCGCGATGCCCAGCGACCGCTCGATGAGCGCGGTCGCCTCCTGCACCTGCGGCAGCAGCACGCGCCCGAGCGGCGTCAGCTCGTAGTCCCGGCCGAACCGGGCGAGCAGCTCGTCGCCGTAGTGCGTGCGCAGGCGCGCCAGGATGGCGCTCATCCCCGGCTGCCCGATCCCCATCCGTGCCGCGGCGCGGGTCACGTTCGACTCCTCCAGCAGCACACGCAGGCCGAACAGCAGGTTCAGGTCGCGGGACGCGATGCTCGCGGTCACGTCGTTGTGCAGGCTCATCGTGGCCTCCTTCCTCCCCATTCTCCCGCCGTCGAGACGGCCCGCCCGTCGCGAATCGATTGATGGCAAGCATCACGGGGACGCCGCGGGCGACCGGCGTCCCCGTGCATACGCTGGCGAACACCTCGGCAGGGCGTGGCCGGCGGAGCCCGTACCGCCCGGACCCGGCCGGGAACAGCATGACATTCACCGACGAAGGAGTCCCATGTCACCCGAAGTCCCGCGGCCCTCTCGCCGCGCCGCCGCCGCGCTCGCTGCGGCGGTCGTCTCGGCCGTCCTCATGACCGGTTGCGCGGCACAGTCCGCAGGAACCGCGGATGCGGCCCGTGCCGACACGCTCACCGTCGGCTCGTTCTCGATCGACAGCGTGAACCCGGCGCTGGTCAACAACGCGGTCCAGGTTCCCCGGCCGGCCTACGAGACCCTGCTGCAGCAGCAGGACGACGGCACCTACACCGGGCTGCTGGCCGAGTCGTGGAGCTGGGACGACGACAGCTACACCGCGCTCACGATGACGCTGCGCGACGGCCTCACCTTCTCCGACGGCGACACGTTCGACGCCGACGCCGTCGTCGGCTCGATCGAGTACTACCAGTCGGCGCAGGGCCCGCACGCGGCGTCCTATGCCGGGATCACCGTCGAGAAGGTCGGCGACGACGAGGTGCGCATCATCAGCGCCACCGCGAACCCGGACCTGCCGGACCTGTTCGCCGACACCACGTGGGGCGGCGCGATCATCAGCCCGACCGGCGTGGCCGACCCGACCTCGCTGGAGACCGAGTCGCACGGGATCGGCGAATACGTCTACTCCGAGATGAACGCCGGCGTGGACTACCAGCTGACGGCGAACCCGGACTATCCGGATCAGGACGCGATCCACTTCGACACGATCGACTTCGTCGTGCTGGCCACGGAGTCCGCGCAGACCCAGGCGCTGCTGTCGGGGCAGGTCGAGCTGGTCTACTCCACGCTGTCCTCGACCTGGTCGCAGACGGTGTCCGGCAGCTCGTCGCTCACGCTGACGGACGGGCTGGAGGCGTGGAACGGCCTCCAGCTGCTCGACCGCGACGGCACCGTCGTGCCGGCGCTCGGCGACGTCCGCGTGCGGCAGGCGATCATGTACGCCCTGGACCGTGAGGCGATCGCGACGGCCGTGTACGGGCCCGACGCGCAGGCGCGCGTGCAGGCCGCGAACTCGAACTGGCTCGGCTTCGACGAGGACCTCGAGTCGACGTACGCGTACGACCCGGACAAGGCGAAGGAGCTGCTGGCCGAGGCCGGCTACGCGGACGGCTTCACCCTGCCGGTCGCGGTGACGGCGGGCAACGCGGCGGAGGTGCTCGCGCAGGCGATCGGCGGCTACCTCAGCGCCGTGGGCATCACGCTCGACATCCAGACCGGCACGGACGCCGGCTCCACCGTGGGGCTGCTGTTCTCCCACACCGTGGCCGCCGGCTTCATCCCGAACTCGGAGGCGAGCGTGAACGGCTACCTCAACCTGCAGCTGCTCGACGGCGCGGGCCTGAACACGCTGGGGCAGGTGGACGAGGGGCTGCAGGAGCTCTACTCGGCAGCCCTCGTCGCCAACGACCAGGCGAGCTGGCAGGCTGTGCTCGAGTACATCAACGAGAACGCGCTGACGATCCCGGTGGTCAGTGCGCCCGACATCTGGGTCTCGACGGACGAGATCGACGTGTCCGCGGCGATCAAGCCGACCAACGGCCGCTTCGACATCACCGAGGTCGTCGCCGCCGGCTGATGCCGCCGCGACCCACTGAAGGGCTCCCATGCTGAGACTGATCGGCAGGACCATCCTGCAGACCGTCGTCCTCCTGTTCATCGTGACCGCCGTGGTGTTCGTGCTGATGTCGCTGGTGCCCGGCGACGCGGCGCGGGCCATCCTCGGCACGACGGGGACCGAGGAGCAGTATCAGCAGCTGCGCGAGCAGCTGGGCCTCGACCTCCCGCTGTGGCAGCAGTACGCGAACTACTGGGCCACGCTCTTCAGTGGGTCGTTCGGCACGACCCTGCACACCCACCAGCCCGTCCTCACCTCCATCCTCGACCGGATGCCGATCACGCTGTCGCTCGTGGTCGGCGCGACCCTGGTCTCGACCATCGTCGGCATCCTGCTCGGCGTCCTGGCCGCGACGTCGTCGCGCATCGTGCGCAGCGCCGTCGACGTCGTCTCGCTGCTGGGCACGGCGCTGCCGAGCTACTGGCTCGCCATCCTGGGGGTCATGGTGTTCGCGCTGGCGGTCCCCCTGCTGCCGGCCACCGGCTACGTCGACTTCTGGAGCTCGCCGGTGAGATGGGCGCAGTCGCTCGTGCTGCCGGTCGCGGCCCTCGCGCTCGGCGGGGTCGCGCTGATCGCGAAGACCACCCGCGACGGGATGCTGCGGGCCACCAACGGGCTGTACGCCCGGACGCTGCGCGCAGGCGGCGTGAGCGAGGGCGCCATCGTCTGGCGGCACGCGCTGAAGAACAGCGCGCTGCCGATCCTGCCGATCGTCAACGTCATGTTCGTCTCCGCGCTGGGCGGCTCCGTCTTCGTGGAGAGCATCTTCGCGCTGAACGGTCTCGGCAGCCTGATCGTGACCGCCGTCAGCGCGCACGAGATCTATCAGGTGCTGGGCGTCGCGGTGATCTTCACCGTGTTCGCCTGCGCCACCAACCTGATCGTGGACGTCCTGCTCGGCGTCTTCGACCCGCGGCTGAAGGGAGGCCGGGCATGACCGTGTCCGCCACGTTGACGCTGCCCGTGCTCGGCGGCCGCGCGGCACGCCCGAGCGTGTGGCGCCTGCTGATCCGCAAGCCGCTCGCGGTGGCCAGCATCGTCGTGCTGCTGGTGATCGTGCTGGCCTGCGTGTTCGCGTCGTCCATCAGCCCGTACGACCCGCTGCTGCAGGACCTCTCGGCGGTCCTGCAGCCGCCGAGCGCGGCCCACCCGCTGGGCACGGACACGCTCGGGCGGGACGTGCTCAGCCGGCTGCTGCACGGCGGGCTGACCACGCTGGTCGCCGTGGCGCAGGCCGTCGTGGTCGCCGCGATCGTCGGGCCGGCGCTGGGCATGTGGGCCGGGTACCGCGGCGGGGCGGTGGACCGGGTCGTCTCCGGATACCTGGTCACCATGATGGCCATCCCCACCGTCATCCTGCTGCTCTCGGTGTTCGCCGTCTTCCCCGACAACCTCTCGCTCGGCATGGCCGCGCTCGGCCTGCTGGGCGCGACGCCGATCGCCTGGGCGGTGCGCGCCGGCGCGAAGGCCACCGCGCAGGAGTCGTTCGTGACGGCGGCCGAGCTGGCGGGCGTGGGCGGATCGCGGATGCTGTGGCGTCACTTCGTGCCGCGGCTCAACGGCGTGATCGTGATCCAGCTCGCCATGTTCGCCTGCATCGCGCTGGTCATGCAGGGCGGTCTCGCCTTCCTCGGGCTCGGCGTCACCCCGCCCGCCCCGAGCTGGGGCGGCGGCATCGCCGAGGCGCAGAAGGTGATCTTCATCTCGCAGTGGCTGTTCGTGCCGTACGGCGGCGTGCTCGGGCTCACCGTGCTCGCCCTCGCGCTGCTGGGCGATGCGGTCCGCGACGCCGTGGCGGAGGTCTCCAGCCTGGAGTCCCGCACCGCGCGTCCCCGCCGTCGCGCCGCGGTCGTGCGTCGCGCACCGTCTTCGACGCCCCCTGCGCCCGACGCGCTGCTCTCGATCCGGGACGCGACGATCGCCTACGACGGCAGGTCGCTGCCCGTGGTGGACGGTGTCTCGCTCGACGTCGCGGAGGGCGAGATCGTCGGCGTCGTCGGCGAGTCGGGGAGCGGGAAGAGCACGCTCATGCTCTCGCTGCTCGCGCTGCTGCCCGGCACCGCCACGGTGGTCGGCGGCACCGCGACCATCGGCGGCCAGGACCTCTATGCGCTCGACGCGCGGCGGATGCGGGCGCTGCGCGGGCGCGAGATCGGCATGATCGCACAGGAGCCGATGTCGGCGCTCGACCCCGCGTATCCGGTGGGCCGCCTGCTCGACGAGATCGTCCGCGTCCACGGCGCCCCGGCGGGGCTGACGGTGCGTCAGCGCAGTCACGAGCTGCTGCGCTCGGTGCGCCTGGACGATCCGGAGCGGGTCTGCCGGCTGTATCCGTTCGAGCTCTCCGGCGGGATGGCGCAGCGCGTGTGCATCGCGATGGCGCTGGCCGGCTCGCCCCGGCTGCTCATCGCTGACGAGGCGACCGCCTCGCTGGATGTGACGGTGCAGGCGACGATCCTCGACCTGCTGCGCAGCCTCGCGGAGGAGCGTCGCATGTCCGTGCTGGTCGTGACGCACAACCTCGGCGTCGTCGCCGACCTCTGCGACAGCGTCGTGGTGATGCGGCAGGGCGTGGTCGTCGCGGCCGGCGACGTCGACTCGGTCTTCTACGACGTGCACGACGACTACGTCGCCGAGCTCCTCGCGGCGACGCCTAGCCTGCTGCCGGCGTCCGTCGCCGAGCCGAACCCGGGGGAGGCCCTGACATGACCGAGCTGCTGACCGTGCGCAACCTGTCGATGGTGTTCGGCCGCGGCCGCGCTGCGAACCAGGTGCTGACCGACGTCTCGTTCACCGTCGCGGCGGGGGAGACGGTGGCCCTCGTCGGCGAGTCGGGATCGGGCAAGACGACCATCGGCCGCGCCGTGCTCGGGCTGCTGACGCCGACCTCGGGCGAGGTGCTCGTCGACGGGGTGCCCGTGCACGGCCGCCGGCTGCGCGACCGGCGCCGCCGGGTCGGGATGATGCAGGCGGTGTTCCAGGACCCGTACAGCTCGCTGAACCCGACGGTGCTCGTCGGCCGGTCGATCGCCGAGCCGCTCGGGGTCATGACGGCGCGGCGAGAGGCGCGCACGGTCGTGTCCGACCTCGTCGAGCGCGTCGGCCTGCCCCCGGACACCGCTGATCGCTACCCGGCCCACTTCTCCGGCGGCCAGCGGCAGCGCATCGGGATCGCGCGCGCCCTCACCGTGCGACCGCGGCTCATCGTGTGCGACGAGCCGACCAGCGCGCTGGACGTCTCCACGCAGCGACGCATCCTCGACCTGCTGCGCGGCATCCAGGAGGAGTCCGGCGTCGGCTACCTCTTCATCACGCACGACCTCGCCGTCGTCCGCGAGTTCGCGGACCGCGTCGTCGTGCTGCGCAGGGGCGAGATCGTCGAGGAGGGGCCGGCGGCGGCGGTGTGCGACGCGCCGAGCCACCCGTACACGCGCGCCCTGGTCGCGGCGGCCCCGGTGCCCGACCCGCGCGCGCAGCGGCGACGGCGGATCGAGCGGGCGCAGCTGCTGGCCTCAGCCGGCGAGTGAGGTGAGCCCGGCCGCGGTGACCGACTTCTCGATCTGGCCGACGAGCCACGTGATCGCGGGATCGAGCTTCTTCGACGGATGCCAGAAGGCCGCCTCCTGGATCCGCACGTCGGCGAGAGAGGTCGCGGGGATCACCAGGTCGAGCTGCTCGAGCACCGACTCCGCCCGTCGCCGCGGCACGATGCCGATCATGTCGGTTCCGGCGACCGCCTGCGGCACGCCGTAGTCGCCGATCACGTTCAGACCGATGCGGGGGAGCCCGACGGCGGCGAACATCCGTTCCACCGGCTCGGGGATCGAGCGGCCGCCGGTCGCGATGACCAGCCTCATCCGGGCCACGTCCGCATCGGCGATGCGGTCGCCCTGCAGCAGCGGGTTCGTGGCGGCGACGACGGGGACGAGGGCGTCTTCGAACAGGGGCCGGCGGGCGCCGGCGATGCCGCTGCCCGCGTGGGCGAGCACGACGTCACGGCGGAACAGGGAGTCGAGCGTGAAGCCGTCGGAGGAGAACGAGTCGAACCGCAGACGCACGCCGGGCGCCGACCGGCGCACGAAGCGGGCGAGATGACCCCCGATCTGGGACTGCGTCGACTCGGAGACCGAGATCCAGAACGTGCGTCTGCTCACGGCCGCGTCGAACTGCGGTCCGCCCTCCATCGCGCGGGCGACGGCGGCCATGGCCGCTCTCGTCGTCTCCTGCAGCTCGACGGCCGCCGGGGTGAGCACCATGCCGCCGCTGCCGCGGACCAGCAGCTGGTCGCCGAGCTGCTGGCGCAGCCGCCGCAGCGACGAGGTCACCGACGACTCGCTCGCGTGCAGGCGTCGTGCCGCCGTCGTGGTGCTGCGCTCGGTCAGCAGCGCATCGAGCACGACGAGCAGGTTGGCGTCGATCTTCCGACCGGCGCCGACCTGCTCCCGTGCACGCGACGGCTCGTCGTGGGTCACGCCGAGGCGCTGCTGCGCAACCGTTCGCGCAGCAGCGTGTACGCGTTGTGGTCCAAGATCTCTTCCTTCTCGGCGTCGGTGAGGAAGTCGGCCTCGGCGACATAGGCCACCGCGACGCTCTCCGTCACCCTATCGCGGGGGAAGTCGCTGCCCAGCATGAGCCGGTCGGTGCCGAAGCGCTCGGCGGCGAGCCGGAGGGCGTAGGGCTCCTCGAGCACGCTCGTGTCGTAGTGGAAGCGCCGCAGGTGCGGCGTGAACCCGCCGAGCTGCTCGTAGAGGTCGGCGTGCTCCTGGTGCAGGCCGTGGTCGAAGCGCTGGCCGAAGAAGGGCAGGCCGCCGCCGAGCGTGGCCAGGATGATCTGCACGTTCGGGTAGCGGTCGAGGATGCCGTTCACGACCAGGCGGGACGCCGTCACCGCGATCTCGGCCGGGCTGACGTAGTCGGGGGCCAGATGGTAGTCGCCGCAGCCGACGATGCCGTCGATCTGCGCACCGGGATGGACGTAGAGCACCGCGGAGCGCCGGTCGAGCTCCGCCCAGACGGGGGCGAAGCGCTCGTCGTCGAGCGGGATGCCCGCGGCGGAGCAGCTGACCGCGATGCCGGCGAAGCCGAGCTCGTCCAGGCATCGGGCGATCTCGCTCACCGCGGCGTCCGCATGCGGGAGCGGGATCGAGCCGAATGCGGAGAAGCGGTCCGGGTACTGCGACAGGATCTCTCGGTACTCGTCGTTGAGGAACTGCGTGGCACGCACCGCCTTCGCCTCGGTCGTGAAGTACGGCTGGCCGCCGCCGGCGCTGATGATCTGCATGTCGACGCCCGCGGCGTCCATGTCGGGAAGCCGCACCGAGAAGTCCTTGTGACGCCGGTCCTGCTCCGGCGACCAGTCGGTCCGCAGCGTCTGGTGCTTCATCAGCCGGAACACCGGCACCTCCTCGAACGCCTTGAGCTCCATGAGCAGCGCGAGGTAGTCGGGCGACATGTGGTGGGCGTGGACATCGATGCGCATTGCGACACCTTTCTTTTCAGTACCAGCCGTGGGGGATCGAGTCCTCCACGGGCAGCGTGCGGTGATAGCCGCGACGGAAGAAGACGAGCGGCGGGGTCGCGGTCTCCCGGTGCCGCACGGCGACGACCCGCGCGACCACGATGTCGTGGTCGCCGGCCTCGTGCTCGGCCTCGATCCGGGCGTCGATCTGCGCCAGGCTCCCGGCGACCGCCGGTCCGTCGCAGAGCGAGCGCTCCCAGTCGACCGACTGGAAACGGGCGTCGGAGCGTCCCGAGAGCCGTTCGACGACGGCCCGCTGGTGGCCGCTGAGCACGCTGGCCACGAACCCGCCGGTGCGGGCGATGCGCGCCCAGGACCGCGAGGAGCGCATCGGCAGCACGGCGATCAACGGCGGGTCGAGCGAGACGGAGGTGAGGGTGCCCACCACCATCGCGACCGGATGCCCGTCCTCCTCCGCGGACACGACCGACACCGCGGTGGGCAGCAGGCCCATCGCGGCGCGGAACACGGCGGGATCGACCGCCGGGCTCCCGGTCGTCGCGGACATGGTCACCACTCGCCCGGCGCGCCCAGGCCCAGCGCGAACGCGCCGTGCGCCGAGAAGTTCTGATCGCTGACCAGCACGTGCGCCCGCGCCGAGAGGGCATCCCGCAGGGTGCGTTCCAGCGGGTTCGGCATGTACAGGGCGCGACCGCCGCCGCGTCGCATGGCGAAGTCGGCGCATTCGACCGCCAGCTCGGTGACGTGGGTCCCGAGGGCCTTGAGCTTCAGCGCGTCGCCGGGCGACATCGCCAGGGGGGCGCGCGCGTCGATCTCGGCGAACAGGCCGAACGCCATCCGGTCGGCGGCCTCCACCGCGATCGAGAGCCGGCTGTACTCGGACTGCACGACCTCGCGGTCGCGCCACTTGTACCGGCCGGTCTCATAGCCCAGCCGCAGCTCCCGCAGCGCGCGGGTCGCGAGTCCCAG
Organism: Microbacterium sp.; assembly: GCF_047606385.1. GTDB lineage: Bacteria > Actinomycetota > Actinomycetes > Actinomycetales > Microbacteriaceae > Microbacterium. The sequence continues at coordinate 10,397 of NZ_JASGEL010000032.1, forward strand.
CGCGATCGCGATGTGCTCGTCCGGCGGTGCCGGCGGGTGGCCCTCGGCGCTGCCGGTGCGCACCGGCAGCTCGGATCGGATGTACCGGTCGGCGATGAACACCGAGTCCAGCGAGAAGTCGGCGCTGCCGCTGCCGCGCAGCCCGATCACGTTCCACGAGTCGTGCACGCTCACGTTCTCGCGCGCGACCGTGATCGGCAGCGGCTGCGCCGGGTCGCCGTCGATGAGCGGGTTGCACATGATCCAGTCCGCCATGTGGATGCCGCTGCAGAACGACCACCTGCCGTCGACGATGTATCCGCCGTCGACCGGGCGGGCGGAGCCGCCGGGCAGCGCGACGCCCACGGCGACAGGGATGCGGTCGCCGCCGAAGATCTCCTCGAACGCCTCGTCGTGCAGCGTCGCCGCCAGCATCGAGGTCGCCGTGCTGGTGACCATGGTGCACCAGGCGCTGCTGGCGTCGAGCTCGGCGATGCGCTTGAGCACGGTCATCTCATCGACCAGCGACAGGCCCCAGCCGCCGAAGTCGGCGGGCAGGCGCAGCCGCGGCGTGCCGATGTCGACGAGGACGTCGACGGCGCGGGGGCTCAGCCGGCGCAGCGCCTCCGACTCGTCGGCGGTGTCGCCGAGCAGGTCCGCCTGCGCGTCGATCCGCGCGATCAGGTCGGTCGTCGACGCCTGGGTGGGGGTACGGGTGTTCATCTGCTCTCTCACAGTTCGAAAGTCATCTCGGCATAGCCCGCGTCGATGCCGTAGCCGCCGGCGTCCGCCTGCAGCACCGCCTCGACCACGATCTCCACGTCGACGGTCCAGCCGAGCATCTCGTTGTCGTCCGAGAGCCGCCGCGACACCCGCATCGGCTCGGACGGCCCGCGGATGCCGAAGTCGCGCCGGTCGATCCGGCCCGTCGCCACGAAGCCCGCCCGGGCGCCGTAGTGATCGGTGCGGCCGATGCCGGAGGTGACCACCTGCAGCGAGACCTCGCGGGTCACGCCCAGCAGCGTCAGCTCGCCGGTCATCGTCGCGGTCAGGCCGTCGTCGTGCGGCTGGATCGAGGTCGAGGCGAACTCGATCGTCGGGTACATGTCCACCCAGAGGAAGGACGGCAGCGACCGCACCTTCTGGTCGCGCACCGCGAAGCCCGACGAGAACGACACCGGATCGATGGTCGCGACGACCCGGGTGTCCTCCAGCCGGTCGCCGGCGTCGATGACGCCCGTGACCGAGGTGAAGGTGCACCGGAGCGGGATCATGCTGTGACGCACCGCGAACGCGACCTGGCTGTGGGTCGGGTCGATGAACCAGCGACCCGCGATGTAGTCGGGCATCGGCTCGTCTTCGGTGTTGCCGTTCTCACCCATCGGCTCGCTCCTTCGTCGTCCTCGGCGGGGTGTCTCCACACAACCAAAGCGACCGCCGCGCTGGGCGGGAACGTCGCTGATACGTTGCATCACTGCGTCCCCCGGGCGTCCCCGACGTCACGGGTGCTCTCGGGCTCGGCCGGAACAGCCGGACGCCGCGCCGCCGACGCGGCCTCGTCCTCCTCGATCCCGCGCAGCTCGCCCTTGAACGCCCGGGCCGACTGGCCCAGCCCCTTCGCCAGGGCCGGCAGCCGCGTCGCGCCGAACAGGAGCAGGACGACGGCCAGCACCAGCAGCAGGTGCCATCCCGACAGGTTCGCGAACATCTTCGTTCCTCCTCGCAGCGCTCTCGAGAGCGCGGTGGGGCTTCACGCTAGCCAGCGGGCGCGGGCCTCCTCGCGCGCGATGCGGATGCGAGCCATCAGGATGACCGGCGCCGGTGCGCGACGACGGCGCCTCACCCCGTCGGGGAGGGGTGCATCGCCCCCTGCCGCAGCACCTCGACGAGCCACTGCAGCCCGGGGTCGGCATCGCGTGCCGCATGCCGGCACAGGTACAGCGTGATGGGCACGGCGCCGAACGGGGGCTCGAGGACCGTGACCCCCTCGGCCCAGGAGTCGGTGCGGGCGAGCCGCTCGGGAACGATCGCGACCAGGTCGGTGTTCCGCACGATCCGCAGCGCGGTCGCGGGGCTCTCCACGTCGATCATCGGCCGCAGGTCCAGTCCCCGGCTCATCAGCACCTGCCTGAGCCGCCCGTCGATGTCGTCGCCGCAGTCCCCGACGGCGAACCCGCTGGTCGCGAACTCCGCCCACTCGATGCCGCCGCGGCGCGCGAAGGGATGGTCCCGGTCGGTGACGCAGACGAACCTGTCCTCGAACAGCAGCACCGAGCGGTACTCGGCGGACCCGACCGTCGGCGAGAGGACGAGGTCGTGCTCGAGCCAGGCGCGGGGAGCGGGATCGAGCTGCCCGTTGATCATCTCGATCCGGATGCCGGGCGCACGCCGCGCCGCGCCCGACACCCCCGGGTGCAGCAGGTGGCCGCCGTACCCGGTCGACAGGATCGTGAACGAACGGCTGCTCTCCCCGGGGTCGAACACGCGGGGGTGGATGCCGAGGAGCCGTTCGATGGCCGCGGTCGCCTCCTGCACATGCGGGAGCAGCGCCCGCGCGAGCGGCGTCAGCTCGTAGTCGCGTCCGACCCGGGCGAGCAGCTCGTCGCCGTAGTGCCCCCGCAGCCGCGAGAGGATGCCGCTCATCGCCGGCTGGCCGATGCCCATCCGCACGGCGGCGCGGGTCACATTGGACTCCTCGAGCAGCACGCGCAGCCCGAACAGCATGTTCAGGTCTCGCGACGCGGGCAGCGTCGTCATGGATCCGCCCTCCGCACGCGCCTAGCCGTTCATACCGGAGGCGGTGACCGCCTCCTCGATCAGGTCCACCAGCCACGCGATGGCGGGGTCGGCGCGTTTGGACGGATGCCAGTGCGCCGCCTCGACCAGCGGCACCCGTCGCAGCGGCGTCCGCGCGACGACCAGACCGCGCTGCGCCGCGGTGGCGGCGATCAGCCGACGCGGCACGATGCCCATGAACTCGCTGCCGGCCACGACATCGGGGATGGCGTGGTCGACGGCGACGTTGATCGCGATCGCGGGCAGCGGCGCGATGCCGTCGAACATCGAGGCGACCGGCTGCGGCACCGCCTGGCCGCCGGTCCCCAGCACGAGACGCATGCCGGCCAGCGCCGCCGCGTCGAGCGCGCCGTCGTGCAGCAGCGGGTGCCCGTGCGCGACGACGACCACGAGCTCGTCCTCGAACAGGACGCGTCGCAGCCCGGTCACCGTGCTGCCCACGTGCGCCAGCACGACGTCCCGGCGGAACAGCGTGTCCAGGGTGAAGCCGTCGGCGTCCAGCGAGGTCATCCGCAGCCGCACGCCGGGAGCCCGGCGATGCGCGAGACGTGCCAGCGCCGCGCCCAGCTGCGTCTGCGAATAGCCCGACGCGGAGATCCAGAACGTCCGGTTGCTCAGCCGCGGGTCGAACTGCGGGCCGCCCTCCAGGGCGCGGCTCACCGAGCGCAGCGCGTCGCGCACCAGCGGGACGAGATCCTCCGCCGTCGGCGTCAGCGCGAGCCGGCCGGCGTCGCGCACCAGGAGCCGGTCGCCCGTCGCCGTGCGCAGCCGGCGCAGCGCCGCGTTGATCGTCGACTCGCCCACGTGCAGCCGCGCGGCGGCGGCGGCCACTGAGCGCTCGCTGAGCAGGGCGTCCAGCGTCACGATCAGGTTGGCATCGATGCGGGGTTCCGGTGTCTCGGGCATGGCTCGCTCTCCGACGGCGTCGACGGGAGACCTCAACGATAGGACCGCGGGGCGCGGCGGTCAGCCGCGGGCGTTGCACGCCTCGTGATACGTCGCATCAGTATCGGCTCCGGTCTGGCCCCCGCCGTTTGGGCAGCCTACAAGTGGGCTCGCGCCGCACGGCGGGGCCCGGGACGCTCCGGTCATCGAGGACGGCGCGTCCGCGACGAGCACGGCGTCCCGCGGTGCGACTCGCGAGAGACCACGACACTGCGCCCGCATCCGCGGCGTGACAGACGAGAGGTGCACTGCCATGAGCTGGACGCTTTCCGCCGACGAGCGCTGGGAGATCCACGACCTGTATGCCCGGTACTGCTGGGGCATCGACAACGACGACCCGGTGGGCTGGGCGAGCGTGTTCTCCCCCGACGGCTTCCACGGCGGCAGCGGCGGGCTGGCCGTCCGCGGGCGTGAGGCGCTCACCGAGTACGCGCGCATCGGCGGACCGATGCTGAAGTCCAAGGCGCTGCAGCACTGGAACACGAACGTGCTGGTCGCCGCCGTCGGCGACGGCGTCGCCGTGGGGCGCTGCTACATGATGGCCGCGATGGCGAAGGTCGAGCCGGTGCTGGACGAGCCCGGCGTGCTGATCGAGCGGATGGGGCGCTACGACGATCGCCTCGTCCGCATCGACGGCGTCTGGCGCTTCTCCGAGCGGATCTTCGAGACCTACCACATCGGCGCCGAGAAGGTCACCGAGTTCGGCCCCTGGACCGAGGTCGGCGGCGGCGTCGCCGGCTGATCCCGCGGACGCATTCCTCCCCCTCGACGAAGACGGAGACGAAGATGAACGACCTGCACCTCGAATCACGCGAGCACCGCGGCCTCACGCGGCGTCAGCTCCTGCAGTACGGCGGGGCGAGCGCCCTGCTGCTGGCCGGCGGATCGTGGCTGGCCGGGTGCGCGCCGGGCGGAGGGACCTCGACCGCCAGCGCGACGGTCGCCCTGACGCGCGGCGGCACCATGGCGTACGGCCTCATCGGCGGCAGCGCGTTCAGCAGCATGGACGCGCACACCCCGCTCGACCCCGTCACCATCCAATGGGCCGGGATGCTGTACGAGCAGCTCGCGGTGCTCAACGGCTCGTTCGAGCTCGAGAACGTGCTCGCGGAGGAGTTCTCGGCCAATGCGGACGCCACGAGCTGGACCGTTCGTCTGAAGTCCGGCATCGAGTTCCACAACGGGAAGACCGTGAGCGCGGACGACGTGATCGCCTCGTTCACCCGTGTGCTCGACCCCGCGAACCGCGCGGTGGGCGCCGGCCAGGTGTCGATGATCGAGTCGATGACGAAGCTCGACGACCTGACCGTCCGGTTCGACCTGAACCGTCCCACCGGCTGGTTCGACATCGCCGTCTCCGACGGGACGGCGCTGGGGATCGTGCCCGCCGACTACGACCCCGCCGACCCGGTCGGCACCGGGCCGTGGAAGTACAAGAGCTTCACCGCGGGCGTGACCGGCGAGGTCGAGAGGTTCGACGACTACCACGGCCAGATCGCGCTGCTGGACTCGATCACGCTGCCGATCATCAGCGACCTGAGCGCGATGACCAACGCCCTGCTGTCGGGGCAGATCGACGCCGTGTCGCAGCTGTCGCCGAGCAGCGCGGCGACGGTGCAGTCGAACCCGGATCTCACGTTCTACGACCTGCCCGGCGGCGGGTACTCCGCGATGACGATGCGCGTGGACGAGGGCGACCTCGCCGACCCGCTCGTGCGCCAGGCGCTGCAGGTCGGCGTCGACCGGCAGGCGATCGTCGACTCCGCCTACAACGGCTACGCGCAGGTCGGCAACGACCTGTATGCGCTGTACGACCCGCTGTATGCCTCCGACCTCGTCCGCGAGCGCGACGTCGACCAGGCCAGATCGCTGCTCAAGCAGGCCGGCAAGTCCGATCTGAACGTCACGATCACGGTGAGCGAGCTGACGCCCGGCTCGGTCGCCGCGGCGCAGGTGTTCGCGCAGAGCGCCACCGAGTTCGGGGCGACGGTGCAGGTCGACGAGGTCGACGTCGCGACGCTGCTGGGCGCCAACTACCTGCAGTGGCCGTTCTCGCAGATCGTGCAGCCGGCGGCCCGTTACACCACCGCCGTCTCCGCGCTCGACGCGCCGACCGCATCCTCGAATGCGACGCACTGGGACGACGACGAGTACACCTCGCTGTGGGAGACCGTCTCGAGCGCCACCGACGACGCGACGCGCACGCAGTGCGCGGCCGACATGCAGCAGATCATGTTCGAGCGCGGCGGCTACATCATCCCCGCGTTCCCCGACACGCTCTTCGCCAGCAGCAGCAAGCTGGGCGGATGGCCGACGGTCGCCCGGAGCGGTCTGACCGTTACGCGCACCATGAACGAGGTCGGCTACATCGGATGACGAACCTCACGGGTACGGCGCGCACGCCCACGGTCGTGGTCGGCCGGCCCGACCGACCACGACCCGCGGCAGCACGAGGACGGCTGCTGCGCTGGGCGCTGGGCCGTCTGCTTCTGGGCGTGGTGACGCTGCTCGGGGTGGCCGTGGTGATCTTCATCGCGGTCGATCTGCTGCCCGGCGACGTCGCGCAGCTCATCCTGGGCTCGCAGGCGACCCCGGACCAGGTGGCCGCCCTGTCGAGCCAGCTCGGCCTGGATGATCCGATGATCGTCCGGCTGCTGCGCTGGCTCGGCGGGGTCGCGGTCGGCGACTTCGGCGAGTCGTACCTGACCGGCGACTCGGTCTGGGCATGGATCGCACCGCGCCTGGCGAACACGCTGATCCTGATGGCGCTGGCCGGGATCGTCTGCATCCCGGCGTCCTTCGCGCTCGGCATCTGGGCGGCGCGGCACCCCCGCGGGCCGATCGACGGCGCCTTCCACGCGTCCACCATGGTGCTGGCGAGCCTGCCGCAGTTCGTCGTCGGCATCCTGCTGGTGATGCTGTTCTCGACCTCGATGCTGCGCGTCCTGCCGGCGACCGCGTCGGTGACGCAGGGCACCAGCCCGCTGCAGCAGCCGCTGTCGCTGGTGCTGCCGGTGCTGACCCTCGCCGCCTCCGTCGTGCCGTATCTGTCGAACCTCGTACGCGCCGCCATGCTCGACGCCCTCGGCTCGGACTACGTCGTCATGGCGCGGCTGAAGGGGCTGCCCCCGCGGCTCGTGCTGTGGCGCCACGCGCTGCGCAACGCCATGGTCCCCGCCATCCAGGGCGCGGCCCTGTCGATGGCGTTCATGCTCGGCGGCCTCGTGGTGATCGAGTCGCTGTTCAACTATCCGGGCCTGGGCAGCGCGCTGGTGCAGTCCATCGGCGAGCGCGACGTGCCGATCCTGCAGGCGATCGTGATGATCATCGCCGCCGGTTTCGTGGTGTTCAACCTGATCGCGGACGTCCTGACCGTGGCCGTGACCCCGACGCTGCGCACACGATGAGGAGGGCGGGACGATGACGACGACGGACATCGCGCCGACGGTGGCGGCCCCGGTCGCCCGGCGACGCGGGCTGATCGCCCGGAGCCTGCGGCGCACGCGCACGCGCGTGGGCCTGGCGCTGCTGGCCCTCGTGCTGCTGGTCGCGTTCGTGGGCCCGGTGATCGCGCCCTACGGTGTCGCACAGCTCATCGGCAAGCCGTTCGCGCCGCCCTCGGCGGACGCGCTGCTGGGCACCGACTACCTCGGGCACGACGTGCTCTCGCGCGTCCTCGACGGCGGCCGCACGGTCATGATCATGTCGTTCTTGGCCGCGACCGTCGGCATCGTGCTCGGCGCGCTGGCGGGCATGGTGGCCGGATACTCGCGCGGCCGGCTCGACGACGTGCTGATGCGCACGATGGACGTGCTCCTCGCGCTGCCCACGATCGTGTTCGTGCTGCTGTTCGTGTCGTTGATCGGGCCGCAGCTGTGGCTGGTGACCCTGCTGGTGGGCATCGCCCACGTGCCGCAGGTGGCGCGGGTGGTGCGGGGCGTGACGGCCGATGTGGCCTCGCGCGAGTTCATCCAGTCGGCGGAGGCGCTGGGCGTGCCGCGCCGGGCGATCCTGCTGCGCGAGGTGCTTCCGAACATCAGCGCGCCGCTGCTGGTCGAGTACGCGCTGCGCGTCGTGTGGTCGATCGGCGCGATCGCCGGCATCAGCTTCCTGGGGTACGGCATCCAGCAGCCGGATGCGGACTGGGGCCTGATGATCAACGAGAACCGGCTCGGACTGGTCCAGCAGCCGCTGGCGACGTTCGTGCCGACGGTGTGCATCGCGGTGTTCGCGGTCGCGGTCAGCATGATCGCGGACGGCGTGTCCCGCACGGTGGCGCGGGTGGAGGCGGGCGATGAGTGATCTCGTGGCGAGCCCGGCGCCCGCCCTCGACGTGGCGGAGCTGGAGGTGCGGCTCACGAACGGTCAGCGGATCGTGTCGGAGGTCGCCTTCGCAGTGACGGCGGGGGAGATCGTCGCCCTGGTCGGCGAGTCCGGATCCGGGAAGACGACGGTCAGCATGGCGACGCTCGGATACGCCCGGCAGGGGGCGCGGCTGACCGCGGGGCGCGTCCGGGTGCGCGACGGCGACGTGCTCGCGATGGACGCCGCCGCTCGGCGATCCCTGCGCGGCCGGACCGTGGCGTACGTGCCCCAGGACCCGTCGGTGGCCCTGAACCCCGCGCTGCGGATCGGACGCCAGCTGCGCGAGGTGATCGAGGTGCATCGGCCGGGCACGGCGGCACGGCAGAAGGCGCAGCTCGTCACCACGGCGCTCACCGACGTCGGCCTGCCCGGCGATCGCGAGTTCCAGGACCGCTACCCGCATCAGCTCTCCGGTGGCCAGCAGCAGCGGGTGGCGCTGGCCATGGCGATGATCCTCCGGCCGGAGGTCCTCGTGATGGACGAGCCCACGACCGGTCTCGACGTCACCACGCAGGCGAAGATCCTGGATCTCATCCGCACTCTGTGCGCGACCCATGCGGTGGGCGTGCTCTACGTGACCCATGACCTCGCCGTCGTCGCGGAGCTCGCCGATCGTGTGCTCGTGATGCGCGCCGGCCGGATCGTCGAAGAGGGCCGCGTGGCCGAGGTCTTCGCGGCTCCCGCGCATGCGTACACGCGGGAGCTGTTGGCAGCGGTCCCGTCGCTGCGCGAGCGGACGAGCCCGGCTCCGCCGGCCCGTGCCGCGTCGGCGGAGCCGCTGCTGTCGGTGCGGGAGCTGTCGGCCGCGCACGGCGACCGCACCGTGCTGCACGGGATCGGCTTCGACCTGGACGGGGGCGAGTGCCTGGCGCTGGTCGGCGAGTCCGGGTCGGGGAAGTCGACGTTGGCACGGTGCCTCATCGGTCTGCACGACCGGCACAGCGGTCGCATCCTGCTCCACGGCGAACAGGTCCCGACCCGCGCCCGCCGGCGCCGCACCGAGCTGCGGCGTGCGTTCCAGTACGTGTTCCAGAGCCCCCACAGCTCGCTGAACCCGCGACGCACCGTGCGCGACATCGTCGCACAGCCCTACAACATCTTCTTCTCGCACGACCGTCGCGAGACGGCGGCGGCGGTGGCGGAGGTGCTCGATCGCGTGGGGCTGCCGGCGCGCGCCGCCGGCCTGACGCCCCGCGACCTCTCGGGCGGCGAGCGGCAGCGCGTCGCCATCGCGCGGTCGCTGATCTGCCGTCCCGACGTGCTCATCTGCGACGAGGTGACCAGCGCCCTCGACGTGTCGATCCAGGCCGCCGTCGTCGACCTGCTGGCCGGGCTGCAGCGCGAGCGCGACATGTCGATGCTGTTCGTCACCCACAACGTGGCGCTCGTGCGCCAGATCGCGGACCGGGTCCTCGTCATGAACCAGGGACGGATCGTGGAGAGCGGTCGGACCGCGGAGGTCCTCGATCGTCCGCGCGAGGACTACACGCAGCGCCTGATCCGCGATACGCCCACCCTTCCCGATCGTGCCGCGCCGGTGCGCTGAGCGATCGCCGACCATCGACGCCCCACCAGAGGAGAACTCCGTGTCCCACTCACTCTCACACCGCCACGCCCTCGTGACGGGATCCACTGCCGGCATCGGCCTCGCGACGGCCGAGGGGATTCTGCGCCGCGGCGGCACGGTCACCATCAACGGCCGCGACGAGCAGCGGCTCGCGCAGGCCGCCGCCGGACTTCGCGAGCGGCTGGGCGAGGACATCGACCTGCGAGCCGTGCACGCCGATGTCGGCACGGCCGCCGGCGTGGCCGAGGTGCTCGCGGAGGTGACGGACGTCGACATCCTCGTCAACGGCGCCGCCACCATGATCTTCACGCCGGACTGGACCCAGATCACGGACGACGAGTGGTTCCAGACGTTCGAGACGAATCTGCTGGCCGGCATCCGCCTGTGCCGGGCGCTGCTGCCGGGCATGATCGAGCGCGGACACGGCCGCATCGTCTTCATCTCCAGCGACGTCGCGGTCGACGTCACCGAGCCGCTGTCGTCGTACTCGGTCACCAAGACCGCGCAGCTGGGACTGGCGCGCGGGCTGGCGGTCGCGACCGCTCGCACCGGGGTCACCGTCAACACGGTGCTGCCCGGCCCCACCTCGGGCGACGGCTTCAGCCGCATGCTCGAGATGGACGTGGCCGCCGGCCGGGCGACAGACCTCGACGACGCCGGCCGCAAGTTCGTCGCTGCCCATCGGCCGAACTCGCTGCTGGGCCGGCCGGCGACGCCCGAGGAGGTCGCGAGCATGATCCTCTACCTCGTCTCGGACGAGTCCCTCGCGACCAACGGCGCCGCGGTGCGCGTCGACGGCGGCACGATCCGCAGCATCCTGTGACGTCCCGCGCCCGGTGAGGCCCGCTCGCCCGGGATGCCGCCGCCGTCAGCCGCGGGAGACGATCCGCCCGAAGCCCGGAGCGCCGAGCACCTCGCCCTCGTGCATGATCAGCTCGCCGCGCAGGACGGTCGCCACGGGACGGCCCTTGATCCGCTTGCCCTCGTACGGCGTGTGCCCCATCTTCGAGTACACCGGGTAGTCGACGCCGAGGGTGGCCTCACGGTCCAGGTCGACGATGGCGGCGTCCAATTCGGCGCCGACCCGGAGGACTCCCTTGCGCCCGTAGACGCCCAGATGCCGAGCCGGATTCTCCGAGGTCAGCTTGACGAGGCGCAGCAGGTCCAGGCGACCGGCGTCGACCTCGGTCAGATACATCGAGAGGTAGTGCTCGTTGAGCGGATATCCGATCGTGACCGACTCGTAGGCGTTGTTCTTCGCCGCCTCGACCTCCTCCCACGTCTGGGGGGCGTGATCCGAGGCGATGAGATCGATGGTCCCGTCGCTCAGCGCCTCCAGGTTGTCGTCGACGTTCTGCTGCGGCACGAGATCCTTGCGCAGCTCGAAGATCGCCCACGGGTTGGCCTCGGCCGTGATCCTGTAGCCGCCGGCCTTCAGCGCGCGCACCAGTCGCAGCTGCGGCGCGTTGCGGATGTGGAGGATGCGCAGGTCGGCGCCGGTCGCGCGCCCGTACAAGGCGACCTGGGCGATCCCCACGGTCTCGGTGACGTCCTCATCGGAGTACACGGCCTCTTCGTAGTCGTAGATCGTGCCCGCCCCGCGTTCCTTGATGCCCTGCATCTTCGCCTGGAACAGCGGCTGGAAATGGGGGTGGATCAGCAGCGGCAGGCCGGTCTTCGCCACTTCGCGGAACGACTCGAGGAGCATCGCGGGGTCGACGACGGAGGCCTCCGTGTCATAGGGATAGTGGGCGGACTTCATGAAGATCTTGAAGCCGGCGACGCCGGTCGCGGCGATCTGCTGGACCTCTTCCAGACGCGTCGGCGAGACCCAGTTGTTGAAGTCCACGATCGAACGGCGTTCGAACAGCTCCTGCTTCTGAAGGACGCGCTCCACCGTGTTGGGCACCGGATCGGTGTTGGGCATGTCGACCACCGTCGTGATGCCGCCGGCCGCGGCCGCCGTCGACCCGGTGACGATGTCCTCCTTGTCCTCGTACCCCGGCTCGCGCCAGTGCACGTGGGTGTCGATGATCCCCGGGATGACGATCTTTCCGCGTGCGTCGACGATCACGTCGCCGCGTCCGCTCCTGCCGTGCGCCGTGATCTCGGTGATGATCCCGTCCTCCGCCGCGATGTCGACGTCGGCGTAGCGCCCTTCGAGCACGACCGTGCCGCCCAGGATGATCGTTCGTGTCATTGAGATGCTCCTTCTGATGTGGTTCAGGCGCGCCCGGCCTCGAAGGCCAGCCGCATCCTCGCGTTGTCGATGTCCTGCTGGGTGAGCGCGGCGATCCAGTGGGAGTCGCGCGCCGAAGCGGGCACCGCGCAATAGAAGATGACCAGGCGCTCGTCGCCGGTCACGACCGTGAGCCGTACCGCCTCGGGGAAGTAGACGCCGTCGCCGGCCGCGACCCGGTGCTCGGACTTCTCGCCCGTCTCGAGGTCTTCGATCTCCAGCACCGCCCGTCCTTCCAGGACGCACCACACCTCCTTCGTCCAGTAGGAGGTGTCGCCGCGGATGTTGTCGCCGAACACCGTGAACCCGGACCGCAGGGTCAGATCGGCCGGAGCGGCGAAACGTCGCATTCCGGACCGTGGCGGGAGCCACCCGGGCATCGCCTTCTGCCCCTCGGCGACCACCTCGTCGAGGTCGGGGGTGAACGTGAAGAACCGTTCGGTGACGGGCTGGATGAGCTCGTTGATCTCGGTCATCGGGAGCCTTTCTCGTGGGGGGCGCTCAGTGGTCGATGGCTTCGCGCAGAACGTGGGCGAAGCCACGGAACTCCTCGGTGTCGCGCACGTCGAAGTCCCGGTGGGGGAGGGTGATGGAGAGATCGAGCTTGACCGTGCCGGGCCTCCCCGACATGACGACGACACGGTCGGAGAGGAAGACGGCCTCCTCGATGCTGTGGGTGACGAGCATCACCGTGACGTTCATGCTGCGCCACAGCTTCTGCAGGTCGTCGGCGATCTGGTCGCGGGTGATGGCATCCAGCGCGCCGAACGGCTCGTCCAGCAGCACCAGTTCCGGTGAATGCAGCAGCGCCCGCGCGATCGCGACGCGCTGCTGCTGTCCGCCGGAGAGCTGGGAGGGGCGTCGGGCGGCCATCTCGGGCTCGAGGCCCACCAGCGCCAGCAGCTCGTCGGTGCGTCGCTGAGCGGAGCGTGAGTCCATCGACCGGTTCACGGCCTGCAGCTCGATGTTCTTCCGGACCGTGAGCCACTCGAGGAGCACGGGCGCCTGGAAGGCGAGCCCGACCTGGGTCTGCGGACCGCGCACGGACGCGCCGCCGATCGTCACACCGCCCGAGGTGTGAGCGGTCAGACCCGCGACGACGCGGAGCAGGGTGCTCTTCCCGCATCCGCTCGGTCCCAGGACGGAGACGAACTGGCCCTGCGGGATCTGGAGGGACAGAGGCCCCAGCACTCTGTGCCCGCCCCCTCCCTTCGTCGGGTAGACCTTGGTGACGTCGGTCACCGCCACCTGCGTGCTCGTCATCCGCGTCACCGCTGCGCAGGCACGAAGTCGTTCGTCGCGTAGGTCTCCGCATCCCCGGCCGCGCTCAGCACGCCGCCGCTGCGCAGCATCTCCAGCGTCGAGGTGAGCGCGTCGAGGTCGGTGTAGACGTACGGCTGGTCGTCGGCGGTGGTGTCGGCGAAGGCCTGAGCCGAGATGGCGGTCTGGCCGCTGACGACTCCCTCCGTGAACGAGTCGGGGTAGGCGGCCGAACCGGCGCTGTAGATCTCGTCGGGGTGCTCGATGGCGTAGGCGATCGACTTCTCCACGGCGGCCACGAAATGCTCGACCAGCTCCGGGTTCTCCTCGATGGTCGTGCCGCTGGCGACGACGCCCGCATCCGGGATGACTTCGACGCCGTAGTCGTTGAACGAGAGCACGCTGGGGTCATCCTCCCCGAGTTCCGCCAGCGCGGGCACGGCCGAGGTCTCATAGGTGACGATGCCGTCCACGCGCCCCTGCGCGAGGGTGGTGACCGCGTTGGCAGGGCTGACGTTGACGGTGGAGACCTCGCTCGGGTCGATGCCGGCCTCCGTCAGGAAGGTCGACCACAGGATCGCCTGGGTGGTGCCCTCGGGCAGACCGATCGTCTTCCCGATCAGGTCGCTCGGGTCCTCGATCTCGGCGCCGAGGGAGACGACCGCGTAGGTGGAGACGGCGGAGTCGCGGGCGACGATCTTCAGGTCGGCACCGCTGTCGTCGTTGTTGACGACCGCCACCAGACCGATGTTGAGGCCGAAGTCGGCGTTGCCCGCGGCGACGACCTGGGCGCTCGTGGCGGAGCCCGTGCCCTCCTGGAACGTGACGTCGATGCCCTCGTCCTCGAAGAACCCCTTCTGCTCGCCGAGCAGGTACAGGCCGTAGAACTGGCCCACGGAGAAGGGGTTCGAGACGATCGCGGTGACGGGGGTGAGGTCGGTGCCGGCCGAGGTGTCGCTGCCCCCGTCGCATGCGGTCAGGGCGAGCGCCGTGACCGTCAGGGCGGCGGCGGCCAGAGGAATGCGGACGTTCATGAGGTGACTCCTTTACGGGTGTGTGTGTGATGCGGAGGGCTCAGGGCGTGGTCGAAGCGATCTGTTCGAGGGGCAGGTTCTGCGAGCGGCGCCACGGCAGGCACAGCCACTCGACGAGTGCGACGGCGCCGTAGAACACGAGGCCCACGATCACGAGGAGGAGCAGGCAGGTGAACAGCGACACGGTGTTCGCGGTGGCGGTGGCGTTGATGATGCGGTACCCGAGGCCCGCGTTGGTGCCGAGGAACTCGGCCACGACGACGCCGATCACGGCGAGCGTGGTGCCGAGCCGCAGGCCGCCGAAGATGCTCGGCAGGGCCTGCGGCACCTCGATGCGGGTGAAGCGCTGCCAGCCGTTCAGTCCCATGATGCGAGCGAGATCGATGCTGTCGGGGGTGACCTCCCGCATCCCGACGAGAGTCGTCGAGGTGATGGCGAAGAACGTCAGCAGCACGCCCACGAGGATGATCGGGAACTGCCCGAACCCGAACCAGATGATGAACAAGGGCCCGATCGCCAGCTTGGGAAACGTCTGGCTTGCCACGAGCAGGGGGTAGACGGCACGTCGGAACATCCGCGACTGGTAGGTCAGGGCCCCCAGCGGGACGCCGATGACGACGCTGACACCGAACGTGAGGAGGATCTCCCACACCGTCACGGCGGTGTCCGCGACGTACGAGCCGAAGCGGGCGACGAGGTTCTGCACGATCTGCGACGGCGTCGGCAGGAGATACGGCGGGACGTTCAGGAGGGGGACGGCGATCTGCCAGGCCGCGATGACGACGGCGAAGGTCAGCAGCGGAGGCCAGACCTCCGAGAAGGCGGCACGCCATCTGCGGCTCGAGGTGGACATCATCTGAATTCCCATATGGTAGGATGAGCTATCACAATATGGACAGGCTACGACCTGGGCGTGACGTGGACAAGATGCCCGTGTTACAACTCGGTGACGGAGATGGGGGGCCAATGCCCGTTACAGGTGCCGACTCGCTGCGCAAGGCGCTGCGCATCCTCGACCTGTTCACCGTGCGCACGCCCGAGTGGGGCTCCAGCGAGGTCGCGCGCCGGCTCGAGCTTCCCGTCAGCACGGCGAACCGGGTGCTGCAGGCGCTCGCCGAGGCCGGCTATCTCGTGCGCCGCCCCGCAGGGCGGTATCGTCTCGGGCCTGCGGCGGTGCGACTGGGCGAGCGGGCGGCGAAGACCTTCGACATCCGCGACATCTCGCGCCCGGTGCTCACCGAGCTCACCCGCGTGACGGCGGAGACGTCGATCTTCGCGCTGCCCGACGCGAGCACCGGCCTGCCCGTCATCGCCGACCTCGTCGACTCACCGCATCCGCTGAAGGTCACGTTCCCGGTCGATCACGTGCTTCCTCGCGACAACGGATCGATCGCCACGGTGTTCGACGCGTTCTTCGCCGACGAGCACGAGCCGGCGGTCGACCCGCAGAAGGTGCGCGCCGCTCGCACGGACGGATACGCGGTGAGCGTCAGCCAGACCGACAGCCAGAGCTGGGGAGTGGCGGCTCCCTTCTATCACGGCGACCGTGACGCCATCGGGATCGTGGCCGTGATCGCCCCGCTCGCGCGGTTCAGCGACGCCGCGCTCGCGGCGGCGCTGGACGCCGTGCGCAATGCTTCTCCGAAGGAGACGGACTGACGCCGGCATGCGCACGGTGGACTCGCCGGCGATCGCCTCGCGCGTCGCTCCGGGGAGCGTGGCGGAGGGACCGAAGGTCGGTCATGATCCCATGAGCTGTGCGATCTGGTTGCCGGACACCCCCTCGACCCGGTCGCCGAGCTCTCCGCGCTGAAAGGGGATCGAGCGATCGCGGGGCACGAAGGGGTCGTCGGTGGCGAAGACGACCCGGTCCGCTCCGTAGAGCTGGATCGCGAAATCCAGTGCACCCGGCGTGTTCACGGCGGTGTCGACATAGAAGCGCGTGCGCAGATAGCTCCGCAGATCCCGTCCGGAGATGTCCGCGGCTCGACCCCACACGTACGGGAGCACGCCGCCTGCGTGGGGATGGAGCACCGACAGGTTCTGGCACTCGTCGAGAATGCCCGAGGCGACCATCGACAGTGCGGCGTGCGCGGTGTCGTGCATCCAGTCCAGGCCGCGTTCGACCACGATCCCGGCGTCCGCCTCGTACGACCGTGCACGCATCGCCGGATGCAGCACGCACACCTGCCCCGTCTCGTCCATGGCGCGATAGACCGGCAGGTGGCGTCCGGCGGTCGGCGTCTCCCCGTCGTAGTTGGAGAGGACGCACACGCCGCGAAGCCCCAGGTCCGCCGCGCGACGGACGACCCTGTCCGCGACGGCCGGATACTGCATCGGCGCGACCGCGAGCCCGACGAGACGTCCGGAGCTGTCCGCCTGCATGCGGGCGGTCTCGGAGTTGACGAAGGATGCGGCGTCCTCGGCCTCCGCCTCGCTCAACCCGTGGAACGCGGCGAAATAGATCGGGCTGGAGACCATGGCGTCGATGCCGTGTCGGTCCATGCTCGACATGCTGTACTCGATGTCGAACAGCGCCCTGGGCAGCGTCCACCGCTGCCCGCCCGCCAGCGTCAGTCCGACCGACTCGGCCCCGAT
Source organism: Microbacterium sp. (assembly GCF_047606385.1). Taxonomy (GTDB): domain Bacteria; phylum Actinomycetota; class Actinomycetes; order Actinomycetales; family Microbacteriaceae; genus Microbacterium. The sequence continues at coordinate 27,180 of NZ_JASGEL010000032.1, forward strand.
GTCCGCCGCCGGAAACCCCGGACGGGCGTTCATGCGTTCGAGGTAGGAGAGCGGGTGCCAGTGCGTCTGGTGGTCAACGAGCATCGGCGCCCTCCTCGCCGCGCACCATCGCCCGCAGCTGCCGCTCGATGGCGATGAACTCCGGTACCTCGGTCACCTCGCGGCTGCGAGGGTAGGCGAACGGCACGTCGATCTGGGCGACGATCCGGCCGGGCCGCGGCGACATCACGATGACCTTGTCCGCCAGGTACACGGCCTCCTGGATGTCGTGGGTGACGAACAGGGTCGTTCGCCGGGTCCTGCCCGCCAGCGACAGCAACTCGTCCTGGAGGGTCTCCTTCGTGAGCGCGTCCAGTGCTCCGAAGGGCTCGTCCATGAGCAGCATCTCCGGCTCGAGGACGAGCGCCCTGGCCAGGTTCACCCGCTGCTGCATCCCGCCCGAGATCTCGTGCGGATAGTGCTGGGCGAAGGCTGCCAGGCCGACGAGCTCGAGGGCGGCGGCCGTCCGAGCGGCGACTTCCGCTCGGGAGGACTGCCTGCGCAGCTCCAGACCGTACGAGACGTTCTTGGAGACCGTGCGCCACGGCAGGAGGGAGGCGTGCTGGAAGACGAACGCCCGCTCCACACCCGGGCCCGTTATCTCCTCTCCCTCGAAGCTGATCGATCCGGCGTCCCAGTCGGAGAGCCCCGCGATGCAGTTGAGCAGCGTGGACTTCCCGCATCCCGAGGGGCCGATCAGCGTGACGAACTCGCCCGCATCGACGGAGAAGGTGATGTCGCTGAGGACGTGGACGGTCTCGCGGGATCGTCGGGTCGTTCGATCGAACGACTTCCGCAGCCCCCGCACGGACAGGTGCTTCGGCGGCTGCTCGCCGGCCTCGGCGCTGCGCTCGTCCACGTGCGGCACCACCGTCACGCCCTCCATCGGTCGATCCGCTTCTGCAGGAGCCGCAGCAGCGCCGTCAGCAGCAGGGCGGCGAAGGCGAACATGAACACGCCGACGAATGCGTCCGCGGTGTTCAGCGTCAGGCTCGAGGTGAAGATGAGCCCGCCGAGCCCCTTGTTCCCGTAGAAGTACTCCGCGACCACGACACCCATCAGGCCGAGCACCAGTCCCTGTCGGATGCCGGCCACGACGGCTGGAATCGCTCCGGGCAGGGCGATCGTCCGGAGCACGTCCACGTTCGTGGCGAGCAGGCTGCGCGCGAGACGGATGTGCTCGCGATCGATGGCGGAGACGCCGGCGGCGGTGTTGATGATGATCGGAAAGATGCAGATGAGGATCACCAGCGCGATCTGCGCACCGATGCCGATGCCGAACCAGACCGTGATCAGCGGCAGCAGGGCGAGATGCGGGGTCGCGTACAGCAGGGACAGCAGCGGGTCGAGAACCGCTTCCGCACGTCGATACCATCCCAGGATCAGCCCCAAGAGGAGCCCGGACACCAGCGCGATACCGAATCCGATGCCGTACAGCTGCGCTGATTCCCAGGACGCCGTCCACAGCGTGCCCGATGCTGCGAGCCTTCCGGAGGCCTGCACGATCGCGATCGGCGACGGCAGGATGATCGGTTTTATCAGGCCAGTGCTCGAGCAGAGCTGCCAGATCAGGAGCACGGCGACGATGCCGACTCCGCCGAGCAGCGTGCGGAGACGTCGGGAGGGCTCGCGCCGTGCGTAGACGCGTCGCCGCAATCCTCCCGATCGAACGACGCGGGGCACTGTGATGCCTTCTGTAGCCACTCTGTCCGCCTTCCGGTTCTCAGGGCACCGATCGGTACGCCGGGACGGTGAGGAACTCCTCGAGCGTCGCGGCGGCGATGAGCTCGCCCAGGAGGCTCTCCGCGAGCAGCCATTCCGCCGTCGCGACTCGCTCCGCGCCCGCCTCCGACGCGACGGCCTCGCGCTCCTGCTCGATCACGCGCCGCACGAGCTCCACCGTCACCGGCGATCCGTCATCGAGCACGACGCCGTTGGCGATCCACTGCCAGAGGAGCGACCGCGAGATCTCGGCCGTCGCGGTGTCCTCCATGAGACCGAAGATCGCGACCGCTCCGGTCCCGTGGAACCACGCCTCGAGATACCGCAGGCTGACGGCGACATCGTGGCGCAGTCCCGTCAGGGTGCGCCGGGCGCCCGCCGATGCGACACGCAGCAGCTCTCCGGGACGGATGTGCACGTCGTCGCTGCGTCGATCGATCTGATGGGGCGCCTCCCCGAGCGCGGCGTCGAAGACGCTCCGGCATACCGGCACGAGATCGGGATGAGCCACCCACGAGCCGTCGAAGCCCATCGCGACCTCCCGCTCCTTGTCGGCGCGGACCTGGGAGAGCGCCCGCTCGTTGGCCTGGGGATCGCGACGGTCGGGGATCATCGCCGCCATCCCGCCGATCGCATGCGCGCCCCGACGGTGGCATGTGCTGACGAGCAGCTCCGCATAGGCCCGCATGAAGGGAGCTTCCATCGTGACCGATGCCCGGTCCGGGAGGATCATGTCGTCGCCGGCGCGGCTGAAGTTCTTGATGATCGAGAACAGATAGTCCCATCGGCCCGCATTCAGCCCGGCGCTGTGCTCTCTCAGCTCGTAGAGGATCTCCTCCATCTCGAAGGCCGCCGTGATCGTCTCGATGAGCACCGTCGCCCGGATGGTGCCGACGGGCAGGCCCAAGGTGGCCTGCGCCTCCAGGAACACGTCGTTCCAGAACCGGGCCTCGGCGGCATGCTCCAGCTTGGGCAGGTAGTAGTACGGGCCGCGCCCCTGGGCGAGCTGGCGGCGGGCGCAATGGAACAGGTAGAGGCCGAAGTCGACCAGCGACGCGGACATCGGATCCCCGTCGACGCGCAGGTGCTTCTCCTCGAGATGCAGGCCTCGGGGCCGCACGACGACGGTCGCGAGCTCGGCTCCCAGCCGGTAGGCCTTGCCGTTGGCGTCGTCGAAGTCGATCGTGCGGTCGAGCGCATGCATCAGGTTGCGTTGGCCGCCGATCACGTTGCGCCAGTGCGGCGTGCTGGCGTCCTCGAAGTCGGCGAGCCAGACCCTGGCCCCGCTGTTGAGCGCGTTGACGGTCATCTTGCGGTCGGGGGGCCCGGTGATCTCGACGCGGCGGTCGAGGAGCCCGGGGGCCGGATCGGCGACCCGCCAGGACGGATCGGCGCGGACGGCGGCGGTCGTCTCCGAGAAGGCCAGGGAGCCACCCGCCGCGAGCTCGGCGCGGCGTGCGGCCCGCTCTTCGAGGAGCGCCCGGCGGCGCGCGTCGAATCGCCGATGGAGCGTCTCGAGGAAGCCGAGCGCTTCTGTCGTCAAGACGTCCGCGTCCGCCCTCGGGTCGTCCGCGGCGATGCCGCCGAGTTCGATCATGGGTTCCTCCTGACTATGCGAGGACATGGATGCCCTGGGGGGTCCGGTGGACGCTCTGACCTGCGCCCCGAGACGAGATGACGTAGTTGTCGCAGGTCCAGGAGAAGATCCCGTCGTGCACCCAGGTCGGGTGGCAGGTGAGGTTCATCCCGGCCTCGATCTCCATCGGTTCGTCGAAGCGCACGATGGGGCGTTCGACCAGGTCCACGCCCTGTCCGTGGCAGTGCACCCGCTGCTCCACGGGGCGCCCGATCCCGGTCAGATAGGCGTTGTACTCCGCCCACACGTTCGAACACGACGCACCCGGAGTCAGCAGATCGAGAGTGAAGCGCTGGGCCTCGTCCGCGAGGCGGTACTCCCGCGCGACGGCGTCGGGCACGTCGCCGAGGATCGCGGTCCTGCCGAGCTCGGCGAAGATGCCTCCCGGCCCGTCCATCTCGATCAGGATCGCGACCATGTCCCCGTCCTCGACGACGCGGTTCTGCCCGTGCCGCGGGGACAGGCTCCAGCCCGTGCCGGCGGGGCCGGATCCGACGAGGACGATGCCGGCCTCCGCGCCTTCTGCGATGCAGGCGCGACGGGCGACCTCCGCGATGTCCCGCTGCCGCACGCCGGGTGCGATGGCGGCCATCGCCGCAGCCATGGCCCGGTCTTGAATCCCTGCGCACTCGACGACGAGGTCGATCTCCTCATCCGACTTGATCGCTTTCACGCGGTCGATGACCTCGGACGCGTCCACCAGCGTGGCCCCTGGCAGCTCGTCCGCCAGAGCGGCTTCGAATGCCGACGGCATCCATCCCCTGCCGGCCAGCCCGATCCGGCCACGACGCAGACGGGCGAGCGCCCGGGCCGCCAACCTGCCGGGCGTCTGCGCCGTGTAGGACGCCGTCGGGAAGTACGGAAAGGAGACGATGCGGCTGGCACCCCGCATCAGGCCGCCGTGACCGGCGGGCAGCTCGACGTCGCCGTCGATCGCCCCGTGCGAGATCACGACGACGTCGCCGTCGGCGGTCAGGATCACGGCGGTCCCGTAGCCTCCCGCCGGAAGGTCGATGAGGTAGCGCACGTAGCCGCCGAGATCGTCCGTCGAGCCGTAGACGACGAGCGCATCGAGCTGCTCCCGCGCCATGCCGTGCAGGATCGCCTGCGTGCGCCGGTGCAGCTCCGCATCCGAGACGGGGCGGTTCGCGAAGTCGACCTGTCGCACGTGCATCAGTCGCCGTCCTTTCGAGTGAAGCCGGCCGCGACGACGTTCAGCAGCGCGTCGTGGTCGTCGTTCAGGTACGCCGCGAGGTTCGGCTCGACGACCCGATCCAGGAGCAGCTCGATATAGCGGTCGCTCTGACCCGCGAGGTGGGGAGTGACCAGGACTCCCGGCAGGTCCCACAGCGGGCTCGTGGGCGCGAGGGGCTCGGGGTCGGCCACATCGATGCCGGCGCCTGCGATCTGTCCCGTCTCCAACGCCTGGATGAGATCGTGCTCGACGAGCACGCCTCCGCGCGCCAGGTTGATCACGAAGCTCGTCGGCTTCATCGCGGCGAAGACGGAGGCGTCGACGACCCGATGCGTCTCGGGTGTCTCCGGTATCAGCAGAACCAGGAAGTCCACGTCGGCCGCGAGGTCTGTGAGCTCGTCGAGACGGTACAGACGGTCGACGCCGGCCACCGGCGTGCCGCTGCGGTTGATGCCGAGCACCGTCATCCCGAGCAGCGCGCACAGCGCGGCCAGTCGCGCCCCGCTCGCCCCGAGACCGACGATGCCCACGGTCTTGCCGTCCAGCACCGCCTGCGGCAGTCTCCGCCAGGCGTGGGCGTCCTGATGATGCACGAGGTCGCGGATGCGACGGGACAGTCCCAGCATGTGCATGAGCACCATCTCGCTCATCTGGGCGGCGTGGATGCCGGCGGCGGACGTCACGAGCACGTCGGGACGGGCGGTCATCGCGTCGCGGAGCTGATCGGTTCCGCTCACGACCGCCTGGATCCAGCGCAGGCGGGGCAGCGCGCGCACGACGTCCGGGCTCAATCCCACACCCGTCGTGAGGTACACCTCGACGGAGTCCGCGAGATCGATCAGCTCGTCGTGCTCGCCCACGTCCACGACCGTCATCTCGGGATGGCGTGCCCGCAGCGATGCGGGCAGTTCCGTCATCTGCGGAAAGTGGACGGCGATGACAGGCTGCGAGGCGCGCATCTACTTCAGGTTCTCCGCGAAGCTGTTGTCGACGACCGCCTGCCAGTTGGACGGATCGGCGGCCGTGTTGCCCGCGTCCGCCAGCGCCTGCAGGACGGACTCCTGGATCTCCTGCGACACCGGCTGGACGCCGTCGCTGAAGACCTTCAAGGTGTGCTCGTACAGCGCCTGCGCATCGGCGGCGTTCGTGAAGTCCGTGAGGACCTGCTCGGCGCCGGCCGGATCGCTCTCCCATGCTTTGATGGCCTTGTCGAGCGCGTCGATCACGCCCTGGGTGGCGTCCGGGTGGGCGGACACCCAGTCCGCGTTGCCGTAGATGCCGGCCTGGTTCCACACGATCCCGCTGGTCAGATAGTCCAGGATGACGGACGACCCCGGCGCGGCGGCGAGGACGGCGCTGGTGGTGGGCTCGGAGAGCACGGAGGCGTCCACCTGACCCGATTCCAGCGCGGCGACCGTTGCTCCGAGATCGGCGAACGGCAGCATCGTCACATCGGCGGACGTGAGTCCCGCCGTCGCGAGCCCCTTCTGCGTCATGATGTCGCTGTACGAGCCCGGCGCGCTCGCCGCGAAGGTGTGACCTTTCAGATCCGCGATCGAGTCGATTCCCTGCACGGCCACGAGCTCGGAATCCGGCACCTCCGCGTAGGTGCCGAGGACCTTCGCCGCGCCGGCGACGGCGATCGCATCGTGCCCGGGAGCGGCGCTGACCACGAACTGGACGGAACCGCCGGCGAGCGCGCTCGGACTCTGCGCGGAGGAGAGCACCTGAACGTCCGCGTCGATGCCTTCCGCCTCGAAGTATCCGTTCACCAACGCGTATTGGACGGGGGCGAAATCGCCGATCGCGACGGGAACGGTGATGGTGACCTGCGTCAGCTCTCCGCTCGCCGAGGAGTCTCCCGACGAGCCGCCGCATCCTGCGATCGCGACGGCGAGCGCTGCGGCGATGCCGGCCGCAGCGGTTCGACTCGCGGCGCGGCCGAGGGGACGACGTGTCTTTCGTGAATTCATCTTTGAACTCCTTCGCCAGAAGCCGGTGGCTTCGATGTCGGCAAAATATTTCGCCAAGCAGATTTAGAATTCCACAGTGCGGAACAGAAGACGAGGGGTCGTCGATCGATGGGTGCCATCGGCGGTTCTTATAGCGAAGACGCGACACGGGCTTCCGACGGGGGTTTTCACGATGCGAGATAAGGTGTCGACATGGTGGATGATGTGGCCGAGCGCGATTCCCGCTCCGGCGGTGTGCAGAGCCTCGCGCGGGCGTTCCGTATCCTCGAGGCGATCGCGGATCGCGACGGTTCGGCGAGCATCACGGAGCTGGCTGCGGCATGCGATCTTCCCGTGCCGACGATCCATCGTCTGCTCCGCTCCCTGGCCGGTCTGGGCTATGCCCGGCAGGAGCCCTCCCGTACGTATGCGCTGGGTCCCCGACTGGTCAGGCTGGGCGACGTGGCGAGCCGATTGGTCAACTCCTGGGCGAATCCGCATCTGCGCGTGCTCTCCGACCGCCTCGGCGAGAGTGCGAACTTCGCTCTGATGGACGGGTTGGAGGTCATCTACGTCGCGCAGGCGCCGGGGCGACACGGGATGCGGATGTTCACCGAGGTGGGGCACCGCGCCGATCTTCACTGCACCGCCGTCGGCAAGGCGATCCTGGCGACACACCGACCGGATGCCGCGGCGGAGCTCATGGCGCGGCTCTCCTACCGCACGCACACCGTGCACACCATCGCGAGCGCCGCGGAGATGGCCCGGGAGATCGAGCGGGTGAGGGTGGTGGGCTACGCGACCGACATCAATGAGCAGGAGGTCGGTGTCAGCTGTGTCGCGGTGGCGTTGCCGGGAAGCCCGGCACGCGGGGCGGTCTCCATCTCCGCGCCCTCGACGCGCCTCACGGAAGAGACGATCGCGGAAGCCGTCCCGCTCCTGAAGGCCGTGGCGTCCGCGTTGGGAGGGGAGCTGGAGCGGGGGCTCTAGCTGTACTGGGCCGCGTGGCGCGGATGTCTCCGTTCTGTCGCGGATGGCTCAGACGCCGTTGCTCAGGCCGCGCCGTCCTGGCCCGGGGGCGTCGACGCCGGGCCGCCTCGTCGGAGGCGCACGCGGACGAGATAGAGCACCGTGGCCAGCACGGCCCAACCGATCAGCACCAGGAACGGCCAGGCATGCTGGTGGTCGGGGAAGTACACGGCGGTGTGCTGGGCGTTGATCGAGGCGCCGGGCGGCAGCCAGCCGCCGATGATCGCGAGCCACGTCGGCAGCAGGGGCCACGCGACGGCCCCGCCGGAGGAGGGGTTTCCGAGCAGGATCATCAGCGCCCAGGTCGGGATCATGGCCCAGCGGCCGAACAGGTCGTTGAACAGCGTGTAGACCATGCCGCAGGTGAACATCGTCAGCGCGAGGATGCCCCACGATTCCCACACGGGCAGATCGAGTGCGCCCAGGACCAGGTCGACCGCGGCGACGATCGCGAAGCCGGCGAGGATCGCGTACGCCGCGGTGAATCCGATGCGCTCCCAGGGGCAGAGGGCGCGCGCGTTGACGCCCAGCTGCACGGCCCCGACGAATCCGACGACGACTGCGGCGATCGTCATGTAGAACAGGGTGAGCCCGTGCGGGTCGGTGTCCTGCAGCGGATGCAGGTCGGTGACCGTGACGGTGAGCTGGTCGCTCTCGACGACCGCGGCGATCGCGCTCTCCAGCGCCGACGCCACGGAGGTGCCCGAGGCGGTCGAGATCCAGACGGTGATGCCCTGATCCGATGTGACGTCGAAGACCGCGAACACGTCCTGGTCGTCGAGGGCCTCGCGGGCGTCGCTCGCGCTGGAGAAGCTTCGGATCTGCAGGGCTCCCTCGAGCGCGTCGTCGATGTCGTCGAGGAACGTCTCGGTGTCCGTGTCGACGTCGCCGACCAGGGCGACCGGGACATACTGCGGCTGCGGGTCGGCGGAGGCATAGGTGTACGACCCGGCGAAGAGTCCCGCCGCCACCGCGAGGATGCCGGTGATGACCGTGGCGGGGAGGAACCGCGAGTGCCGGAACCGCGACCAGGGATGGCGGCCGCTCATGTCGGTGAGCCCCTTTCCGTCGCGGTGCGCGTGGACCCCTCCGTCGCCTCGACGCGTCAGGCGCCGGTCCAGTCGGGCAGGAAGCGGGTCACGTCCACGTCCTGGAACGGAGCGCGGATGAACTTGTCGCGCAGCTCCCACGGCACGGTGCAGTCGAAGATCACCTTGGTGGAGATGCCGTGGTCGAAGTTCGTCCACAGGAACTCGGGATCCGCCGAGGGATCGAGCGGATGGCAGCGCACGCCCGGGATCGGGATGACCGAGCGTTCGGCCTGGAACCGGGTCGTCATCGCCCACAGCACGTCGTCGGTGTCGAAGATGTCGACGTCGTCGTCCACCAGGATGATGTGCTTCATCTCGGGGAACGCGCCGAACGCGACCAGCGCCGCCTGACGCTCACGGCCCTGGTCGTTGTGGTCGCGCTTGTGGACCTGCAGGATCCCGACGTACTTCCCGCCGCCGGCGGAGTGCGAGTACACGTTCTTCACGAACCCGGGGAGGGCGTCCTCGAGCGCCTGGACCAGGGATCCCTCGGTGGGGATGCCGGCGAGCGAGACGTGCTCCTCGCCCGGCCCCACCAGGGTCTGCAGGATCGGGTCCGTGCGCGTCGTGACCGCGGTGACCTTGATGACCGGCAGCGACGGGTTCGCCGTGCCGTCGTAGCCGGGGAACTCGGGCATCGCGAATCCCGTGTTCGTGTGCTGGTCCTCCGCGACCCGCCGTGACGGCAGGATGTGGCCTTCGATGACGATCTCCGCGGACGCCATCGCATACTCCTCGACCGTCTTCGCTTTGACCAGCTCGACGGGCGAGCCGGTGAGTCCCCCGGCGAACTCGAGCTCGTCGAAGCCGTACGGCGTGGACGGCGGCTCGAAGGAGATCGCCATGTACTCGACCGGCGAGATGCCCATCGAGATCGTGATCGGCATCGGTTCGCCCTTGGCGTCGTACTTCTCGTACATCATCCCGATGTGCCGGCCCGTCTGCATGAAGACCGAGATCTCATCCCTGCCCTGCACGCACAGCCGGTGGATCGTCACGTCGTGCTGTCCGGTGTCCGGGTCGGTGCCGCGCAGCACCGCCATGCAGAAGTACGGGCCCGCATCCTCCGGGGTGTTCGTCGGCGCGGGCAGCAACGTACGCAGGTCGAAGTCGGCGTCCGTCGCCAGGTGCACCTGCTCCTGGCAGGCGGCCTCGTCCACGAGGACGGGGTCCTTGGCGTGGTGCATCGCGTTGAGCATGTGCCGGCCGAGGTGCTTCTCGTCGGCACCCATGAACGCCGCGATGCGCTTCCGGGAGGCGAGCACGCCGACGATGACCGGGATGTCGTATCCCTTCACGTTCTCGAACAGCATCGCGGGACCCACCCGGGTGGGGCGCATGACCGTGCCGCCGGCGCCGACCTTCCGGTACACGCCGGCGAGCTCGGCCTGCGGATCCACTTCCACGTCGGTGGACACGAACTGGCCATCCAGCGTCTTGAGCAGCTCGATGCCCTCACGCAGGTCTTTGACCGCCGCCTTCGGCGCCTCCGCGACCGGCTGGTTCTTCGACGTCGCGACGACCATCTCAATCCTCCTCGCTGCCGGCGGCGTCGAGATTCCCGTTGCGCACGCTCTCCCGCAACGTGGCGTCCCACCGCGGGTAGATGTCGGTGTGGATGCCGAGCTGATCCAGCGCGCGACCCACCGACTGATCCACGATCTCCTCGATCGTCGAAGGCCGCGAGTAGAACGCCGGCACCGGCGGGAAGACCGTCGCGCCTGCCTCGGTCACCGTCACCATGTTGCGCAGATGGATGAGGTTCAACGGAGTCTCGCGCACCATGAGCACGAGCGGGCGCCGTTCCTTCAAGGTCACGTCGGCCGCACGCGAGACCAGCGACGATGTGACCCCGGTCGCGATCTCACCCAGCGTGCGCATCGACGTGGGGGCGATCAGCATCCCCTTCGTGCGGAACGACCCCGAGGACAGCGGCGCGCCGACATCCGTGTGGTGATAGACGACGTCCGCGTGCGACTCCAGATCGTCCTTGCTCAGATCCGTCTCGTACGCGCGGGTCAATGCGGCGGATTTCGTCACGATCAGGTGCGACTCGTATCCGAGCTCACGGAGGACGTCGAGAGCACGTACCGCGTAGACCACGCCCGTCGCCCCCGTCACCCCTACGACTACCCGATCGGATTCCGGCGCGAGATCGACCATCGCTGCTCCTTCGCTCTGAGGGATCTGTGCGCCGTGCGTCGTCTCGACACACGGGCGCGGTTCCATGTTTGCCGGATTGGCGACAATCTGTCCAGGGTTATCGGCGGCAGCATTCGCGGCGGTTCATGATGGCTGCGACCTGTTCACTCCTCGTTCTGCCGGCTGAGGTGCCCGGGAGAGTGCGGGTCGGCCGCTCTCGCCCCGCATGGTCGCGGCGAGGACCCGCCCGTCGGGATCGAGGACACCGAGCATCTGATCGCAGATGCGTGTCAGCTGGGTCATCTGCTCAGCGGTGAGAGCATCGACGAAGTACCGGTTCACGTCCCGGATATGCCCGGGCGAGGCGCTGGCGAGCTTGGCCCAGCCGGCATCCGTCAGGCGCACGTGCCGGGAGCGGGCATCCGACTGGTTACGGACGCGCTCGACGTAGCCGTCCTCCTCCAGGCGCGCCGCGACGCGCGAGATACGGGGCAGCGACGCGTTCACGCCGGCGGCGAGGTCGGTGAGCCGCAGCTCGCGATCGGGCACCTCGGCCAGCTGTGCGAGGGTGAGGAACTCGAAGAACGTCAGCTGCGCGTCGCGGATCAGCTGTGCGTCCAGGGCCGCCGGCAGCACCTCGAACAGCGCGACCAGCCCCAGCCAGGCATCGGCCTGATCGTCGCTCAGCCATCGGGTCTCGTCCATGCGACCAGTGTATTGCATTTACTTGCACCTGTAATCACTTTGTGTGATACTTGCACCTGTAACCGATTAGATCATCGGGTGAGAGGACCGTGCCATGAAGATCGGGATCGTCATCGGATCCATCCGCGAAGGGCGCAAGGGAGAGCGTGTCGGGCGCTGGGTCGAGCGCATCTCCCGTGACCATGGCGTCGATGTCGAGGTGCTCGACCTCAAGACCTTCGACCTGCCGCTGCTCACCGCCCCGATGCCGCCGGCCGCCGCGGGAGGTCGGTACGACTCCCCGGAGGCGCAGCTGTGGAGCCGGGCGGTCGCGGCCTGCGACGGCTTCGTGTTCGTCACCCCCGAGTACAACCACGGCGTGCCCGGCGTGTTCAAGAACGCGGTGGACACCCTCGCCCCGGAGTGGGCGGAGAAGGTGGTCGGCTTCGTCTCGTACGGCACCGATGGCGGCGTGCGTGCCGTCGAGCAGTGGCGTCAGATCGTCGCGAACCTGCGGATGTACGACGTGCGCGCCCAGGTCGCGATGTCGATCTTCACCGAGTTCGGCGACGACGGATCCTTCACTCCGCTCGAGCGACGCGAGGCCGAGGTCCGGACGCTGCTCGACCAGGTCACGGCTCTGACCGCCCGCGTACGGTAGGCGACGCGGAGTCGACGAACATGGCTACTCGCATGTACCGCACCCTTGACGCCGACGGCGCGCAGCACCTGCTCGACCTCGCCACTGACCTCGCACGGCAGGATGCCCTGCAGCAGTGCTTCGCAGCGGCCGATGCCTCCGGGCACCTGCGCGCGTTCCGCCGCATGGACGGCGTCGCCGCCATCGCCGTCGGTGCCGTCGCCCGGGCGTCGGGGGTGGCCGCATGACCGTGAGCGCACTCACGGACGCGGTCGTCGCGGTCGTCGGCGGCACTTCCGGGTTCGGGCGTGAGGTTGCGACCCGTGCCGCCGCCGCGGGCGCGTCGGTCGTGGTCGTCGGTCGGGATGCGGACAAACTGCGGCGCGTCGTGGCCGAGATCGGCGACGCCACCGGCGCCGCCGTCACCGGGCACGCGGCCGACGTCGCGGAGGCGGGGACCGCGGCATCCCTCTTCGCGCGGATCGGCGACATCGACCATCTGGTCTCCACCGTCGGCGGCGCCATGGGAGGCGGATTCCTCACCGCCTCGTTCGACGAGATCAAGACGACAGTGGACGGGAAGTTCCTCGCCAATCTCGCCCTCGTGCGTGCCGCGGCCCGTCACCTGCGAGCCGGCGGAAGCGTCACGCTCACCGCCGGGGCCGGCGGCACCCCGTCCACTGCCTCCGGCGCGCTCATCGGAAACCAGGCCATCAGCACCATGGTGCGCGGGCTCGCCATCGAGCTCGCACCGGACGTGCGCGTCAACGCCGTCGCCCCCGCCTGGACACCCACTCCGCTGTGGCGACATCTTTCCCCCACCGACCTCGACGCGACCGCGCGGCAGATGGCGGGCTCCCTCCCGCTCAAGCGGACTGCGACGATCCCGGAGGTCGGAGACGCGTACACCTTTCTGATGACGGCGACCTTCGTCACGGGGCACACCCTGTTCGTCGACGGCGGCGCCTCCCTCGTCTGAATTCGGGCTCGCCGTGGAGAGAGCGGGGTTCTCCACAGATAGGTCTTTTGTTCGATCCGATGTCGGAGGATATTCGTAGACTTGTTCCCATGAAGGATCCGTTGGCCATCGCAGCAGAGGCGCTGGAGCGCGTCCGCCGGCTGTGCCCGGACGGGCAGGTCGCCGGCCTCGCGCCGGGCGACCTGGTCGGGGTGAACGAGGCGTTCGGTGTGCTACTGCGGGCGGTGGATGCCGCCTATCTGCCCGTGGCGGCGGAGGTGGCCCGGCAGTCCCGTCCCGAGCTGGGGCATGATTCGCTGGCGAGGCGGAACGGGTTCCGGTCGCCGGTTCAGATGATCGCCACGGTGACGGGGACGAGCGCCGGCGAGGCGGCGCGGGCCATCGCGGTGGGGGAGGCGACGGCGTCGCGGTCGACGTTGACGGAGCAGACGCGTCCGGCGAAGCATCCGCATGTGGCGGCGGCGGTGCAGGCCGCGACCCTCGGCGCGCTGGCGGCGGGGATGATCATCACGGTGCTGGACCGGGTCGCCCTGCGGGCGGACCCCGCCGTCGTCGAGCAGATGGAGCAGCGGCTGGTGGAAGCCGCGCCCGGGTTGTCGGCGGACCAGCTGAACAGGCTGCTGTTGCGGGCCGAGGCGATTCTGGACCCGGACGGGGCGGAGCCGCGGGACCAGGAGCGGCGTGGAGAGCGCACGCTGTCGATCCGGCAGGACCGGTTCGGGATGCTGATCCTGTCGGGGAGGTACGACCCGGTCAGCGGCGCGCCGATCGTCGCGGCGCTCGAAGGTCAGGTCACCGGTGCGCTGCGCCGTCGTGAGAAGGCGGTGAAGAACCGGCTCGCGTGCATGGCGGGCGACGACGGTGGGACGGACGCCGCCGGTCGCCCGCGCGACGGCGAGGACCTGCCCGCGGACGGCGCTGCGGAGGACACCCGCACCGTCGCGCAGATCCGCGCCGATGCGCTCGCGGACCTGTGCCGCCACGCGATCGGATGCGCGGAGATCCCGACCGGCCCCTCGACGACGGTGGTGGTCCGGATGAGCCTGGAGGATCTCGAGTCCGGCCGCGGCACGGCGACCATCGACGGGATCGACGCGCCGGTGAGCGCGGGGACGGCCCGGCGGATGGCCGCGGACGCGCAGATCATCCCGTGCGTGCTGGGCGGCGACAGCGAGGTCCTCGACTTCGGGCGGGCGCGGCGCCTGTTCAGCCCGGCGCAGAAGCTGGCGCTGGCAGAGCGGGACGGTGGCTGCGCGTTCTGCGGAGCCCCGCCCGGGGTGACGGTCGTCCATCACATCGACTGGTGGAAACGCGACCGGGGCAGAACCGACCTCGACAACGGGATCCTGCTGTGCACCGCCTGTCACCATCGGGTCCACGACGACGGCTGGGAGATCCGCATCGACGGGACCGGCGTCCACGCCGGGGTGTGGTTCATCCCGCCGCCGTGGCTCGACCCCGACCGCACCCCGCGCCTCGGTGGCAGAGCCAGATACGACCTCGCCGCATGAGCCCTCAGCCGCGCTCGACCCGGGGAACCTCGATCCCCAACGCCCGCATCTCCGAGCAGGGGTTCATGTACTCCCAGTAGGTCTGGATGAGCCCATCGTTCATCTGGAACGAGTGGATGTAGTGGTTCTCGTAGCGCCCCGCCGGGTAGGCGGTGAAGTGGACGACGCCGCCGCCGTCGCACTCGACCCAGAACCGGTTCGGGTCCTGCGTCTCGAAGATCTCCACGTTGGACCACGACCAGTCCGAGAAGTAGGTGTTGTTCCACTCGTCGGCGGCGGCCAGCGCCTCGTGACCCACCGACTGGATGGGCTCGCCGGTGTCGGTCGTGTAGAGCCCGCCGGCGCCGTCCTCGGCGAACAGCAGGTGGCGACCGGTGCGGTTGCCGCCCATCGCGAAGTACTTCTCGATGGTCGCGCGATTGCGCCGCCGCAGCTCTTCGTCGCCCCACGGCGTGGTCTGGGTGGTGAGCACGGTGTCGCTCATGGTGTTTCTCCTTCTGGGGGTGGAACGGGTCAGACGGCGGCGGGCTCGTCGAAGGCGACGTCGTCACGGAGCCGCTGCGCAGCGGTCGGACGGATCTGCCGCACGCTCGCGAACAGCACGGCGGCGACCACGAGCGCGGCGGCGGCCAGCAGCAGCGGGGCCGCGGGGGATCCCGAGCCCTCGTGCACCAGCGACAGCAGGTACGGACCGGCGGCGGCACCGAGGCCGAACGCGAACGAGCCGATGCCGAACACGCGACCGAAGACGCGCCTGCTCGTGTAACGCGAGACGAACACGGCCATGATGTCGGTCTCCGATCCGAGTGCCAGCCCGAGGGCGAGCACGGCGACCACCGCGACCGGCGCGCCGACCAGGCCCAGGGCGGCCAGGCCCACCGCGCAGATCACGAATGCGGTCGCCGCGACCCAGGTCACCGGCAGCCAGTCCAGCAGGGCGCCGATGGCGAGCCGCACGATCAGCATCACGAGGCCCAGCGAGCCGAGCATGGCGATCGCCTCGTCCTCCGTGGCGCCGACCTCGAGCAGCAGGCCGAACAGCAGCTCGATCGTGCCGATCGTCGCGAACGCCACCAGGAAGAAGGCCGCGCACATCGTGACCAGTGTGCGGTTGACCTCGAGCTTGCGCACGACCTGCGGGACGGCCGCGGTCAGCGCCGCCGCGGGGCCGGCGGCATCCGGCGCCATCGTGTCCGCACGGCGGGGGATCAACGCGAAGGTGATGATCCCGCCGACCACGCAGATGAGGCCGAGGGTCACGTACGCCCCCCGGATCCCGCCGGCGCCGAGAGCGGATGCGGCCACGGCCGGCAGCACCATCGCGACGAGGGCCGGACCGGTGTTCATGACGCCGAGGGCGAGACCCCGCATGAGGTCGAACGAGCCGGTGACCAGCCGCGCATAGGCGACGGCCGCCGAGCAGGCCGCTGCCAGATACACCAGGATCTGCGTGACGACGTAGAGCGGGAAGCTCTCCGGCGCGATCGCCAGCACGAGATAGCTGACGCCGAGCACGAGCGCCGACACGAGGGCCGGCTTGCGGGAGCCGATCGCGTCCACGACGCGTCCCGCGAACGGCGACGCGACGGCCAGCACGAGATTGCAGATCAGGAAGACGAGCGTCAGTGAGCTCTCCTGCCACCCGAACTCGTCTTCGAGGTTCTGGAACAGGATCGAGTTCGTGTACAGCGGGATGGAGCCGATGCCGACGGCGATGCCGAGTGTGGAGCCCAGCAGTGTGCGCCAGCCGTGGCGCGCCTCGGTCAGCCGACCGGGTGTGGGAGAGGACATGGGACCAGCTTCTGTGTCGTGGTGGACTGCGTGAGCAGGAGGGAGTGGTGTCGAGCGTAGGAACCGAGCGATCCGGCGGATATGTCAAAATCGTCATCATCCTTCGAATTTGATGTTGATGACGACAGGTGATCCCATGGAGATGCCGTTCGCTTCGCGATACGTCGACGTGCTGCTGGAAGCCGTCCTCGACGGCGGCGGGCTGCGCGGGCGCGATCAGCTCATCCAGCTGCTCGCCGCCAAGGCCGTCGACCTGGTCGGCTGCGACATGGGCGCCATCCGCATCCCAGATGCCGGCGGCACCGCCCTGCGGGTCGCGGCCGTCCACGGCATCGAAGGGCTCACCGCCGAGCATGCCGCCGGGATGCGCGCCGAGGTGATCGATCTGAGCGACATCCGCAGCAGCGCGGTGCAGCCGGGGCCACGCAGCCCCAGCGCCGAGGCGTTCCTGGGAGGCACGATCCAGGTCGTGGCGGAGATCGCCAACGCGACGCGGACCGGCTTCACGATGCGCTCGATGGTCGCGGTGCCGATGATCAGCGCCGGCCGCACGCTCGGGGTGCTGACCCTGTACTGGCGACGCCGGCACGTCCTGGACGACGCGGAGCGTGAGGGGCTCGTGACGATCGGCCACCGCCTGGCCCTCGCGCTGGACATCGGCGCGCGCGCCGACGCCCTGAGCGGCCGCAGCGCGCAGCTCGCGGATCAGCTCGCCCAGGAGGCCGCGCGAGGGGCGGAGGCGCGGACCGCCGTGCAGGTCGCCCGGGGGACGCTCGACGCGCTGCGCGCCGATCGCGCCGATCCGCTGCCCGCGGTGCTGGACGCGGCGGGCGCGGCGACGGGCGCCACCTTGACCGTGCGCGTCGAGCAGGGCGCGAGCGGGGATGCGGCGCCGGCGACGGACGGGTGGTCGGCGCCGTTGGAGGTGGCCGATGCCACGGCGCAGCTCGTCTCCGACCTGCCGACGCCGCCGTCGGACACCGTCGCCGAGACCGTCGCCGCCGCGGTGGCCGTGGCGTTCGACCGAGAGTCCCGGGCCCGGGCCGACAGCGCCGTGTCCGCCGGCGCCGCGCTGCGCCGGCTGTGCCTGGGCGCCCCGGAGCTCGCCGTCCAGGATGCGGCGGCGGTCCTGGGGCTGCTCCGAAATCCGCCGCTGGTCCTGCTGGTGGGCGAGTGCGTCGACGACGTCGCCGCGTACCGTGCGCTGCGGACGTTGACGCGGCTGCCGCTGGGGGCCACGGTCATCGCGGCGGCCGACATCGAGCGCCGCGTGGTGGTGCTCTGCCACGACGACGGCGCCGCCGCGGGAGTCGCCGCCCGGATGCTGGCGCTCGACGGGATCGGGGGCGTCGGCGTCGGCGAGCGCTTCGACCGCAGGCACCTGCTGCGCGAGGTGCTCGAGCGCGCCAGCGCGGCGGCGCACCTGTCGATCGCCCGTGGCGCGCCGGTGCCGGCATCCGAGGTCAAGGGTCTCGCCGACCTCGCGGCGTCGCTCGATCCCGCCGAGGCGGCGCGGCTCGTCGACGACGTGCTGGGCCCGGTGCGCCGGTACGACGCCGACCACCGCACCGAGCTGCTGGCCACGCTGCGCGCGTTCCTCGATGCGGACGGCAGCGCGGTCGTCTGCGGGCAGCGGCTGCACCTGCATCCGAACACGGTGAAGCAGCGCGTCGAGCGGATCGAGCGTCTGCTCGGCACGTCGCTGCGTTCCTACAGCTCGGTGGCACGGGTCTCGGTCGCCATGTCCTGGCACGATCTGCTGCGCGACTGACCGCGACGTCGAGCCGCGCCTCCTGCTGTTCGTCACCACCCGCGTGACCGTGCGATAGCTGGTATCCCGTTCGGGGCGTTCATCCTGCCCCGTCGGCTCCCTACTGTCGATAGCGGACGGGCGCATGCCGCCGGCCCGCCACGATGCCGTGACCCGATGAGAACGACGGAGCTCGACGATGACTTCAGCCCCCACCACCGCCCCCGCCTTCGACGGCCGCCTGGTGCTGCCCACCGACGCCGACTGGGACGACGCGCGCGTCGGTCGCGTCTTCAACGGGCGCCGCCCCGACCGGCAGCCCGACGCCGTCCTCATCGCGGCGAACGTCGACGACGTGCAGAAGGGCGTGAGGCTCGCGATCCAGAACGGCTGGACGGTCGCGGTCCGTTCCGGCGGTCACGCGTGGGCGGCGTGGAGCGTCCGCGACGGCGGCCTGCTCATCGACCTCGGCGCGCTCACCGACATCAGCTACGACGAGGCGACGCACATCGTCAGCGCCGGCCCTGCCACCAAGGGCGGCGAGGTGCTCTCGCCCTACCTGGAGGAGCGGGGCCGGTTCTTCAACGGCGGCCATTGCCCCACGGTGGGCATCGGCGGTTTCTTGCTGCAGGGTGGACAGGGCTGGAACCAGCGCGGCTGGGGCTGGGCCGCGGAGAGCGTCGTCGCGGTCGACGTGGTCACCGCCGACGGTGAGCTCGTCCGCGCGGATGCCGAGCAGAACAGCGACCTGTACTGGGCCGCGCGGGGCGCCGGACCCTCCTTCCCCGGCATCGTGGTGCGATTCCACCTCAACACCCGCCCGAAGTTCGGGGCCCTCGCCCACACCGTGCACGGCTACGAGCTCGAGGACTTCACCGAGGTCATGACCTGGATGTACCAGGCGCACCACCGCATCCCCGACAACGTCGAGATCGTCTGTGTGTCCGTGCCGGTGCCCCTGCCCGACGACGCCGACGCCGTGCTCGCGCAGGAGCCCGTGCTGGTCGACGGGCTGCCCGCCGAGACGACCGCCGAGCGGCGCCTGTTCCTCGTCACGGGCCTGGCCTTCGGCGACGACGAGGAGCACGCCCGTGCCTCGCTCGCCGAGTTCAACACGAGTCCGGTCCTCGATCGCGCCGTGTTCGTGCAGGACGCCGCCCCCTCCACGCTGGTCGAGCAGCGCGAGGAGCAGCTGCGCAACAACCCGGAGCACTGGCAGTACATCTGCGACAACGCGTGGATCGACGGCGAGAACACGCCGGAGGGCATCGCGGCGATGGTCGACGGCATCCGCCCGCTGTTCACCACGAACCCCACAGATCGCGGCTTCGCGATCTGGATGAGCAACGCCCCGCGCCGCGCGCTGGCGGACATGGCCTTCTCGCTGCACACCGACGCCTACGTCGCCGCGTACACGGTGTACGAGGACCCGGCCGAGTTCGCCCGCAACCGCGCCTGGGTCGACGAGGTGTTCGCGCACGCCGAGCCCGTCACGGCCGGCCAGTACCTGGGCGACTCGGACATGACCAACCGGCAGCTGAAGTTCATGGCGCCTGCGAACTGGGCCAAGCTCCAGCAGATCATCGCCGACCGCGACCCCGAGGGACGCTTCCACCGCTACCTCGCCAAGGACCCGGCCACCATCAACGTCAACCACTGGGAGCTGGCCGAGCGGTGAGCGCGCTGAGCCCGGACGCCCTGTTCTCCTGCACCGGCCAGGTGGCGATCGTCACCGGCGGCGCCGGGGGCATCGGCCGGGCGTGTGCCGAGGCGCTGGCCGCCGCCGGTGCCCGCGTCGTCGTCGCGGGGCTCGCCGAGCCGTCGCCCGAGCAGGCGGCGGCCGAGATCCGCGACCTCGGCTACGAGGCGGTCGGGGTCGTGAGCGATCTGACCGATCCGGATGCCGCGGCGTCCCTCGTACGCCTCGCCCTGGAACGGTGGGGCCGGCTCGACACGGTCTTCGCCAACGCCGGCTTCGCGCTCGACGACGACCTCGACGAGCTCGGCTCGGACGTCGCGCTCGACCGGCTCGACCGGATGTTCGACCTCCACGTGCGCTCGGTGCTGCGGCTGGCAGGCTTCGCGCTGCCGGCGATGGCGGACGCCGGCGGCGGCCTGTTCCTGATCATGTCGAGCCTCTCGGGGCTGCGCGGCAACAAGGTCATCGGCGGATACGGGATCACGAAGGCCGCGAACGCGCAGCTCGCGCGCAACATCGCCGTGCAGTGGGGACCGCGCGGCATCCGCGCCAACGCGCTGGCCCCGGGGGTCATCGCGACCGAGTTCGCGCGGCCGATCACCGCCGACCCGAAGGCCGCCGAGGTGCGCCTCGCGAAGACGCCGCTGCGCCGCTTCGGCACCCCTGCCGAGGTCGCCGCGGCGGTCGTCTGGCTCGCCTCGCCCGGCGGGGCGTTCGTCAGCGGCCAGACCATCGTCATCGACGGGGGAACCGTCGCGTCGGACTGATCGGAGGATGCGGATGCGGACAGCCGTCGTCACCGGAGGCGCGCGCGGGATCGGCGCGGCGATCGTCGCCCGGCTGCGTGCCGCGGGCCTGGCCGTCGCGAGCCTCGACCTCATCGCGCCCGACGCCCCACGCGACGGGGTGCTGGAGGTGGCATGCGACCTGGCGGACGCGGCGGCCGTGGCATCCGCCGTCGACCGGGTCGGCACCGGCCTCGGCACGCCGGTCGTCGTCGTCCACTGCGCGGCGTTCCAGAAGGTCGCGCCGTTCGCCGACCTCGACCCGGGGGACTGGGACCGCACCTTCCGCGTCAACGTCGACGGCGCCTTCCATCTGGTGCGCGCGACCCTCCCCGGCATGCGGGCGGCGGGCTGGGGCCGGATCGTGGTCATCACCTCCTCCAGCTACTTCGCGCCGCCGCCCGGCATGAGCCACTACGTCGCCAGCAAGGGCGCGCTCACCGGCCTCGTGCGCGGGCTGTCGACCGAGCTCGGCGGCGACGGCATCACGGTCAACGCCGTGGCGCCCGGCCTGACCGGCACCGAGAACGCGCGACGCGACATCCCCGAGGAGCATTTCGCGCTCGTCCGCGGCCGCCAGGCCGTGCCCCGCACCGGCGAGCCCGACGACATCGCCGCCGCGGTCGCCTTCCTCGTCTCCGACGACGCCGGGTTCATCACCGGGCAGACGCTGCTGGTGGACGGCGGCGAGAGCCGCCTGTAGCCCGCGGCCGGCGATGCACAGGGCCGCGCTCCGCTCAAGCAGAGCCCGACGATACCTACTATGCGCACGATCGTGAGCGCCGCCCGAAGATGTCCCTCCTACCGTGAACCTGCCAATACCACGCGATGCAAAGACTGCAACGCGATCACAGGGAGGACAAAGATGTTCGAATCGATCACACAGGGCTCCGCATTCGTGCGGCCCCGGCAGCCTCGGCGCCGCCGCCGCATGGTGGCCCTCGCCGCAGCCACTGCCGTCGTCGGGGGCTCGTTCGCCCTCGTGCCGGTCGCCGCGTTCGCCGACGGCCTCAGCTGCGGCGACAGCAGCAGCGGCATCACGGACGGCGTGCTCACGGTCGCCGCGGGCGACACCTGCACGATCAGCACCACCACCGCTCTGGACGAGCTCATCATCGGCGACGGCGGCTACCTGTACGCCCCCAGCGGCTACGACGTGACCCTCACCGTCGACGGCGTCGAGACCGGCCAGGCCTACGACTCGATCGAGGACGTCACCGGCTGGCTGCAGCCGGGCGACTACGTCAGCGAGGGGGACGACGGCGTCGTGCTGACCGTCACCACGCAGCACACCGAGACGCAGGGCTACGTCTTCCCCATCCGCCAGGCCCTCTACGTCGACTCGAGCGGCATCAACTCCGACCTGTCGGTCCCGGCGAGCTGGACCCTGGGTGCGACCCCCACCGACTCCAGCGCCGACGGCCTGGTGCTGACCTCCACCGGCTCCACCTTCAACGGTGTCTGGGTCGACGGCACCACCTACTCGCTGCTGAACCCCGTGATCTCCTTCACCGGCGACGGCCGCGACGACTTCGCCAGCGCGGGCGCCGCGATCGTCGGCGACAACGGCGCCAACCTCACCATCGACGGGCTCGACCTCGACAACGCGGGCGTCGTGCGCACGGCCATCATCTCCGACGGCGGCGCCAACGTCGTGGTGAAGAACTCCGACATCGACGTCTCCGGCGGCACCCTGCCGAGCGACTACGTCGCCAACGTCACCCCGGCGACGATGATCGCCGCTCCCTGGATGCTGGGCCTCGAGGGCACGAACCGCGCCACGCTGCTGCTGGGCGCGAACAGCAAGGCGACCTACCTCAACACGAGCATCACCGCCGAGGACTGGGGCGCGCTGTCCACCGACTCCGGCTCGAACGTGAAGCTGACGGCGATCAACAGCGACGTCTCGACGCTCGACTCGGGCTACGGCACCTACCTGATCGGCGCGGCCACCGGCGAGTACCTCGGCACCGACTTCGACGTGGCCAGCTACCTCTCCATCTCCGCGAACGGCGACAACGTGCTCCACGTCGGCGACAGCGACAGCGACAGCGTCTCGGCGCTGAACACCTCCTACGGCATCGGCCTGACCGATGACGACCTGGCGTCGCTGACCGAGCAGACCTCCACGCTGACCTCGGCCAAGTACGGGTTCATGACGTGGGCCGGCAACAACACGGTGACCGTCGACGGCGGCACGGTCGTCAACACGGCCAACGCGCTGTTCGAGGACAAGTCGCAGACCGGCACCACGACCTACAACGTGACCGGTGACGACGAGGAGTCGCCGTCGCTGTCCGCGGCCAACGGCGTGATCGTGCAGGTCATGAACCAGGACGACCCGGGCCCCGGCGGCAGCTACACCGACCCGACCAGCGTCTCGCAGACCACCACGGCGGCCACGCGGGCCAACGCCTCGCTGACGGCGCGCACCACCACGAACCTGACGGACACCGACGTGACGGGTGACTTCTTCAACGGCGCGACCGTCTCGAAGAACCTCGTGGTCAACCTGTCCGGCAGCTCCGTGACCGGCCGCATCTCCACGACCACCGCCGTGCACGACGGCACGGTCAACGAGGCGAACTACGAGCGCATCGGCAACGTGACCAACACCGTGACCGCGCCGATCAACGGCGGCGTCATCGTCAACCTGACGAACGGCTCGACCTGGAACGTCACCGGCGACTCGTACGTGACCAGCCTCACGGTCGACGACTCCTCGACGTTCAACGGCGTCGCCTCGATCGACGGCGTGGCGTTCACCCCGGTCGCCGGCACCACCTACACCGGGAACATCCTGGTCTCCAAGGCGCCGACGATCGACACCGCCACGACCGTGTCGGTGCAGACGATCGGTTCGTACAAGTACGTCACGACGAAGGTCACGAACAACTCCAGCGTCGCCGCGACCATCACCGTGTCGACCCCGTACGGCGACAAGACGTTCACGAACGTCGCCGCCGGCAAGTCGGTGAGCGTCTCGCAGAACACGAAGTCGTCGGCGACGCCGACCGGCACCGTCACCGTGACGGCGACCGGGACCGTCTCCGGCACCGCGGTGACCACCACCACCACGACCGACTACTGAACCCGACTCCGTGGGGCGGCACCCGCCGCCCCACGCGTCACCCCCACCCTGCCCGATACAACCCACTATCTCTCATTGGAGAAACTCATCATGAAGCGCTCGACCCTCCTCCGCACCGGCGCCGTCGCCTTCGGCGCGCTCGTGCTCGCCTCGGCCGGCTCGGCCGCCGCGTTCGCCGCCGACGACACGAACTACGGCGACCAGGACGTGACCGTCAACGTCGACGTCAGCCAGACCGGGACGCTGTCGCTGACCGTGGACGGCGACTCGACCAGCCTCACCGAGGTCACCAGCTCCGACGCCGACTATCGCGAGTTCACCGGCACCCTGCCGACCGTGACCGTCACCGACACGCGCAACCTCGTCGACATCGACGAGGACGCGTACTGGTACGTGCTGGGCACGGCCAGTGACTTCAGCGACGGCACCCACAGCATCTCGTCGAGCTACCTGGGCTGGTCGCCGTCGCTGGTCGACGACGCCGGCGACGGCACGGTCTCGGTCGGCGGCGACGTCGACGGCGCCGCCGACGGCGGCACCGGTCTGTCCGACCTGGAGCTGCTCTACCTCGCACCCAGCTCGGCCGACGCCGCGTCCGGCGACTTCGCCGGCGTCTACAGCGCCACCGCCAGCCTGGACCTGAAGGTGCCGGCCACGACCACCGCCGCCGGCAGCTACACCTCCGTGCTCACCCTGTCGCTGTTCGAGTGACCCGACCCGCCGGGGACGGTGGCCGATGCCACCGTCCCCGGCGTACCATCCTCACCCGGTGCGCCATTCGTCGTCCGTCGCGCATCGTTCGTCCTTCGATGGAGAAGACATGAAGACCTTCCTCGCCCGCCTCGCCGCCGTCGTCGCCGTCGTCGCGGCGGCGGCGCTGTTCGGCGCCGGCACCGCCCAGGCCGACGACGACGGATCGGTGACCTGGTCGGTCAGCCCCAGCGACGGAACGACGGCCGACGGCCGCACCTGGGTCGAGCTGGACATGGACCCCGGCACGACCGTCACCCAGTACATGATCATCACGAACCTCAGCGACCAGGCGGTGACCTTCACCACGTACGGCGCGGACGGCTACTTCACCGACACCGGGCGCTTCAACATGCTCACCTCCGACGCGGAGTCCACCGACGCCGGCACCTGGATCGACATCCAGGACAGCGTCGAGGTCGACGGCGGCGCGTCCGTCGTCGTCCCCTTCACGGTCACGGTGCCGGACAACGCCACACCCGGCGACCACGCGGCGGGCGTCGCCGCCGCCATCACCTCCGGCAGCGGCACCGTCGGCGTGGAGTCGCGTGTCGGCTTCCGCGTCATGGTCCGCGTCTCCGGCGACCTGGTCACGAGCGTCGCGACCACCGTCACCGGGGTCGACTACGCCGGTTCGATCAACCCGTTCGAGACCGGCACCCTCACCGTCGGCTACACGGTCTCCAACACCGGCAACACCCGGGTCAGCGTCGACCCGACCGTCGACGTCGCCGGTGCGTTCGGCATCGGCGCGACGACCGTCGACGGGGACACGATCGCCGAGCTGGCGCCGGGGGAGAGCCGCTCCGGCACGGTGACGATCGCCCATGCGCTGCCGGCGCTGTTCTACTCCGCCGACGTCACCGCGACCCCCGCCGCCGTCTCCGCCGACATCCCGATCGCCGACACCGTGACCCCGGGCACCGCCAGCGGCGTCGGCCTGGCGATCCCGTGGTCGCAGCTCGTGACGCTGCTGATCGCCGCCGCCCTGGTCGCCGGCTTCTGGTGGGACCGCCGCCGCACCCGCCGCCGGACCGAGCGCATGATCGAGCAGGCGCGCGCCGAGGCGCGGGAGACCGTCCCCGGCGACTCCGCCGGCGCACCCGCGCGCACCCGGCGCGAGCTCAGCCGGGCCGGTGTGCTGACGACGGCCCTGCTGCTGACCGGGCTGGCCGCGGCGGGCGTGCTCGCCCTCCCCGCGGACGCCCGGGCCGACGACTACGGCGACGACGGCGTCACGGTGAACGTCGAGATCACCGCCTCGCCGACGCCGACCGCGACCGCATCCGCCTCGCCGAGCTCCACCGGCGCCACGGCGGGCGATCTCGCGACGACCGGCGCGCCGGCGATGGGCGGCGCCGTCGCGCTCGGACTCGGGCTGGTCGCCGTCGGCGCGCTCGCCGTCGAC
>NZ_JASGEL010000033.1:0-10928 GCF_047606385.1 Microbacterium sp.
CGCTGACGGCGGCGACCGCGGCATCCGGCGCCGTGCCGACCGTGCCCCAGGCGCGGGCGAGGGCCGCCTCGGCGGCGACGAGGGCGGCGGCGACGGCGGCATCCGTCACCTCGGCGTCGAAGCCGACCGTGACCGGCGACAGCAGACCCTCGTCGACGACGGTCGGGCCGTCGCCGGCGGGGAGTGCATCAGAAGGCAAGGAAGACGGTCTCCTTCTCGCCCTGCAGATGGATGTCGTGCACGAGGTTCCCGTCGGGCGCCCGGGTCGCCACGAGCGTAGCGCGCTCGGCGGGCTCGAGCGAGGCGAGCAGCGGATCCGCCGCGAGCAGCGCCTCGTCGTCGGGCAGGTAGATGCGGGTGTGCAGCTTGTTGGGCAGGCCCCGTGCGTACACGATCGCGGCGAAGAACGGCGCCTTGCCCTCGACCTGGCCGGGGTTGCGCGTCCAGAACTCGTAGTGGCCCTCGTCGGTGGTGAACGAGCGGCCGAAGCCGGTGAAGGTGTGGTCGTCGCGCCGGAGCGAGCCGCGGGCCCGCGAGATCGTGCCGTCGCTGTCCGCGCCCCAGATCTCCACGCACGAGTCGGGGATCGGCGCCCCCGCCCCGTCGTAGACGGTTCCGCTGAGCACGATCGCGCCCGGCGAGTGCGGGAAGACGACCTCGTGCATCTTGTCGTACGTGAGGCCGAAGGCGAAGAACGGGCCGATCGTCTGCCCGGCGGTCGGCTCGTGCGTCGGTGCGCCGGCGGCGGCGATGCGCTGCTCGCGCGTGCGGCTGGTCGCGGCGGGCGTCGCGGGTCGGCTGATGGTGGTGCCGGTCATCTCAGTGCGCTCCCTCGGGCTCGAACCACGTGGCATCCGGGCCGTCGACGACGATGTCCCAGCGGTAGCCCATCGAGAACTCGGGCACCGTGAGGTCGTGGTCGTAGGTCGAGATGAGCGCGTCGCGGTCCTTCTGACGGCGGATGGTGTTGTAGATCGGGTCGAGCGCGAACAGCGGGTCGCCCGGGAAGTACATCTGCGTGATGATCCGCTGCGTGAAGCCGGTGCCGAACAGCGAGAAGTGGATGTGGGCGGGACGCCACGCGTTCACGTGGTTCTTCCACGGGTAGGGGCCGGGCTTGATCGTGGTGAAGAAGTACTCGCCGTCGTCGTTCGTGACGGTGCGGCCCGCGCCGGTGAAGTTCGGGTCGAGCGGGGCGGGATGCTGGTCGCGCTGGTGGATGTAGCGGCCCGCCGCGTTGGCCTGCCAGATCTCGACGAGCTGGTTGCGCAGCGGCCGGCCCCAGCTGTCGAGCACGCGTCCGGTGACCGTGATGCGCTCGCCCTGCGGCTCGCCGGTGTGCTGCAGCGTCAGGTCCGACTCGATCTTGGCGACGTCCCGCTGGCCGTACGCCGGCGAGAACAGCTCGATCGTCTCGGGATCGACCAGGCGGGGGTTCTTCGTCGGGTGGCGCAGGATGCTGGAGCGGTACGGCGCGAAGTCGTACAGCGTGGTCGGCACGCTCTCGCCGGCGGCCTCGCGGGACGCTGCAGCCGCGTGGAGCTCGGCCATCTCGGCGTTGATCTCGCGCTGGGAGGGCATGTCCGCCGAGGCGAGCAGCGTCTCGGGCGCTGCCGCGGTCGGCTCGATGACGACGGACGAGGAGAAGGCCTCCTCGTCCACGGAGGCGGTGCTGGTCATCAGGGGTCTCCTTCGACGATCCTCGGAACCGTCTCAGGCTCGCACCGCCCCGGCAGCGGCCGCGCCTCTCCTCTCACTCAGTGGGAGCGCGCGCCGCGAAGGTCCTGCGTGAGCTCCCGCGCCGCGGCGACGACCATGTGCGCGAGACGGCGCTCGATGGTCTCGTCGGCGTGCGCCACGATGCCCAGGGCCGTCGGCGGCAGGCCGGTGACCGTGCCCAGCGGCGCGGCCACCGACACGTTGCCGAGCGTCATCTCGCCGTGGGTGACGGCGTAGCCGCGGGTCCGGGCCGTGTCGATCTCCGCGCGCAGGGCCTCGCCGTCCGTGATCGACCGGGTCGTCTCCGGCAGCAGCGGCACCGCGAGGTATGCGCTCAGCCACGGGTCGTCGCGGGTGGCCAGCAGCGCCTTGCCGACCCCGGTCGTGTGCAGCGGATGCCGCCCGCCCATGCGCCCGAGGGTCGGCACCGACGCCCGGCCGGTGATGCGGGCCGCGAACAGCGCCGTCGCCGCCGCGGGAGTCGGCGCGTCGAGCACGGCGAGGTGCACGTTCTCGCCGGTCGCCTCGTACAGGCGCACGAGGTGCGGCAGCGCCGTCTCGCGCAGGCGCAGCGCGATCGGGGAGAGCTCGCCGATCTCCCACAGCCGCGCGCCGACGGTGTAGCGATGGTCGGCGGTGCGGTCCACCATGCCCTCCGCCACCAGCTGCGCGAGCACGCGGTGCGTCGTCGAGAGCGGCAGCCCGCTGCGCGCGGACAGCTGCACCGCCGTCAGTGCCGGGTCGTCCTCGTCGAACACGGCGAGCAGCGTCATCGCGCGGCGCAGCATCCCCTCGGCCATCGTCGTCCTTCCCGGTCGCGACCCTACCGCCGTGGGATGCTGGGGCGCATGGCGAACTCGCCGAGCGGGGACTCGATGACCGAGCGCGTCGTGCGGGTGCTCGAGACCTTCACCTCGGACCGCACGATGCAGACCGCGGCCGAGATCGGCCGGCGGGCGGGGCTGCCGTCCTCGAGCGCGCACCGGATCGTGGACGAGCTCGTCGCCGCCGGCCTGCTCGAGCGGGACGAGGACCGGCGAATCCGTCTCGGCCTGCGGCTGTGGGAGCTCGCGCAGCGCGGGTCGACCGCGCTGCGGCTGCGGCAGGCCGCGCTGCCGTTCATGGCGCAGGTGCAGCGGGAGATCCGCGAGCACACCCAGCTCGCCGTGCTCGAGCAGGACGAGGCGCTGTTCCTGGAGCGCCTGTCGCATCCGCAGGCCGGCGCCAACATCACCCGCATCGCGGGCCGCCTGCCGCTGCACGCCTCCTCGTCCGGGCTCGTGCTGCTCGCGTTCGCGGATGCCGCGCTGCGCGAGCGCGTGCTCGGCGCCCCGCTGCGGGCGGTCGGGCCCGGGACGATCACCGACGCCGCCGAGCTGCGCCGTGTGCTCGCGCGCATCCGGCGTCAGGGCGTCGTCGTGGCGCCCGGCTCGATCGAGGCCGTCTCGACCGGGGTGGCGGTCCCGCTCCGCGACGCCGGAGAGGTGGTCGCCGCGCTGTCGACGATCCTGCCGCGGGACGCCGACCCGGCGCCGGCCGTCGCTGCACTGCGCCGCGCCGCATCCGGGGTCGACGCCGCGCTCCGTGCCGCGCGGCGCTGACACGCGGCATCCCCCGCCCGATTTCAGCGAGACCGCATCTGGACGCCGAGACGGTGGCGTCCACCCCAGGTCTCGGCGCGCAGATGCGGTCTCGCGGGGGCGCGACTGGGAGCCCATTGAATGGGAGCCGAACGGTGCGAGCGGATGCTGCGGGGCACACTGGTCGACAGCACCCGACCCGTCGAAGGAGACGCCATGACCGACACCGTCCGCACCCGCGTCGCGATCGTCGGAGCCGGGCCCGCCGGGCTCCTGCTCTCGCACCTGCTGGCCGACGCCGGCATCGAGTCGATCGTGGTCGACAACCGCTCACGCGACGAGATCGAGACCACGATCCGCGCGGGCATCCTGGAGCAGGGCACCGTCGAGGTGCTGGACGCGCTCGGCGAGTTCAGCCGCGCGCGCTCGGTCGGCCATCGCCACGACGGCATCGAGCTGCGCTTCGCCGGCGCGGGCCACCGCATCGACTTCCGCCAGCACGTCGGGCGCAGCGTCTGGCTGTATCCGCAGCACGAGGTGCTCAAGGACCTGCTGGCCGCGCGCACCGCGGCCGGCCAGGACATCCGCTTCGGCGTCACCGCGCACCATGTCGAAGACGCCGACACCGACACCCCGCGAGTGATCGCGTCGCTCGCCGACGGCGGGTCGCTCGAGATCGAGGCCGACTTCGTGGTGGGCGCGGACGGCTCCCGCTCCGTGGTGCGCGCCGCGGTCACCGGCTCGTCGACCGGCGGCTACTTCCGCGAATACCCGTTCGCATGGTTCGGCATCCTGTGCGAGGCGCCGCCCAGCGCGAAGGAGCTGATCTACAGCAACTCGCCGAACGGTTTCGCGCTCATCTCGCAGCGCAGCGACACCGTGCAGCGCATGTACTTCCAGTGCGATCCGGATGCCGATCCGGACGCGCTGAGCGAGGAGCAGCTGTGGGAGGAGCTGCAGAAGCGGGTGCCGGGCACGACCCTGAACGAGGGGCACATCTTCCAGCGGGACATCCTGCGGTTCCGCAGCTTCGTCGCCCATGAGCTGCGCCACGGTCGGGCCGCACTCGTGGGGGACGCCGCGCATACCGTGCCGCCCACCGGGGCGAAGGGCATGAACCTCGCGATCGCCGACGTGATCCTGCTGAACGTCGCGCTGCGGGCGCTGCTGCTCGAGCGGGACGACCGGCCGTTGGACCGCTACGCGGAGGTCGCGTCGCGGCGCATCTGGAAGGCGCAGCACTTCTCCTGGTGGATGACGAGCATGCTGCACGTCGCCCCCGACGCGAGCGACTTCGACCGGCGCCGGCAGCTGGGCGAGCTGCGCAGCGTCGTCGAGTCGGACGCCGGCCAGACCTACCTGGCCGAGGCCTACACCGGCTGGCCGCTGACCACCGGGCTCTGACCCGGCCGCCCCTCGCCTCCGGGCTCGTCCGCGACCGGGGCTCAGGCGCGGCGGAGGCGCAGCGCCACGCCGCTGCCTACCGCGCCGAACAGCGCGACCGCGACGACGACGACCCACAGCGGCACCGTCCATCCGCCGGTGGCGTCGTGGATGCCGCCGATCACGGTCGGCCCGAGCGCGGCGAGCGCATAGCCGACGCCCTGTACGACCCCCGAGCGGGCGGCGAGGTCGCGCTGGTCGCCGCCGAGGGCGCTGACCATGATGAACACGACCGTCAGGCCGCCGCCCTGTGCGGCACCGCCCACCAGACACCACACCCACCACAGGTCGGGCGCGATCATGAACCCGAGCGGCACGGTGATCCACCCGACCGCGACCGCGAGCACGCCCGCCAGGATCGACACCCGCGTGGTCAGCACCGGTGCGAGCAGGCCGCCCGCGATGCCCGCGACCTGGAACACCCCTGCGATCGCGCCCGCGGTCTCCGAGCCGAAGCCGTGGTCGATGAGCAGCGTCGGCAGCCACGCGGTCATGGCGTAGTAGGAGAACGCCTGCCCGGCGAACGCCGCCCCGAGCGCCCACGTGGTGCCGGCCCGCAGCACCGAGGATCGCCGGCCGGCCGCGTCCTGCTGCTCGGGGACGTCGGACGGGTCGCCGTCGGCGGACGCGGAGGGCGCCGCGCCGCCCGGCAGGAACGCACCGCGCACCCCGTGCGTCGCCGCCCAGGTCGCCAGCGCCGCGAGACCGAACATCGCCGGCAGCGCGATCGCACCCTGCCATCCGGCGACCGAGGCCAGCGGTGCGGTCGCGACCGTGACCGACATCGTGCCGATGTTGATGGCCGAGGTGTAGACGCCGGTCATCATGTGCACGCGATGCGGTGGGAACTCCCGCGCGATCACGACCGGCACGACCACATTGCCGATCGTGAGGAAGACCCCGATGATCGCGGTGCCGACCAGTGCGGCGGGCACGCCGCCCGCCGAACGGACGAGACAGCCGACGACGGCGCCCGCCATGCTCACCGACAGTGCGAAGTCGGCTCCGCCCCGGCGGATGACGGCGACCGCGAGCGGCGAGCACACGGCGAACGCGATGACGGGGATGCCGGTGAGCAGGCCGACGACGGCGGGAGAGACGCCCAGGTCGGCGCCGACGGCGCGCGCGACGGGCGCGACCGCGACCAGCGGCGCACGCAGCATGGCCGCCGCCAGCACGATCGAGACGATCAGGATGCCGAGTCGGCGAGTGGACGGACGGGTCGCGGGGGGCACCCGGCCACGCTACCCGGCGGCGCTACCCGGCGGCGCGCGGGGTGACGCCGCGGATTCGGCGAGCCCCGCACACGCCCGCCCGGACGCTCACCTTCTGAGTCGCAGAGCGGGTCAGAAGGTGAGCGTCCGGAGAAGCGTGTCCACGGCTTCCGTGTCGCCGACCGGCGGGCGGCCGACGGCGGCGCGCTACAGTCGGGCCTCGTGAGCGATCGGTCCGAAGAGGTGCGGATGCCGCGCCTCGCGCTGTTCGTGGCGGTGTGCCTCATCGCGGCGAACATGCGCACGACGATCACCGGCGTGGGCCCGCTGCTCGAGCAGATCGCCGACGACCTCGGCACCACGACCGTGGCGCTGGGAGCGCTCGCCTCCATCCCGTTGCTGGCCTGGGCGCTGGTCTCGCCGCTCGCGCACGGGCTGAGCGAGCGGTTCGGCGTGACCCGCACCCTGCTGTGGTCGCTGATCGCGCTCGGGGTGGGCACCCTCTGGCGCTCGCTCCCCGGCGTCGAGGTCGACCTGTGGCTCGGCACGGCGATGATCGGCGCCTCGCTCGCCGTCGCGAACGTGCTCATGCCGGCGGTGATCCGTCGCGGCTTCGCCGGGCACGTGCCCCTGACGATGGGCGTCTACACGGCCCTGCTGGCCGGCGTCGGCGCCCTCGCCGCCGGGATCGTCGTGCCCGTCTCGCTCGCCGCTCCCGCCGGCACGGCGCTCGGATGGCGCACCGCGCTGGCGGCCACCGGCATCCTGCTGCCGCCGGCGATCATCGCATGGCTCATCGTGATGCGGCGACTGCCCCGGCAGTCGTCGGCTCCCCGCGAGACGTCGCCCGGCCGCACCGGCATCTGGCGTGACCCGGTGGCCTGGCAGGTCGCCGCGTACATGGGGCTGCAGTCGGCATCGTTCTACATCCTGCTGACCTGGATGGCGCCGTACGCGACAGCGCACGGCCGCACCTCGGTGGCGGCGGGCGTCGACGTCATGATCTATCAGATCCTCGGCATCGTCGGCTCGCTCGCGCTGCCGGCGGTGCTGCGCGGACGAGGTCGGCGGTGGGTGCCGGCGTCGGCCCCCGTGCTCGCGATCGTCGGGGTCGCGGGGATGCTGACGACCCCCGATCTGCTGACGCTGTGGGCGCTTCCCGCCGGGCTGTCCGCCGGCGCGTCGCTCGGCATGTCGCTGACGCTGATGGCCGAACGCGCCCGCGACCATCGCGGCGCGACGGCCCTGTCCGGCATGGCGCAGTCGGTGGGGTACCTGCTCGCCGCGCTCGGTCCGGTCGTCTTCGGCGGCCTGCACGGCATCGACGGCGGCTGGCTGCTGCCGTTCGCCCTGCTGCTGGCGGTCCTCGTCGCCCAGCTGGTCGTCGGCGCCGGGGTGGGGCGCCGGGAGCGGTTCGTGCTCGCGGGCTGACGTGCCAGAATCTGAGCAGTCCTCCGAGCCCGAGGGAGCCGCCGTGTCTCGACGCCCGACGTGCCGCGCGGCGATCAGCGCCGTGATCGCCGCTGCTGCCGTGCTCCTCGCCGCGACGCCCGCCGACGCCGAGCCGGTGTCGGCGCCGCCGGTGATCGCGACCGTGTCGCCCTCGACAGTCTCCACGGAGGGCGGCACCGCGCTGGACGTCCTCGGCGCCGGCTTCGACGCCTCCACGGTCCTCACGTTCTACGACGCCGACGGCACGGCGCTCGCGATCGTCGTGCCGACCGTGCTCGACGCGACCGAGCTCACGACCCTCTCCCCGGCGGTGCCGGCGGGAGAGATCTTCCTCGAGGCGCAGAACGACTCCGGCATCAGCGCGCGATATCCGGTGACCGCGGTGACGCCCGACTCGGAGCCCACGGCGACCGCGAGCGCGTCGCCCGATCCGACGACCACCGCGACGACACCGGCGACGGACACGGCCACCGCCACGGACACGGCCACGACTGCGCCCGCGCTGGCGGTCACCGGCCCCGCGACCGGCTCGTTCCTCGCGATCACCGTGGGCGCCCTGACCGCCCTGGTCGTCGGCGCCTGCCTCCTGAGCGCGCGATCGATCCGCAGCCGCACCCGCTGACCACCCACCCCTGGACATTTCACTATGTCCATAGGTAAAGTGACGCTCACGGGACCCACCGAGGTGCCCCGGCGGAGGAAAGGACCTCGACAGTGGCACAGATCTCGCCCGCGGCGAATCCGACGGCGTCCCTCCGGCTCATCGACGACTTCTCGTTGGAGATGACGGGGAAGGACGTCCCGGGTCTGCGGGAGGCGGCGCACGTCATCCCGGCGGGCACGAGGATCAACGTGACGTTCCTGGGCAACGAGGACCTGGAGATGCGGGTCGCGGCGGCGGCGGCGGCGCGCGAGCTGGGCTTCACCCCGGTGCCGCACATCTCGGCGCGCCGCATCCGGTCGCAGGCGCAGCTGGAGGAGTTCCTGTCGGCGCTGGCGCAGGTCGGCGCGACCGAGCACGTGTTCTGCGTCGGCGGGGACCCGGCCGAGCCCGAGGGCCCGTACCCGGACTCGTTGAGCGTGATCCGCACCGGGCTGCTGCCCGATCACGGGGTGAAGGAGGTCTCCATCGCCGGCTACCCGGAGGGGCACCCCGACATCCCCGGCGAGGTGCTCTGGCGGCATCTGGACGACAAGTCGGCGGCGCTGGCGGAGCAGGGGCTGGATGCGGTGATCCTCACCCAGTTCGCCTTCGACACCGACCCGGTCACGGCGTGGATCGAACAGGTCCGCTCCCGCGGCGTCCAGAGCCAGATCCGCGTCGGCACCCCCGGTCCTGCCGGCATCAAACGGCTGCTCGGGTTCGCGCGCCGGTTCGGGATCGGCGCGAACGCGATGATCGTGAAGAAGTACGGGTTCTCGTTGACGAACCTGATGGGAACGGCAGGGCCCGACCGGTTCGTGTCCGACCTCGCCGCGCTGCTGGCGCAGAACCCGGCATCCGGGGATGTCAGACTGCACTTCTACACCTTCGGCGGCCTGCTCGCGACAGCCCAATGGGCCCGCGAATACGTCGCCGCGCAGTCCTGACCTGATCCGGGAGCCACCATGACCGTCCACACCGACGCCCTCCGCGACCATGCCTGCCTCATCGTGCACGGTCCGGACCAGCCGGGTCTCGTCGCCGCGGTGACCGCGCTGGTCACCCGCAACAACGCGAACATCGTCTCGCTCGACCAGTACTCCTCCGACCCGGCCGGCGGTCAGTTCTTCCAGCGCCTCGTGTTCCACCGGCCCGATCTCGCGGCAGCGTTCCCCGACCTCGAGGCCGACCTGGACCAGACCCTCGCGCCCTACGGCATGCAGTGGCGCCTGACGGACCAGTCCGTGCCCAAGCGGATGGCCATCCTGGCCTCCACCAGCGACCATTGCCTGCTCGACCTGCTGTGGCGCCACCGTCGCGGCGAGCTGCCGGTCACCATCCCGATGGTCATCAGCAACCACACCAACACCGCGGAGGACGTGCGCACCTTCGGGGTCCCGTTCTTCCACGTGCCCTCGCAGTCCGGCGCGGACAAGTCGGCCTCGGAGACGGAGATCCTCAAGCTCCTCGCCGGCAACGTCGACTTCGTCGTGCTCGCACGGTACATGCAGATCCTCTCCGCCGACTTCATCGAGCAGGTCGGGGTGCCGGTCATCAACATCCACCACTCCTTCCTGCCCGCCTTCATCGGCGCCGCCCCCTACCGCAAGGCGAAGGAACGCGGCGTGAAGCTCATCGGCGCGACCAGCCACTACGTCACCACCGACCTCGACGAGGGCCCCATCATCGAGCAGGACGTCGCCCGCGTCACCCATGCCGACACCGCCGCCGACCTCCAGCGCCGCGGCGCCGACGTCGAACGCGCCGTGCTGTCCCGCGCCGTGCTCTGGCACGCCCAGGACCGCGTCATCCGCGACGGCAACCACACCATCGTGTTCTAACCGCCCCGGGGCACACCCGGGCGCCACCCCCGAGAGGACAGAGAGGTTCACATCGTGGCCAGCAACCTGCAGGAACTGATCGAGCAGACCAACCCGGTCGAGCTGCTGCGAGACTCGCAGATCGGCTCGTACATCTACCCGGTCGTGCCCGCCGACTTCCAGAACTGGATCAAGGAGCAGAAGG
Source organism: Microbacterium sp. (assembly GCF_047606385.1). GTDB lineage: Bacteria > Actinomycetota > Actinomycetes > Actinomycetales > Microbacteriaceae > Microbacterium. The sequence goes on from NZ_JASGEL010000033.1 coordinate 10,077, forward strand.
CCTGGCGCGACACCGCCGTCCTCTACGACCAGTCGCACCACATGGACAACGTGTTCCTGAAGGGGTCGGACGCGATCCGGCTCATCAGCGACACCGCGATCAACTCGGTCGCGAACTTCGCGGTGGACAAGGCGAAGCAGTACGTGCCGACGACCTCGCAGGGCTACGTCATCGGCGACGGCATCCTGTTCCGGGAGGGCGAGGACGAGTACGTCTACGTGGGCCGGGCCCCGGCATCCAACTGGCTGCTGTACCACGGCGAGACCGGCGGCTACGCGAACCTCGACATCTCGGTCGACCGTCGCTCGCCGTCCCGCCCGTACGGGCACGCGGTGCGGCGCCAGTACTACCGATTCCAGATCCAGGGACCGAACGCGTGGGCCGTGATCGAGAAGCTCAACGGCGGCCCGCTCGAGAAGCTCGGCTTCTTCAACATGTCGACCATGACCATCGCCGGCCGACAGGTGCGCACGCTCCGCCACGGCATGGCGGGCGCCCCCGGCCTCGAGGTGTGGGGGCCGTACGCCGATCACGACGCCATCCGCGACGCGATCGTCGAGGCGGGCGCGGAGCTCGGTCTGGTTCCGGTGGGATCGCGGGCGTACCCGTCGAACACGCTGGAGTCGGGATGGATCCCCTCCCCGCTGCCGGCGATCTACACCGGCGAGGCCGAGCGCGGCTACCGCGAGTGGCTGGGCGTCGACAGCTACGAGGCCACCGGAACCCTCGCCGGATCCTTCGTGTCCGACGACATCGAGGACTACTACCTGACCCCGTGGGAGCTCGGCTACGGCTCCTTCGTGAAGTTCGACCACGACTTCATCGGTCGCGACGCCCTGGAGCAGATCGACC
>NZ_JASGEL010000034.1:0-40505 GCF_047606385.1 Microbacterium sp.
CCCGGCACCGGCCGGGACCGGCTCGCGCACGGCCGCGGCGAGCGCCTCCGCGGTGACGCCCGCGGCGGCGAGCACCTGGCCCGCGGGCGCGTCCTGGGCGAGCACGAGGGCGAAGAACAGGTGCTCGGGGTCGACATAGGTCGAGCCCGCGGACCGGGCGACCTGATAGGCGTGGAACAGCGAACGCTGCGCGGACGCCGTGATGACCGCGCCGTCGACGTCGGCACGCGCGCCGGCGGCGGGCAGCCGCCCCTCGGCCGCTTGTGCGATGCGGGACGGGTCCGCGCCGATACGGGTCACCGCGTCGCGGACGCCGTCGGCGCCCACCAGCTCGTGCAGGACGTGCAGGGCGTCCAGCTCCCGCTGCCCGCGGTCGAGCGCGTAGCGGCCGGCAGCCTGCAGGATCTCCTGCGTGCGGGCGCCGAGATACTGCGAGATGTCGATCGAACGCGCGGCGCGCGCCCGCTCGCCCTCGAGGTAGCGCGCGAGGAACTCGTCGAAGCTGCTCCGCGAGTCGGCGCCGTCGGGGGTGACGTCTTCGGGCATGGTCTCTCCTGGATCTGAGTCAAGTCCTGTCAAGTATAGGAACTTGACAAGATGCGTATCAAGTTGAACGCCAGATTCCGAGGACTATTCCCGGCCCCGTCTCGACATCAGCGGACTCCATTGGCACGGGCGGACGCCGACAGCCGATATCCTGTTCTGAGTCTTCGCCGAAGGAGTGCCATGCTGTACGTCATCTCACTGCTGCTGTTCCTGCTGGGGATCGCGGCGTTCGGCATCGCCTTCTCGCTCCCCGCCCTGCAGGGCGTGGTGTTCGTCGCCGGCATCCTGCTCATCGCCCTCGCGATGGCGCTGCCGATCCACCTCAAGGCGAAGTAACCTTCAGTATCCCTGAAGGTTTTCGCCGAACGGCTCCTCGTGAAGCCCTTCGAGCGCGGCCGACAGCTTCGGGATGCCCTCGGCGAAGATGCGGTCCAGCCGGGCCAGTTGCGCATCCGCCTCGTCAAGCGCCCGCGCTCCCCTCGCGGTCACGGTGAGATCGGATGCCGCGCCGGCGTGCGCGGTCGCGTCCTGCACGAGACCGTCGGCCACGAGCGACTTCACCGCGGTGTGCGCGGTCTGCACCGTGATCTGCGAGCGGCGGGCCAGCTCGGAGAACGAGATGCCCGGCGTCGCACGGATGTGGGCGAGCAGGCCGTACTTGCGGGTCGTGAGCCCCAGCTCGCGCAGCGCCGCGCCGAGCTGCCCGTCCCACACCGACGAGATCGTCAGCAGCGAGACGACAGGGCTGAACGGCGGCCGCCGCGCGGCGGGGGCGTCGTGCTCGGGAACCGGCATCCTCTCATCGTAGCCAGCACACAGGTCAGCGCCCCAGCGCGACCGTGACGACATGGGCGATCCGCGGCGGAACGGTCTCGTCCTGCAGCGAGGTGGTGTCGCCGAGGGGCCGGCCGTCGACGAGATCGACGAGCAGACGCCGCATGATCTTGCCGCTGCGGGTCTTGGGCAGGTCCGGCACGAGGAACACGTGCGTGGGCTGGGCGACGGGGCCGATGGCCTCGCGCACGTGCCGGCGCAGCGCATCCGGGTCGCCGTCGCCGGTGACGAATGCGGCGATCGCGTGCCCGGTCACCGGGTCGGCGACGCCGACGACGGCCGCCTCGCCGACGGCGGGATGAGCGACCAGGGCGGACTCGATCTCGATCGTCGACAGCCGGTGGCCGGAGACGTTGATGACGTCGTCGACCCGGCCGAGCACCCACAGGTGCCCGTCGGCGTCGAGCTTCGCGCCGTCGCCCGCGAGGAAGTAGCCCTGCGCGGCGAAGCGCTTCCAGTAGGAGTCGCGGTAGCGCTCCGGGTTCCCCCAGACCGTGCGCGCCATGCCGGGCCACGTGCCGTCGATCACCAGCAGCCCGCCCCCGCCCGGGCCGACCTCGCGGCCGTCGGCATCCACGACCCGTACGGCCAGCCCCGGCAGCGCCGTCAGCGCGGATCCGGGCTTGAGCGTCGCGACGCCCGGCAGCGGGGCGGCGATCGCACCGCCGGTCTCGGACTGCCACCAGGTGTCGACGATCGGCGTCTCGCCGCGGCCCAGATGGGTGTGGAACCACACCCACGCCTCGGGGTTGATCGCCTCGCCGACGGTGCCCAGCAGCCGCAGCGTCGACAGGTCGTACCGCGCCGGCGGCCCATCGGGGAACCGGCTCATGAGCGAGCGGATGAGGGTGGGCGCCGTGTAGTACGTCGTGACGCCGTAGCGCTCGATGACCTGGAAGTGCCGCTCCCAGCTCGGGGTGTCGGGCGTGCCCTCGTACAGCACGCTGGTCATGCCGTTCAGCAGTGGCGCGTAGGTCTCGTAGCTGTGCGCGGTGACCCAGGCCAGATCCGCGGTGCACCAGTAGACGTCCGTGTCGGGCTTGGCGTCGAAGACCGCCCAGAAGGTCCAGGCCACATGCGTGAGCCAGCCGCCGGTGGTGTGCACCAGTCCCTTGGGCCTGCCGGTGGTCCCGCTGGTGTAGATGATGAACAGCGGCGTCTCGGCGTCGAAGAACTCCGGATCGTGCACGTCGGATGCCGTGGCCACGGTGTCGTGCCACCAGACGTCGCGGCCCTCGGTCCAGGTGACCTCGGAGCCGGTGCGGCGCAGCACCAGCACGTGCTCCACGCTCGCCACGCCGGACACCGCGGCGTCCACGTTCTGCTTGACGGGCACGGCCGCGCCGCGGCGGAACTGCCCGTCGGTGGTCACCACGAGCTTCGCGCCGGTGTCCTCGACGCGGAAGCGCAGCGCATCGGCGGAGAACCCGCCGAACACGAGCGAGTGGACGGCGCCGATGCGGGCCACCGCGAGCTGGATCACGACGGTCTCGATCAGCACGGGCAGGTAGACCACGACGCGGTCGCCCTTCCCGATGCCGAGCGCGGTGAGCGCGTTGGCGGCCTTGGCGACCTCGCGCTGCAGCTCGGCATAGGTGATGGCGCGGCGGTCGCCGCCCTCGCCCTCGAAGTGGAACGCGACGCGCTCGCCGTGGCCGGCGGCGACGTGCCGGTCGACCGTGTTGACCGAGGCGTTCAGCGTCCCGCCGGCGAACCATTCGGCCGCCGGCAGGCTCTCGCCGTCGGTCGGTTCCCAGGAATGGGCCGTCTGCCACGGCTCGGCCCAGTCGAGCACCTCCGAGCGATGCGCCCAGAAGGTCTCGGGGTCCTCGCCGGCGCGCTCGACCCACTCGCGACGCAGCCACTCCTCGGTGACGTTGGCCTGCGCGGCGAACGAGGCCGGCGGCGGGAAGCTGCGACGTTCGTCGAGGAGGCTGCGGATGGTGTCGTCGTGCACGGGAAGGGTCGTCATGGCGCTTCCAGCATCCGCCCCCGATCCGGTCCGCGCCAAAACGGGTGACCGCGCGTGACACGATGTGAGGATGCCCGACATCCTGCCCCTCGTGCGCCTGGCCGACGGCACGGTCAAGCAGGTCGGGCCGCTGACGGGGACCCGGGTGTGGACGGTGCCGGGCCGGGCGAACCGGCCACTCGCGATCGACCGCGGACCGGCGCGTCGGCTGGAGCCGGGCGAGGAGACCCGGCTGTGCGCGTTCTGCGCCGCACGCTACCTCGAGACGACGCCGGAGAAGGAGCGTCTGGTCGGCCGTGACTTCGCCCGGGTGCGCCGTGTGCCCGCCGCGCGGCTGTTCGACACCGTCGCCGAGTTCCGCCGTTTCGGCAACCTGTTCGAGATCGTGTCGGCCGAGTACTGGCGCGACAACCACGGGTTCGCGCAGCCGCCATCGATCGTCGCCTGGGCACGCGCATACCTGGCCGATCCGGCGGGGCGGGCGCACGTCGAGCAGCTCGCGCACGTGCGTGCGGCCGCATCCGGGGTGGAGCAGAGCGTCGAGGCCGCGGCCCTGGATCTCGTCGGAGGCTCGCACGACGTGATCGTCGCCCGCCGTCACGTCACCGACGGCGCGGTCGCCGACGATGAGCTCGTCTCGTCCGGGGCACTCTCGGTCGCCGAGCACCACGCGTACATCCGGTTCACGGTCGACAGCCTGGCCGAGATCGCGGCCGGCCAGCCTCACGCTGCCTACGTGTCGGTGTTCCAGAACTGGCTGCGCCCGGCGGGCGCGTCGTTCGAGCATCTGCACAAGCAGCTCGTCGCGATCGACGAGTACGGTCCGCAGCTCGAGCAGGAGATGCGCCTGCTCGCCGCGGACCGGATGCTGTACCAGCGCGAGATCGCCGACGTCGCGGTGTCGCAGCGGCTCGTGGTGGCCGCCACGGACGGCGCGGTCGCGTTCGCCGGCATCGGCCACCGCTACCCGGCCTTCGAGGTGTTCTCCACGGCGACCGCGAACCGGCCGCACGAGCACTCGGATGCCGAGGTGGACGCCGTGTCCGATCTGCTGCACGCCCTGCACGCGGCGACGGGGACCCACGTGCCGACCAACGAGGAGTGGCACTATCGGCCGCCGGGGGCGCCGTGGCCCATGCCGTGGCGGATCCTGCTGAAGTGGCGCATCTCGAATCCGGCCGGGTTCGAAGGCGACACGAAGATCTACGTCAACACGATCGACCCGTGGACGCTGCACGCCCGTGCCGTCCGCTCGCTGGACGAGCTGCGCGCGCAGGGCCGCATCGCGCCGGGCATCCGCATCGGCGCGGAGTGCGGCGCCGCGGATGCGCATCTGCGATATGCCGACTGACCGCTAGCCTCGCCGGTGCAGGAGTGGCTCGATCTGGCGGTGGAGCATCTCGACGCCGGCGAGACGCACATGGCGGTCGTCGCGTGGCTGAAGGATGAGCACGGGCTCGGTCATGGGCATGCGAACGCGATCGTCGGCTACGCGAAGGCGGGGCTCGCGAAGGGCTGAGCTGTCCGCTCGACCGCGCCGAAGCATGGTTCGACGGCTACCGTGGGCGGGTGGACTTCCCGTTCGAGACGTTGCGCCGCGCGCCGGATGTCGAGGCGCCCGGGCTCGTGGCGGTCGACGCGGCCGATCGGCTCCTGCTCGACGAGTCGGCCGCAGTGCGGGCGGGTCTGTCGGGCGGCGGGCTGGTCGTCATCGGCGACACGCACGGAGCACTGACGCTCGCCGCGGCGCACGAGGGCGCCCGCGGCATCCGGGTGAACCAGGATGAGCTCACCGGCGAACGCGCGCTGGCGGCGAACGCCTCCCGGGCCGGCCTGGACCGCGCGTTCGCGTCGCTGCCGCTGACCCCCGATCTCGTGCGCGGAGCGCGGGTCGTGCTGCTGCGGCTGCCCCGCTCGCTCGACGCGCTCGACGATATCGCCGCGCTGGTCGCGGCGTACGCGGCGCCGGACGTGGTCGTGTTCGCCGGCGGCCGCATCAAGCACATGACGGTGTCGATGAACGAGGTGCTGGGCCGGCGGTTCGCCCGGCTGGACGTGAGCCATGCGCGACAGAAGTCACGGGTGCTCATCGCCCGCGACCCGCACGACGGGGCGGATCCGACCCCGCGCCATGCGCTGGTCCCCCTCCCCTCCCCCCTGCCGACGGGGGAGATCACCGTGTGCGCATACGGTGGAGCGTTCGCCGGCGCGACGCTCGACATCGGCACCCGGATGCTGTTGAGCCACCTGCCCGACACCGTCGCGCCCGACGGGCCGATCGTGGACTTCGCCTGCGGCACCGGGATCGTCGCGACGGCGCTGGCGCTGCGGCACCCGGATCGCCGGGTGCACGCCTCCGACGTCTCCGCCGCAGCGGTCGCGTCGGCTCGGGCGACCGTCGCGGCGAACGGCGTCGACGGACGGGTCGAGGTCGTGCAGGACGATCTGCTGCAGCAGCTGTCCGACGCCAGCACGGCGTTCGTGGTGCTGAATCCGCCGTTCCACTCCGGCGCGGCGGTCACCGCCGCGATCGCACCGCGGATGTTCGCGGATGCCGCCCGCGTGCTGCGCCCGGACGGCGAGCTGCGGGTGGTGTGGAACTCGCACCTGCGCTACCGATCAGCGTTGGACCGGCTGGTCGGCCCGACCCGTCAGCTCGCCCGCGACGCGACCTTCACCGTCACGGCATCCGTCCGGCGTGGCTGAGGCACGGTACCGCATCTACATGATCCTCGGGCTGGTCCTCGCGATCCTGCTCGCGCTGGCCGGCATCGTCGCGCTGGTGCGGCTGCGCCGCTCCTGACGGGGATGCGAGCCCGGCCACCGGTCAGGCGACCGGCCGGAGGTCCCGGATCATCTCCTTCATCTCGCTCAGCTCGCCCTTGAGCTCGCCGATCTCGGCTCGCAGCTGCGCCACCTGGGCCTCGCTCGCCACATCCGCGCTCTCGGTCTCGATCGAGACGCGCTGGACGATCCACGAGGCGATCGTGGCCGTGACCACACCGATCAGGGCGATGCCGCCGATCATGAGCGCCACCGCGACGATGCGCCCGGTGACGGTGACGGGGACGTAGTCGCCGTATCCGACCGTCGTGATCGTCACGAACGCCCACCACACGGCATCCCCGAAGCTCTGGATCGGGCCGCCGTTGCCCTCCTCCGCGTCGAGCACGGCCAGCCCCGCGACCACGATGGTGAGGATCGTCGCGCCGACCGTGTAGATCACGACCTTGCCGCGGAACCTGGCGCCGGCGCCCCGCTGGATGAGCGCGAGGATCGTCAGGAACCGCATGAGCCGCAGCGGGCGCAGGATCGGCAGCACGACGATCGCGAGATCGAGCAGATGACGAGAGAACCACCGCCATCGGTGCTCCGCGATCGTCAGGCGCACCGCGTAGTCCCCGAGGAACAGACCCCACGTCACCCAGATCACGCCCTCGGCGACCGCCTGCAGCACCCCGTCCGGATGCGCGAGGATCTGCGTCGCGTAGGCGATCAAGAACAGGCAGGCGGTCGCGACCAGCGGCCACTCGACAGCGCGCTCCCAGCGCGCGAGACGTTCCCCGTACATGGGGCCGATTATCCCCGGTCCGGATGCCGTCGCGGACGCTCGGTATCATCGGGGGATGGACGCCTCCGCCGATACGGCCCGGGGCGGAGGCCGCTATCCGAAGGGCATCGCCCGACGTCAGGAGATCCTGGACAAGGCGATCGAGGTCTTCGCCCGGCGCGGCTCGAAGAAGACGAGCCTGCGCGCGATCGCGCAGGAGGTCGGCGTGACCCACGCCGCGCTCACGCACTACTTCGGCTCCCTCGAGGAACTGCTCGTGGCGGTGTACCGCGAGTCGGAACGCAGGTCCGGTGAGGAGAAGCCGGTGCCCGCGGGCGCCAGTCCCGCGATGGTCATGCGCGTGTCCGCCGAGCGGAACCGCGACATCCCCGGCCTGGTGCAGCTGTATTCGACCCTCGTGGCCGCCGCGCTCGAAGAGGACCATCCGGCGGCGCAGCAGTTCGCCACCGAACGCTTCGCCCGGCTCCGTGGCGAGATGTCCGAGCAGATCCGTGAGCTGCAGTCGTCCGGCCGCCTGCGCGGGGATCTGGATCCTGCGCTCGTCGCAGCGCTCGTGATCGCGGCCTCCGACGGCCTGCAGACGCAATGGCTCCTCGACGCCGACGTCGATCACGGAGCGGCGCTGGAGATGCTCGACCGGATGCTCGCGGGAGAGCCCGCCTGATCCTGCCCCCGCGGACGCCGGGACCGTCCCGACTCGGGGGCGGTCCCGGCGTGCGCGTCAGAGCGTCGCGACGAAGGGGTCGAATCCTGCCGGCAGGAGCGGCACCGGTGCGACCGTGCTCTCGACGAGGACGGTCCGGCCGGTCGCCGCCGCGTCCTGCGCGGACAGCAGGATGTCGAGGACGTGGAAGCCGAGCTCGCCGGACGCCACGTGCGCCCGGCCCGCGTCGATCGCGCGGACCATGTCGAGCGCCCCGAGGCCACGGCCGACCTCGACGACGTCGTGCTCGATCTCGATCCACTCCTGCTCGAACGACATCCCGTCGCGGATGGTGCCCAGCGGTGTGACGTACGCGATGCGCCCGGTGAACTGGTTCGGGTCGGGGATCACGATGGTGCCCTCGGTGCCGTGGATCTCCACGACGCCGTGCCGTTCCAGCGCGGAGTCGAAGCTCAGCAGGCTCTGGGCCTGAGCGCCCGCCTCGAACGAGGTCACGATCTGGATCGTCGACGGCACCTCGACCGGGAACGTGGTCCCGACGTTCGGGCCGGTGTGGATCTGACGCTCCTCGCGTGCCTTCATGCCGACGGCCGCGACACGGTCGACGGGGCCGAGCAGGCTCACGAGGGCCGAGAAGTAATAGGGGCCCATGTCGAGCAGGGGCCCCGCGCCCTGGGCGAAGAGGAATGCGGGGTTCGGGTGCCAGAGGTCGGGACCCTGCGTCTGGAACACGGTCTGGGCGAACAGCGGCCGGCCGATGGTACCGGCCTCGATCGCACGCCTCGCCGCCTGGAACCCCGGTCCGAGAAGCGTGTCGGGCGCGCAGCCGACCCGCAGCCCCGCCGCCTCCGCCTCGCGCAGCAGCTCGGCCGCGGCCTCGCGGTCCAGCCCCAGCGGCTTCTCGGTCCACACGTGCTTGCCCGCGGCGATCGCGGCGCGCGAGACCTCGATGTGCGCCTCGGGCGTCGTCAGGTTCACGACGAGGGCGACGCCCGGATGGGCCAGGACGTCCTCGCCGGTGCCGGAAGCCGGCACCCCGTACTTCTCCGCCTGCGCCTGTGCGCGGTCCGGGAGCAGGTCGCCGACGGCCAGGACCTCCACATCGGGGAAGGCCGACAGGTTCGCGAGGTAGGTGTCGCTGATGACCCCGGCGCCGATGATGCCGATGCCGACGGCGCTCATCGGGCGAGACCGCCCTCGATGAGGAACGCGTAGCTCGCCGCGATGTCGGCGAAGACGTCGCCAGGGGCGTTGTCGTATTCGATGACGGCGTACGAGAGCCCGGATGCCGCGCGCAGCGCGTCCGCGAGCGGCACGTCGCCCTCGCCGGCGCGGCGCTGGTCGAGCGTCTCGGAGCCGAACGCGCCGGCGCCCGGGGCGAACGGGTTGGTCTCCGGCGCGACGCCGTCCTTGACGTGCGCCGCGACGAGACGGTCGCCGAGACGAGAGACGAGGCCCACGACGTCCTGCCCGCCCACGAGGGCCCAGTACAGGTCGAGCTCGAGGACGACGCGCGCATCCGTCGACGCGACGAAGCGCTCGTACGCGCTCTGACCGTCGAAGTCCGCGATGAACTCCTGCGCATGGTTGTGATAGCCGACTTCGAGGCCGAAGCCCGCGGCCGTGTCGACGAGCGCGTTCAGGCGGTCCGCGATGTCGGTGACGCCCTCGAGCGTGAGCCAGCGGTCGGGCGCCACGAAGGGATCGATGACGGTCTTCAGCCCGACCGTCGCAGCCGCCTCGAAGACGACCTCGGGCGCGGGCGTGGGGATGGCGCCGTCCGGCGTCCACAGCTCGTCGGACAGCAGCGGCGCATGCCCGGTCGGGGAGACGAGGCCCGAGGCGTCCAGCGCGGCCCGGATCTCGTCGGGGCGGCGCACGAAGTCGAACGCCTCCACATTGCGAAGACCGATCGCGGCGAGCTTGTCGAGCGATCCCTCCATGTCGGCGGAGAACTCCGTCGCGAGCGTGTACAGCTGAATCGAGGCTTCCGGCAGGGCCACGTCGACCTTCCTTCCTTGCAGGGTCAAAGGGCATCCGATGCTGCCCGCGGTCAGAATAGCAGAAACCTCCAAGTGGAGGTTATTGCTGGACGGCTGCGCCGCCACGAGCGGACGCACGAGAGAGGCCCGTAATCGCAGGCGCTTGCGATTACGGGCCTCTCTCCACTCGTCGTATGGAGCCGGACGGGGTCAGAAGTCCCAGTCCTCGTCCTCGGTGGCGACGGCCTTGCCGATGACATAGCTGGAGCCCGACCCGGAGAAGAAGTCGTGGTTCTCGTCCGCATTCGGCGAGAGCGCCGACAGGATCGCCGGGTTCACGTTCGTCACCGTCGAGGGGAACATCGCCTCGTAGCCCAGGTTCATGAGGGCCTTGTTGGCGTTGTAGTGCAGGAACTTCTTGACGTCCTCGGTCAGGCCGACGCCGTCGTAGAGGTCCTGCGTGTACTGCGCCTCGTTGTCGTAGAGCTCGTACAGCAACGAGAACGTGTAGTCCTTCAGCTCGTCGCGCTCGGCCTCGGTGACCTTCTCGAGCCCCTTCTGGAACTTGTAGCCGATGTAGTAGCCGTGCACGGCCTCGTCGCGGATGATGAGCCGGATGATGTCGGCCGTGTTCGTCAGCTTCGCCTTGGACGACCAGTACATCGGCAGATAGAAGCCGGAGTAGAACAGGAAGGACTCCAGCAGGGTCGAGGCGACCTTGCGCTTGAGCGGCTCGTCGCCCCGGTAGTAGTCGAGCACGATCTGCGCCTTGCGCTGCAGGTTCTCGTTCTCCACCGACCAGCGGAACGCGTCGTCGATCTCGCTCGTCGAGCACAGCGTCGAGAAGATCGACGAGTAGCTCTTGGCGTGCACCGACTCCATGAACGCGATGTTGGTGTACACCGCCTCCTCGTGCGGCGTGACGGCGTCCGGGATCAGCGACACCGCTCCGACCGTGCCCTGGATGGTGTCCAGCAGCGTGAGACCCGTGAACACCCGCATCGTGAGCTGCTGCTCCTCGGGGGTCAGCGTGTTCCACGACTGCACGTCGTTGGACAGCGGCACCTTCTCGGGCAGCCAGAAGTTGCCGGTGAGGCGGTTCCACACCTCGAGGTCCTTCTCGTCCTCGATGCGGTTCCAGTTGATCGCCTGGACGCGGTCCAGGAGCTTGAGTTTCTCCGTCATTCCCGTTCTCCTTCTGCGGCCAAGCGATCAGCTTGACAGTGTCTGCACGATTCTTTGAAGACGCCCTTATTGGTGTGGTGACGAGTGTGCGCGCTTCGAATACTGGAGGGCCTCGGACGCCCTTTGAGTTTCTCCGAGCGAACTCTCCTCTCCTCGTCGCTCATCACTTTGCCGAAGTTCGGATTGTTGCTCCCGCGCTTCTGCTCGGAGAGCCGGGCCTTGGTCTCCTCGGACAGTCGATGTCCGAACGACGGATGCTCCTGACCGAACTTGCCGAAATTCGGATTCGACGCACCAGTGATGCTGCCCCGTCGCTGTTCGGACCAACGCGCCTTCTGCTCATCGCTATGGATCGCCCGCCCCCAATTGGGTGAATCGGGACCTCGACGGGACACGCCAGTAGACCTACCTCGAGCACGAGAGGCCGCCGCATCCCGTTGGGGCTGCGTCCACACATAGCCGCGCGGGCCGAGACCGCCCTCCGTCAGATTCAGCAGTCGATGCCCGTCCTCACGCAAGGTCGTGATCCACCGCTGCTCAGCCCGCCCGAGATCCTCGAGATCATCGCTCATCACCAACTCGAGAGATTCGAAATACACACCTTCACGATCGGTGTGCTTTCGAAGCCAGTCGGCGAAAGGGGTCTTCTTCCCGTTCTGGGCCACCTTCCAGTGCTCCGATCGTCTCCGGAGAACGGTTTTCGTCGTCAGTCCTACATACCGATATTCGGACGAGCCCACCTCGCGAACACCGTATATCGACCCCGCGAAGGGCCAACTCGGGACATCACGCCGTGGATCGTCGAGCACGATCGACCCTCACAACTGACATGAAACGCAGCCGGCCAACTCGGTCCCCTCGAGGGCCATCTGGCGCAGGCGGATGTAGTAGATCGTCTTGATGCCCTTGCGCCAGGCGTAGATCTGCGCCTTGTTGATGTCGCGCGTGGTGGCGGTGTCCTTGAAGAACAGCGTCAGCGACAGCCCCTGGTCGACGTGCTGCGTCGCGGCGGCGTACGTGTCGATGACCTTCTCGTAGCCGATCTCGTAGGCGTCCTGGTAGTACTCCAGGTTCTCGTTCGACATGAACGGCGCCGGGTAGTAGACCCGGCCGATCTTGCCCTCCTTGCGGATCTCGATCTTCGAGGCGATCGGGTGGATCGAGCTCGTCGAGTTGTTGATGTACGAGATCGACCCGGTCGGCGGCACCGCCTGCAGGTTCTGGTTGTAGATGCCGTGCGCCTGGATGGACGCCTTCAGCTCGCGCCAGTCGTCCTGCGTCGGGATGTGGTGGCCCGCGAACAGCTCGCGCACCCGCTCGGTGGCAGGCGCCCACTCCGCCTCGATGTACTTGTCGAAGAACTCCCCCGACGCGTATGCCGAGTCGGCGAAGCCCTCGAACGCCTGCCCGCGCTCGATCGCGATCTTGTTCGAGGCGCGCAGAGCGTGGAACAGCACCGAGTAGAAGTAGATGTTCGTGAAGTCCAAGCCCTCTTCGGAGCCGTAGTGGATGTGCTCACGGGCGAGGAAGCCGTGCAGGTTCATCTGGCCCAGGCCGATGGCGTGCGAGCGGTCGTTGCCGTCCTCGATCGAGCGCACCGAGACGATGTGACTCTGGTCGCTGACCGCGGTCAGGGCCCGGATGCTGGTCTCCACCGTCTGGCCCAGGTCGCCGCCGTCCATCGCGAGCGCGATGTTGAGCGAGCCGAGGTTGCAGGAGATGTCCTTGCCGATCTCGGCGTAGGACAGGTCTTCGTTGTAGGTGGTCGGCGTGTTGACCTGCAGGATCTCGCTGCACAGGTTCGACATGTTGATCCGGCCCTTGATGGGGTTGGCCCGGTTCACCGTGTCCTCGAACATGATGTAGGGATAGCCCGACTCGAACTGGATCTCGGCCAGGGTCTGGAAGAACGCGCGCGCGTTGATCTTCGTCTTCTTGATGCGCGCGTCGTCGACCATCTCCCGGTACTTCTCGGTGACGGAGATGTCGCCGAAGGGCACGCCGTAGACGCGCTCCACGTCGTAGGGCGAGAACAGGTACATGTCCTCGTCGTTCTTCGCCAGCTCGAACGTGATGTCGGGCACCACGACGCCCAGCGACAGGGTCTTGATGCGGATCTTCTCGTCGGCGTTCTCCCGCTTGGTGTCGAGGAACCGCATGATGTCGGGGTGGTGGGCGGAGAGGTACACCGCGCCCGCGCCCTGACGCGCGCCGAGCTGGTTGGCGTAGCTGAAGCTGTCTTCGAGCAGCTTCATGACCGGGATGATGCCGCTGGACTGGTTCTCGATCTGCTTGATCGGGGCACCGGACTCGCGGATGTTCGAGAGCAGCAGCGCCACGCCGCCGCCGCGCTTGCTCAGCTGCAGCGAGGAGTTGATGCCGCGCGAGATCGACTCCATGTTGTCCTCGATGCGCAGCAGGAAGCAGGAGACGAGCTCGCCGCGCTGCGCCTTGCCGGTGTTGAGGAACGTCGGGGTCGCCGGCTGGAACCGGCCGGAGATGATCTCGTCGGTGAGGTCGCGTGCGAGCTTCTGGTCGCCGTCGGCGAGGCCGAGCGCGGTCATCACCACCCGGTCCTCGAACCGCTCGAGGAAACGCTTGCCGTCGAAGGTCTTGAGCGTGTAGCTCGTGTAGTACTTGAACGCGCCGAGGAACGTGTCGAAGCGGAACTTCGCCGCGTACGCCCGCTCGTGCAGCTCCTCGATGAAGGCGAACGGGTACTTCGCGAGCACCGCCGGCTCGTAGTACTGCTTGTCGACCAGGTAGTCGAGCCGCTCCTTGAGGGAGTGGAAGAACACGGTGTTCTGGTTGACGTGCTGCAGGAAGTACTCCCGCGCCGCGCGCTTGTCGGCGTCGAACTGGATGCGGCCCTGCTCGTCGTACAGGTTCAGCATCGCGTTGAGCGAGTGATAGTCCAGCCCGTCGTAGCGCGTGTCGGTCTTGAATCCCGTGTCGGTCAGTGCTGCGTCCACCATCGTTCCAATCCGACGCCGATGCGATCGACGTCCTCCGGCGTGCCGAACAGTTCGAACCGGTCCAAGTGCGGCACACGGCACTTGCGGCTGATGATGTCTCCGGCGACGCCGTACGCCTCGCCGAAATTGGTGTTGCCTGCGGAGATGACCCCGCGGATGAGGCTGCGGTTGCGCTCCTCGTTGAGGAACCGGATCACCTGCTTGGGCACCGCCCCCTTCTCCTCGCCCGCGCCCTGACCGCCCCCGTAGGTGGGGGTGATCAGGACGTAGGGCTCATCCACGATGAGCGGGAGATCGGTGGGATGCAGTGGGATGCGGCGCGCACGCATCCCGAGCTTCTCGACGAACCGGGCGGTGTTGCCCGACACGCTCGAGAAGTAGACCAGGAGCGGACTCGCGGTCTCGGGGTGACGGACCGCGCTGCCAGAAGCCGTCGCGGTCGTCATGGCTCAGGCCAGGCGCGAGGCGAGCTCGTCGATCTTGTCCGGCCGGAAACCGGACCAGTGGTCCTCATCGGTGATGACGACCGGCGCCTGCAGGTAGCCGAGCGCCTTGACCTGCTCCAGCGCGGCGGGGTCTTCGGAGAGGTCGTGGACCTCGTACTCGATGCCCTTGGAGTCCAGCGCACGGTAGGTCGCGGTGCACTGCACGCATGAAGGCTTCGTGTAGACGGTGATCGCCATGTTCGGGCCCTTTCCCTTCTTTTCTCCGAGTGTGTGCCGGCTCTCCGGTCGCCGGGATCTCAATACTACATATGGGGATGGACATCGGGAAGCACCACAACAGGTAGTAGTTACATCCGTGTAGTTTTTCCACCGTCCTCCCCAGGTACAACACACGTTCTCCCCCGTTTCATCCACAGACGGGCACTCCGTCGGAAGCCTGGAAAATGGCTGGACGCGGGCAGATTCCGCGCTCCGGACGCCGTCTCTCCACATGTGCGCAGGCTATTCCCGGCCGCCGACATCCACGGCCCACGCGAGCGGCGGCACCGGCGTGTCGCGGCGTGACCGCGCAGATCCGGTGCGGTCTGCGCCGCCGTAGGGTTGTCGCATGCCCACCTCCCTCGTGCTGCCGCGTCTGGAGTGGGGCTCCGCCACCGCCTCCCGGCACGCGCTCCTCGTCCACGGTCTCGGCTCGAACGGCGCCCTGATGTGGCGCTACGGCACCGCTCTGGCCGACGACGGCTGGCATGCCGTCGCCGTCGACCTGCGCGGACACGGCACCGCGCCGCGCGCCCTCGACTACTCGATCCCCGCCTACGCGGCCGACGTCGCCGCCGTGCGCGCCGCGACGGGCGCCTGGGACCTCGTCCTCGGCCACTCGCTCGGCGGCGCGGCGACGGCCGTCGCGGCATCCGACGACCCGGACTGGACGCGCCGGCTCGTGCTCATCGATCCCGCCCTGCACCTGCTGCCCGCCGACCGCGAGGCGGTGACCCGCAGCCAGGAGCAGACCTTCGCCGACACCTCCGTCGAGGCGATCCGCGCCGCGCACCCGGGCTGGCATCCGCACGACGTCGAGCTCAAGGCGCAGGCCGCCCGGCAGGCCAGCCGATGGGCGGTCGAGCAGACCGGCGTCCAGAACCCGGAATGGAACGTGGTGGATGCCCTCGCCCGGCTGCGCGTGCCGGTGCACGTCATCGCCTCCGACCCCGCGGTCGAGAGCATCTACGCCGGAAGGATCGACGCCGAGGTCCGAGCCGCCCTGCCGACGGTCACCGAGGCGATCGTCGCCGGCGCCGGCCACTCCCCCCACCGCGACGACCCGGACCAGACCATCCGACTGCTGCGAGAGGCCCTGGCATGACCGCTTTCGACCCGGCCCGGCATCTGCCCGACGATCTGCTGGAGCGCATCGGAGGACGGGCCGCCGGCTACGACGCCGACAACCGCTTCCCCGAGGACGACCTCGCCGAGCTGCGGGGTGCCGGGTACCTCGCGATCCTCGTGCCGGCCGACCGCGGCGGCGCGGGCCTGGGGCTGGCCGAGGCGTCCGTGCTGCAGCAGCGGCTCGCGTCCGCCGCCCCGGCGACGGCCCTGGCGGTCAACATGCACCTGGTGTGGACCGGCGTCGCGAAGGTGCTGCGCGACCGCGGCATCGACGACCTCGCCTTCGTGCAGACCGGGGCGGCCCAGGGCGAGCTGTTCGCGTTCGGCATCAGCGAGGCCGGCAACGACCTCGTGCTGTTCGGCAGCGACACCGTCGCCGAGCCGCAGCCGGACGGCGGCTACGCGTTCACCGGCACGAAGATCTTCACCTCGCTCGCCCCGGCATGGACCCAGCTGGGACTGCACGGCCTGGACACCATCTCGCCCGACGGGCCGAAGCTCGTCTACGCCTTCGTGCCGCGCACCGAGGCGGTCACGACCCGCGACGACTGGGACACCGTCGGGATGCGGGCCACGCAGTCGCGCACGACCGAGCTGCGCGGCGCCACCGCCCCCGCCGACCGCGTCGTGCGCCGGGTCGCACCGGGACCGAACCCCGATCCGATCGTGTTCGGCATCTTCAGCGTGTTCGAGCTGCTGCTCGCCTCGGTCTACACCGGCGTCGCACACCGTGCCCTCGATCTCGCCGTGGCCTCGGCCCGGCAGCGCACGTCCCGGCGCACCGGCACGACCTACGCGCAGGATCCCGACATCCGATGGCGCGTCGCCGAGATGGCCCTGGCCTACGACGCGCTCGGCCCGCAGCTGGCCGCGCTCGCCCGTGACGTCGATGAGCTGGCCGACCACGGGTCACGCTGGTTCTCGCTGCTGTCGGGCGTCAAGCACCGCGCCGTGACCGCCGCGAAGCAGATCGTCGACGAGGCGATGCTGGTCGCCGGCGGATCGTCGTACTTCGCCAGCGCCGAGCTCGGCCGGCTCTACCGCGACGTGCTCGCCGGCCTGTTCCACCCCTCCGACCCCGAATCCGCCCACGCCACCGTCGCCACGGCATGGCTCGGCCCGATCGAGAATTGAGACCCATGACCTCCCTGCCCTCCGTCGCACTCGGTGACGATCTGACCGTCAGCGCCCTCGGCTACGGCGCCATGAGCCTGTCCGACGTCTACGGTCCCGTCGACGACGACACCGCGCTGGCCACGCTCACCCACGCGGTGGACGCCGGTCTGACCTTCGTGGACACCGCGAACATCTACGGCGCCGGCCGCAGCGAACGGATCATCGCGCGGCTGGTGGCCACGCGCCGCGACGAGATCGTGCTGGCCAGCAAGTTCGGCATCGACGGCGGCGCGATCGGCTCCCGCGGCATCCGTGGCGACCGCGCCTACGTGCGCGAGCAGATCGAGCTGAGCCTGGCACGCCTGGGCACCGACCACCTCGACCTCTACTACCAGCACCGCGTCGACCCGAACGTCCCCATCGAGGAGACCGTCGGCGCCATGGCGGAGCTGGTCGCCGAGGGCAAGGTCCGTCACCTGGGGCTCTCGGAGGCGACCGCCGACGAGCTGCGCCGCGCGCACGCGGTGCACCCGATCGCCACGGTGCAGACCGAGTGGAGCGTCGTCAGCCGCGACGTCGAGTCCTCGGTCGTGCCCGCCGCGATCGAGCTGGGGGTCGGGTTCGTGCCGTACTCGCCGCTCAGCCGCGCCTGGCTGACCGACGGCTTCTCGCCCGCGCAGATCGGCGACGGGGACGGCCGGCCGAGGTTCCCGCGCTTCAGCCCCGACAACCTCGAGGCGAACGCGGGGCTGCGCGCCGAGTTCCTCGGGATCGCCGCGGACGCCGGGCTCACCGGCGCCCAGCTCGCCCTCGCCTGGCTGTTCGCCCGCGGCGACGAGCTCGGCATCCCGGTCGCCCCGATCCCGGGCTCCCGCTTCGCCCGCCATGTGGACGAGTGGCTGCCGGCGATCGACGCCCGCCCGGATGCCGCGACGCTCGGGCGACTGGACGGCTTCGCGGCCCGCATCCACGGCGACCGCAGCTTCAACCGCGGCTGGACGAGCCAGCGCGGCGAGGCCGCCTGAGGGGAGGGACGGGCCCATGCCCGTGCGAGGATGACCGCATGACCCGGACCCCTGCGGCGCTGCTCTCGCCGGCGGATCGCGAACGTCTGCGGGGTCTGCGCGTGATGAAGGGCATCGCCCTGGGCGCCCTGGCGGTGCTGGCGATCGTGTTCTGCGTCGCCTTCGCGCTGCAGGCCCGGTATCCGTGGCTGGGCTACGTGCGCGCCGCGGCCGAGGGCGGCATGGTCGGCGCCCTCGCCGACTGGTTCGCGGTCACCGCGCTGTTCCGCCGGCCGCTCGGCCTGCCGATCCCGCACACCGCGATCATCCCGCAGCGCAAGGACGAGATCGGCCGCTCCCTCGGGGAGTTCGTGGAGACCAACTTCCTGTCGGCCGAGATCGTGCGCGGCAAGCTCGCGGCGACCCCGATCGCCGCTCGCCTGGGCGAGTGGCTGCGTCAGCCCGCCCACGCCGGACGGGTCGCGTCGGAGGCGGCCGCCGCCGCGGGCGGCGTCCTGCGCGCCCTGAGCGACGACGACGTGCAGGATCTGCTCGCCGACCTCGCCCACGACCACCTCATCGCGCCGGAATGGGGCCCGCCGCTGGGAGGCTGGCTGCAGCGGCTCGTCGACACCGGTGCACACCATGAGGCGGTGGACCTGGCCGCGGACTCGCTCGCCACCTGGCTCGCGGCCAACCGGCGCTCGTTCTCGGGGCTGGTCTCACGGCGGCTGCCGTCGTGGGTGCCGTCGATGGTCAGCGGGATCATTGACGAGGCCGCGTACCACGAGGCGGTCAAGTTCGTGGACGCCGTGCGCGCCGACCCGCAGCATCCTGCCCGCGGCGCCATCGACGCCTACCTCGGCCGCCTCGCGGACAATCTGCAGCACGACCCCGCCACGATCACGCGCTTCGAGGGCGCGAAGACCGAGGTGTTCGACTCCCCGCGCGTGCGCGAGCTGGCCGGCGAGGCGTGGAACACCGCGAAGAACGGGCTGGTGCGCGCGCTCGCCGATCCCGACGGGCCGCTGCGCCAGCGCGCGGCGGAGGCGCTCGCGCAGATCGGCCAGCGCCTGGTGACGGATCCCGCCGTGCAGCACCGGGTCGATGTCTGGGTGACGGACGCGGCGGTCTTCCTCGTCGACCGGTACCGTCACGACATCGCGTCCGTGATCACCGAGACCGTGGAGCGCTGGGACGCCGACGAGACCACCCAGAAGATCGAGCTGATGGTCGGACGCGACCTGCAGTACATCCGGCTGAACGGCACCATCGTGGGGTCGCTGGCGGGTCTGGCGATATTCACGGTCGCCCACGCTGTGTTCGGGGCGTGAGCGGGCGCTACCCTGGGCGCCATGGGGCGAGCGGATCAGCTGCTGTTCACGTATGGCACGCTGCAGCATGCGGAGGTGCAGCTCGACACGTTCGGACGCCTTCTCGACGGGGAGGAGGACGTGCTGTCGGGCTATCGGCTGGAGTATGCGGAGATCGAGGACCCGTGGGTGGTCGATCTGTCGGGGCGGTCGGAGCACCCGATCCTGCGGCACACCGGCAACCCCCTCGACAAGGTCGTGGGGGTCGTTCTCGAGGTGACCGCGGACGAGGTCGACGCCGCGGACGAGTACGAGGTGTCGATCTACCGGCGCGCGGCGGTGACGCTCGACAGCGGCCGGACCGCGTGGGTGTACGTCGAGCGCAGCGGACCCGCCGGCGCCGACTAGGCGCGAGCGACCAGCCGGGGCGTGACCAGCACGTGCGCCGACCCCGCGGCCGCGCGACGCGGGGCGACGACGCTGCCCGCGCCCATGAGGAGCTCGAGCACGCCGTCGGCGACCTCCTCGGGCAGCTGCTCCACGCTGGACAGCCCCAGCGCCTCGGCGGCCGGCGTGTTGTCGAAGCCGATGACGAGCAGATCGTCTCTGCCCGCGGCCGCCGCGGCCAGTCGCGCCCCGATCGCCAGCGTGTCGCTGGCGCACACGATCGCGTCGATCGGCGTCTGCATCGAGAACGCGCTCGCGACGGCGCGTCGCGCCTCCTGCACGTCCTCCGTCGCCGTCAGCCGCACGGCATCCGGTCCCCCCGCCTCGCGCCAGCCGCGCTCCCGGTCGTCCCCGGTGCCCGATCCGGCCGGCCAGCCGAGGAACGCCACGCGGTCGCCCGCTCGCTCGCGGGCGAAGCGCGTCGCCGCACGCGTCCCGGCCGCGCCGTCGACGTCGACCCAGAGATGCTCCGGCGCGTCGACGTCGTCCGCGCCCCATGGGCGGCCGAACGAGACGAAGGGGACGTCGCGCTCGAGCAGCCACCGCGTGCGCGGGTCGCCGTGGAACGTGCCGGTGATGACGAACGCGTCGACCTCGCCGCCGTCCGTGAGCTCCCGCATCCGCTCGATCTCCTGCTGCGGATCACGGGCGGCATAGATGAGCACGCGCATCCTCCGTTCGCCGGCGCGGTCGGTCAGCGCGTGCACGAACCGATCCAGCACGACGCCCGAGATCCCGCCCGCGTACGGATCGAGGTGGACGCCGATGGTCGAGCTGCGCCGGGTGCGCAGTGCGCGTGCCGCGGTGTGCGGGCGGTAGCCGAGCTGGGCGATGGCCTGCTCGACCCGCTCGCGCGTGGCGGGTTTGACGATCTCCGGCGTGTTCAGGACGTTGGAGACGGTCTGTCGCGACACGGCGGCCACCCGGGCGACATCCTCGACGGTCGGCGCCTTCGCCACGGCCACTCCTGCCCCTGATCGGAAATGGGAACGTTCAAATCGTTATCTTAAGCGCCCGCCCACCCGGTTGACAGATACCTGTGCTGCTTCGTAGCGTGATGGATGGCGAGATATTTGATCGTTCAAATTCTCGACTCCAGACAGCCTCATCAAAGGAGAGAGACACATGTCCACACGCAGCACGCGCGTCTGGCTGGGAGCTTCAGCGCTCCTCGCGGTCGGCGCGCTCACCCTCACCGCCTGCGGCTCCGGGTTCAGCAGCGGGTCCTCCAGCTCGGGCGAGCTGACCTCGTCCGACGACGCGCTCACGGTGCTGATCGGATCCTCGGGCGACGCCGAGACCACCGCCGTGACCGACGCCGTCGCGGCGTGGTCGGCGCAGTCCGGCGTCGACGCGACCGTGACCGCGGCCAGCGACCTGAACCAGCAGCTGTCGCAGGGCTTCGCCTCCGGCAGCCCCGCCGACGTGTTCTATCTGTCCACCGACGCCCTCGCAGGGTACGCGTCGAACGGATCCCTGCTGGCCTACGGCGACCAGCTCTCGAACAAGGACGACTTCTATCCCAGCCTCGTGAGCTCCTTCACCTACGACGGTCAGTTCTATTGCGCGCCGAAGGACTTCTCCACCCTCCAGCTCGTCATCAACACCGACATGTGGGCGGCTGCGGGGCTCACGGACGCCGACATCCCGACGACCTGGGACGAGCTCACCGCCGTCGCGACGAAGCTGACGGACGCCGACCACGTCGGGCTCACGATGAGCGGGGAGTACGCACGCGTGGGCGCGTTCATGGTCGCCGCCGGCGGCAACCTCATGAACGACGACTCCTCCGAGGCCACCGCCGACAGCGACGCGAACGTCGAGGCGCTGACCTACCTCAAGGGGCTGCTGGGCGACGGCGTCATGAAGTTCGCCGCCGACCTCGGCGCCGGCTGGGGCGGCGAGGCGTTCGGCACCCAGAAGGCCGCGATGACCGTGGAGGGCAACTGGATCACCGGCGGCCTCGCCAGCGACTACCCCGACGTGAACTACGAGGTCGTCGAGCTGCCGGCGGGCCCCGCCGGCCAGGGCACCCTGCAGTTCACCAACTGCTGGGGCATCGCCGCCGACAGCCCGAACCAGCAGGCCGCGCTCGACCTGGTCGAGTACCTCACCAGCACCGACCAGCAGCTCGCGTTCTCGTCGGCCTTCGGCGTGATGCCCTCCATCCAGTCGGCCGCCGGCCAGTGGAGCCAGGACAACCCCGCGCTGGTGCCGTTCCTCAACGGCGCCGACTACGCGAAGGGCGTGCCGACCGCGAAGGACGCCGCCGACGTGGTGACCGACTTCAACGGGATGCTCGGCTCGCTCGCCACGAGCGATCCGGCGACGATCCTCGCGACCACCCAGAAGAACCTCGAAGCCCTGCTTCAGTGACCATGTCCACCGCTACCGGTCGGTCTCGTCGCGGCATCCGTCGCGGCGAGACCGCATCGGGGTGGCTGTTCACCGCCCCGATGCTCATCCTGCTGGGACTGTTCCTGGTCGTCCCGGTCCTCATGGCGCTCTGGGTGAGCGTCAGCGACTGGGGCGGCCGCGGCTCCCCCTTCTCCGGCTCGGTCAGCTTCGTCGGGCTCAAGAACTACGCGGCGCTCCTGCTCGGCGGCGGCCTGGCGGAGCAGGACTTCGGCATCAGCCTCAAGAACAACGCCTGGTACGTGATCCTGGTGGTGCCGTGCCAGACCGCGCTGAGCCTGCTGCTGGCGGTGCTGGTGAACCGTCAGATCCTGAAGGGACGCGGCGTGTTCCGCACCGCGTTCTACTTCCCCTCGGTGACCAGCTCGGTGGCGATCACCGTCCTGTTCCTGTTCCTGTTCTCCACCACCGGCGCGGTCAACGCGGCGCTGGGATGGCTCGGCATCAACGGACCGAACTGGTTGAACGACCCGAACGGCATCTTCCACTTCGGCGCGACGTCGGGGCCGGCCGCCCTGGAGCAGGGGACCGTGCTCGGCGTCTCGATCTGGGACTGGATCGGCGGACCGAGCGTCGCGATGTGCGTATACATCATCATGGCGATCTTCACGACCAGCGGCACGTTCATGCTGCTGTTCCTCGCCGCGCTGCAGAACATCTCCGGCGAGGTGCAGGAGGCAGCTCAGGTCGACGGCGCGAACGGCTGGCAGCGCTTCTGGCGGGTGACCCTCCCCCAGCTGCGCCCCACCCTGTTCACGGTCCTCACGCTGGGGCTGATCGGATGCTGGCAGATCTTCGACCAGATCTACACCGGCACCCGCGGCCAGCCGGCCAAGACCACCCTGACGCCCGCCTACCAGTCGTACCAGGCGTCCTTCATCAACCAGGAATGGGGCCAGGGCGCCGCGATCGCGTTCATCCTGTTCGTGATCATCATCGTCTTCACCCTCATCCAGCGCTGGGTGCTGCGCGAGCGCAAGGTGTCCAGGCGACGCATGCGGCCCTACCTTCAGGCCGCCGAGCGCGCCGGAGGTGCGCGATGAGCGCGGCGACGACAGCGCGCCCGGATCGCCGGCGCACGGCCCGCATGGCCACGACCTCGGTGTTCTACGCCCTGCTCGTCGCCCTCGCCGTCGTCTACATCTACCCGTTCCTCATCCAGGTGGTCACGAGCTTCAAGACCGACCCGGATGCGGCCGCGAACCCGCTCTCGCTGATCCCGCAGACGTTCACGACCGAGGCGTACACGCAGCTGTTCCTGAGCTCGGACTTCCCGACCTGGTTCGCCAACTCCGTCATCGTCACCGTCGTCGTCACCGTCGGCCGGGTGTTCTTCGTCTCGCTGGCGGGATATGCGCTGGCGCGACTGCACTTCCGCGGTCGCGGCGTCGTGTTCGCAGGCCTCGTCGCGGTGATGAGCGTGCCCACCGTGGTGCTGCTGATCCCGAAGTTCCTGGTCATCAACACGCTCGGCATCTACGACACCTACGCCGGCATGATCCTGCCGCTGCTCGTGGACGCGGCGGGGGTGTTCATCATGAAGAACTTCTTCGAATCGATCCCGGTCGCGGTCGAGGAGCAGGCGCGCATCGACGGCGCCGGGACGTTCCGCGTGTTCTGGTCGGTCGTGCTGCCGATGGCCCGACCCGCGCTGATCACGATCGTCATCCTGTCGTTCCAGGGCTCCTGGAACGAGCTGGCGCACTTCATCGTGTCGACGCAGTCGCCGGAGCTGACGACCCTCACCAAGGGCGTGGCGCAGCTCGCGAACGGGCAGCTCAGCCAGGGGCGTCAGTATCCGTTGAAGCTCGCCGCGGCGATCATCATGACGATCCCGGTCGCGGTCATGTTCTTCATCTTCCAGCGCCGCATCATGAACGCCAGCGAGGGGGCGGTGAAGGAATGACCGCCGATGCACCCACGATCCTCGCGACCTGCGGCGGGTTCGTCGACGGCGCCTGGGCGGACACGGCGTACGGACCGCTGCTGCGGTTCGCGATCGAGCTCGCCGGGGTGACCGGCCGTGCCCCGCGCGTCGCGCACGTCAACACCGCCGGCGGCGATCCGCGGTTCGTCGAGGGCGCGGAGCTCGAGGCGGCACACGCGGCGGGGGCGGAGGCCAGCCATGTGCGGCTGTTCCCGCATCCGAATCACGAACGCCTCGCCGAGCACCTGCTCACCCGGGACGTGATCTGGGTCAGCGGCGGCAGCGTCGTGAACCTGCTCGCGCTCTGGCGCGCGCACGGGCTCGACGACGTCATGCGTCGCGCCCGGGAGGCCGGGGTCGTCGTCGCCGGCGGGTCCGCCGGCGGCCTGTGCTGGCACCGTGGCGGGACGACGACCTCGTTCGGGCCGACGCCGACCGCCATCGCCGACGGGCTCGGCCTGCTGCCCGGATCGTTCAGCCCCCACCACGACTCGCAGCCGGCGCGTCGCGACGTGTTCCGCGACGCGATCCGGAGCGGGGCCCTCCCGCCCGGGCACGGCGTGGACGAGGGCGCCGGGCTGCTCTACCGCGGCGCCGAGCTCGCCGAGGTCGTCGCCGACCGACCCGATGCCACCGCCTGGGCGGTCGACGCCGACGGCTCCGAACGTCGTCTGCACGCCCGCCTCCTGCCCTGACCGCTCCCCACCCACGGATCCCCCATGCACCTGCAGCCCCTCCTCCATGATCAGCACGTCATCCTCCGCGCGCCCGTCCAGGCATGGCAGAGCACCGACGGGTCGATCGGCGACGCACCTGTCCAGGGCCTCTACCTGGGCGACACCCGCGCGCTCTCCGGCGTCCGGGTGACGATCGGCGACCGGCCGGGCGAGCCGATCGCGATGCTCGACGACGCGGTCGACCGCGCCGGCTTCGTGCGGCTGCTGCGCCACCTCGACGACGCCGACGCGGACCCGCATCTGCGGGCCGTCCACACCCGATCGGTCACCCCGGCCGGCGCGCACGAGACCGTCCGCATCGAATCGGCCTTGACGAGGCCGTTGACCACCACGGTGACGGCGCGGCTGCGCAGCGACCTGGCCGCCATGGACGCCGTCAAGTCCGGCCAGCGGGTGCCCCCGATCGCCGCCACGCGACACGACGACGGGAGCGCGTCGTGGGCACGGGGCGCGATCCGCGTCGACGTGCGCGCCGACGACGCCCGCACGCGCACGGACGGGGACGACCTGGTGCTCGAGTGGGACGTGGAGGTTCCCGCCGGCGGCGCCGCCGAGGTCGGCTGGTCGATCGCGGTCCATGACGAGCGCGCCGTCATGCACGCCCCGTCCGGTCCTGCGCCCTGGGCCGCGCCCCGCGCGGCGGGCGACGAGCGGCTGCGCCGCTGGGTCGACCGGGCGCTGGCCGACCTCGATGCGCTCCGGCTGGAGAGCGCACGGGTGCCGGGCGAGCAGTTCCTCGCCGCCGGCAGCCCGTGGTTCTTCACCCTGTTCGGGCGCGACTCGATCTGGGCCGCGCGCATGCTGCTGCCGCTGGGCGCGGGGATCGCCGCATCCACCCTGCGCGTGCTCGCCCGCCTGCAGGGCGGTGCATCCGTCGCCGCCACGGCGGAGCAGCCGGGCAAGATCATCCACGAGCTGCGCCAGGACGCGCTGGAGATCCCCGGCGAGGGGATCTCCCTGCCGCCGCTGTACTACGGCACGGTCGACGCGACCCCGCTGTGGGTGTGCCTGCTGCACGACGCGTGGCGGGCCGGGATGGCGGAGGACGAGGTCGCGGCGCTGGTGCCCGCGCTACGGGCGGCGCTCGCCTGGATGCGCGACTTCGGCGACAGCGACGGCGACGGCCTGCTCGAGTACGTCGACGAGAGCGGCCACGGGCTGTCGAACCAGGGATGGAAGGACTCCGGGGACAGTGTGCAGTGGCGGGACGGCACGCTCGCGGCGGGGCCGATCGCGCTGTGCGAGGTGCAGGCGTACGCGTACGAGGCGGCGATGCACGGGGCGGACCTGCTCGAGCACTTCGGCCAGGACGGGAGCGAGTGGCGCGACTGGGCGCAGCGGCTCCGCCGGCGGTTCCACGAGACGTTCTGGATCGAGGACGCGGCCGGCGCGTATCCGGCGATCGCGCTGGACGCCGCGAAGCGCCCGGTCGACTCGCTCACCTCCAACCTCGGGCACCTGCTCGGCACAGGCCTGCTCGACCATGACCAGGCCGCCCTGGTCGCCGCCCGGCTCCTGTCCCCCGGACTGGACTCCGGCTTCGGGCTGCGCACGCTGTCGACGGACGCCGCCGGCTACTGGCCGCTCGGCTATCACCGCGGATCGGTCTGGCCGCACGACACGGCGATCGCGGTCCGGGGGCTGGCGGCCGAGGGCTTCGACCCCGCCTCGCTGATCGAGGGGCTGCTGGCCGCGGCCGCGGCGTTCGACTACCGCATGCCCGAGCTGTACTCCGGGGATGCCGCATCCGTCGCGTCACGGCCGGTGCCCTACCCGGCGGCCTGCCGCCCGCAGGCCTGGTCCGCGGCCGCCGCGGTGTGCATCGGCGCGCTGTCGGGCACCTAGCGAGACGGTCAGTCGACCCGGTGCACCGTGCCGCCCGTCAGCGCCACGAGCTGGTCGAACGTGAGCGCGAACATCGTGTGCGGCGTGCCGGCGGCGGCCCACAGCAGAGGATGGACGGCGAGCGCCTCGTCGACGATCGTCTCGATCGGGGCCGGATGCCCGGTGGGGGCGACGCCGCCGATGACCTGTCCGGTGGCCGCGCGCACCTGCTCCGGGGTGGCGCGGCGGATGCGCCCGCGGCCGAGTCGTGCGGCGAGCGCCCCCGTATCGACCCGGTGGGCGCCGCTGGTCATCACCAGCAGCGGCTCTCCGTCGCCGTCGAAGACGAGGCTGTTGGCGATCGCGCCGACATCGGCGCCCAGGGCCGCGGCGGCCGCGGCCGCGGTGGCCGCCGCATCCGGCAGCACGATGATCTCGCTGTCGATGCCCGCCCGGCGCAGCGCCCGCTGCACCAGCAGGCTTCGCGCCGGCAGCTCCCCGGCGCTGTCGGTGCTCTCGTCCGTCATCCGGCCAGGTTAGCCGTCGGAAGACGTGCCGGGACGGGGGCGGTGGCATGATGACACCAGGACCGCCTGCACGGTCGCGGACACCGCACGACGTTTCAAAGGAGAAGCACGTGTTCCCCAGCCCGTTCGCCGACGTCGAGATCCCGGACGTCTCCGTCTACGACGACCTGTTCGCCTCCCTCGAGCCCGCGGACCTCGCCCGCACCGCGCTCATCGACCCGGCCACCGGCGCGGAGACGACCTACGGTGCGCTGCGCGCCCAGATCGACGCCTTCGCCGGAGCGCTGGCGACGCGCGGCGTCGGCACCGACACCGTCGTCGCCCTGCTGTGCCCGAACGTGCCGGCGTTCGCGACGGCGTTCCACGGGATCCTCCGCGCCGGCGCCACCGTCACCACGATCAACTCGCTCTACACCGCGCACGAGATCGAGACGCAGCTGACGGATGCGGCGGCCACGTGGCTCGTCACCGTCGGGCCGCTGCTCCCGCAGGCCGCGGCCGCAGCCGTGGCAGTCGGCATCCCTGCCGAGCGGCTCATCGTGCTCGACGGCGCGGACGGCCACCCGAGTCTGCGGGAGCTGCTGGGCGAGGGTCACCCCGCGCCGGAGGTGTCCTTCGACCCGGCGACCCACATCGCCGTCCTCCCCTACTCGTCGGGCACCACGGGCGTCCCGAAGGGCGTCATGCTCAGCCACCGCAACCTCGTGGCCAACGTCACCCAGTGCGTCGCGCACATGGACCTGACCGCCGAGGACCGCGTGCTCGCCGTGCTGCCGTTCTTCCACATCTACGGCATGACGGTGCTGCTCAACCTGGCCCTGCGCGTGCGGGCCAGCCTGGTCACGATGCCGAGGTTCGATCTCGTGGAGTTCCTCACGAACATCCAGAGATTCCGGTGCACCTACATCTACATCGCCCCGCCCATCGCGGTGGCGCTCGCCAAGCACCCGGTCGTCGACCAATTCGACATCTCGAGCGTGCGCACGGTCTTCTCCGGCGCCGCGCCGCTGGACGGCGACACCGGCCGCGCCGCCGGCGACCGCATCCACGCCCACATGCTGCAGGGCTACGGCATGAGCGAGCTCAGCCCGGTGTCGCATGCGATGTCTCCCGCGCCGGAGTACGCGGACGTGCCGCTCAGCTCGGTCGGCTTCGCGCTGCCGAACGTCAGCTGCAAGATCGTCGACGTCGAGACCGGCGAGGAGCACACCGAGTTCGACGAGAACGGCGAGACCGAGCCCGGCGAGCTGTGGGTCAAGGGCCCCAATGTCATGCTCGGCTACCTCGGCAAGCCCGAGGCGACCGCGCAGACGCTGGATGCCGACGGGTTCCTGCACACCGGCGACGTCGCGGTGTACAACCGGCGGGGCTGGTACACGATCGTCGACCGCGCCAAGGAGCTCATCAAGTACCACGGCTACCAGATCGCCCCGGCCGAGCTCGAGGCGTTGCTGCTGAGCCATCCGAAGGTGATGGACGCCGCCGTCATCGGCGTGCTCGACGAGGACAGGCAGGAGATCCCGAAGGCGTTCGTGGTCGCCGCGCCCGACTCGCAGCTGACCGCCGAGGAGGTCATCGCCTTCGTCGCCGGCAACGTGGCGCCGCACAAGAAGGTGCGACGCGTCGAGTTCATCGACGCGATCCCGAAGTCCACGTCCGGCAAGATCCTGCGCAAAGACCTCCGGGCACGGGAGGCCGTCAGCGCCTGACGCTCACGGCGAGTCGGCCTCCGGAGGCAGGATCTCCCGCAGCAGCGCGCGAGCGGCATCGCCGGGTCTGCGGCGCCACGCGACGCCGAGCCCCGACCGTGCCCGCCGGTCGGCGATCGGAAGCGCCGTCACCCCCGTCCAGCGATGCGCGGTGGTCTCGCTGACGACGCCGACGCCGATGCCGCGGCTGGCGAGCATCTGCACGTATGCGGGCGACGAGACCTCCCAGCGCGGCACCGCGGCCGAGCCGACACGTGCGAGCAGCGCGTCGAGCGCGGCGCGGGCACCGGTCCCCTCGGGGAGAGCGATGAGCTCTGCGTGCGCCAGCTCCGCGGGGCGGATGCGGACCCGCGCCGCCCAGGGGTGGTCGTCGGCGACGACCGCCACCAGCGCGTCGTCGAACACCGAGACGAACTCGATGTGGTCGGGCTCGCGATCCGACCACGCGGCGACCGCGACATCCGTGGCCCCGTCGCGCACCTCGGCGATGAGATCCTCGGAGGTGCCCTCGTGCAGGTGCAGCTCGATCCCGGGATGCGCGGCGTGGATCGCCCCCAGCCCGTCGAACAGCGGCGGCCAGACGAGACCGGTGACCGTCCCGATCCGCAGCGATCCGGTCACGAGCCCCCGGATGCCGGCGGCGGTGGCGGCGACCTCGTCGACGGCGGCGAGCACGGCCCGCGCCCGCGGGACCAGCTGCCGGCCGGCGGGCGTGAGCACGACCCGCCGCGTGGAGCGCTCCATGAGCGTCACGCCGAGCTCGTTCTCGAGCTTGCGGAGCTGGGTGCTGACACCGGACTGACTGACGTTCACGGCCGCCGCGGCCGCGGTGAACGTCCCCTCGTCGACGACCGCGAGGAAGTATCGCAGCTGATGCAGTTCCATCTTCAGAAAGCATAAGTGCGATGTCCGACCGATATTGGACAGATGATTCCATCCGGACGAGCCTGGAGACGTCACCGAACGAGAGGAGAGCACATGGATGCGACCGAGACCACGCGCGCAGCCGCCACCACCTATTTCGAGGCGTGGCGCGACCGTGACTTCGACCGGCTGCGCACGGTCCTCGCGCCGGAGGTCGAGTTCGCCGGGGTGCTGGGCACGGCCCATGGCGCCGACGAGTGCATCGCCGGCCTGCGCGGGATGGCGGAGTCGATCATGACCGACCTCACGCTGGACGCCCGGGTGGTGGAGGGACAGGACGCGATGACCTGGTTCGACCTGCACACGGCGACGACCCGCCGATCCCGACCGTGAACTGGAGCCATGTGGAGCACGGCCTCATCACTCGCATCCGGGTCACGTTCGACCCCCCGTCCGCTGTTCGCGGACCGCTCGGCCTAGGCGCGAACGGCCGCACGTCGGCGCTTGACGCGCAGGAGCACCACGACCGACGCCGCTCCGACGAGCAGGACCGGACCGCCGACCGCGAGGAGCCAGATCCACGGGGATGCGGTGTCGGAGATCGCTGCGGCGGTCTCGGCCGAGCGCTCACCGTCGTTCTGCTGCAGGGCCGCCGCGACGAAGTCCACCTGTTCCTGGGTGGGGGCGCTGCTCAGCACCTTGTCCGTCAGCGGGTTGACGTCGTCATACTGCGTGGGATCGTTCTGCAGCATGTGGGTCGCCGACGCGGCGCCGTATCCGTACTCGTCGTCGTGGGAGAGCTCGTGCTCCTCGGTCCCGGTGTTGCGGATCAGGGACTGGATGAGCTGGTTCCCGGTGGCGTCGGGATACTTCTGCGCGGTCAGGGCGATCATGCCGGTGACGATGGGGGTGGCATAGGAGGTGCCGTTCATGGACGGTGTGGCGTCCCAGTCCCCCTCCACGCCCACCGCAGCCATCCGGATGCCGGCGGCGACCACCGTGGTGTCGCGGTCGGTGCTGTCCGTGTTCCCGATCGAGGTCTTCTGGAAGTTGCCGTCGGCGTCGATCGCGTTCACCGAGACCACTCCCTGGTACGTGTACGGGAAGCCGGCGACCTCCCCGATCGGCTCGGCGGTGATGTCGTTGGTCATCGAGGCGACGATGACCACGCCACGCGCGATCGCCTCCGCGATCACCCATGAGTCGCCGTAGGTCGAGCCCGATGCCGCGGAGACGTTGATGATCTGTGCGCCGTCCTCGATCGCGCGCAGGATTCCGACGGCGGCCGCGGAGATGTCCAGCTCCTCCTGATCCGGTCCCGCCGTGACGGTGTCGACCGCGCCTGCGCAGTCCTCGTTGCCGTCGACCCCGTAGCCGTAGAAGGTGACCGAGGCATCCGGTGCGACGCCGTGGATGCCGCTGGGGCCGTCGCCGTTGCCGACCAGATATGACGTCACGGTCGTGCCGTGCACGCTCGTCACGGTCGGGTCGGTCTGGACCACCTGCTGGCCCGGGCACAGCGGATCGTCGTCCACGGTCACGTCCGCGCCGACCAGTCCCGGCGAGTCCGGGTCGATCTGCCCGTCGATCACCGCGATCCGCACTCCCTCACCGGTCCAGCCGGCGTCATGGGCGTCGCCGAGGTGATATGCGTCGTACCACCAGTTCGTGTCCTCCACGGCGCTCGCGCGATCGACGAATGCGCCGGAGAGGATCGACACCAGTGCGGCGGTCGCGACGACCAGCCAGGCAGTGCCGGGCCCGTTCCCAGCTCTGCCCGAGAATCGGGTCGAGCCGGGCCGCGCGCGTGACTTCGATGGAGACATAGGTGCTCCCGATTATGGCGTTCGAGCACCGCGCTGTAAACGCAGCACGGACCGGCACGAGGTCGCCCTCGATCGAGGTGCGGTTCACGCCGACGATCGCCGGAGACAGCTCACGGGTCCTCGCCCCTGACGATGACGCTTCAACGGCGTCGCCGCCGATGGCGTCCGCGTCAGGCTCGCAGCGGTCAGGGAACGTCGCTCCTGTTCCGGCGCTTTGGCCGGAGCAGAAGGGCGAGAGCGACCGACAGCACGACCTCCGCGAGGATCTGCGGCTTGAAGGTGGGCAGCCTGAAGAAGAGATAGCACTGCGCGCTCAACAGCACCACAACGATGACCCGCCCCCAGATGTTCGCCGGGCGAAAGCCCGCAACAGCCAAGATGGCAGCCGTGATGAGACTCGTGACCACCGCAGTGACCGCGAACACGACGCTTGAAATTGCCGCAGACGCGACCGTGAGCAGCACGAAGCCCCCAGGGCCCGCGATCGAGTCGAATGATTGATCGCTGACGCCGACGGCGATCGCGAAGAAGACCAGCACGGGACCGGCAACGCCGGCGACCACGGCGTTCCTCCAGGTGAGGAACGCCGCATCGCCGGTGAGGGGGTTACGCATGAGCGTTACTGCTGGTCCTTCACGATGTACGCCGACACGACAATCGTTGACCCGACACCGTCGATCTGGCCGGGGAGCGCGCTGAACTGCCTGAAGGTGTTGTGGCCGGGCACCCACCATTCGTATCCCATCGGGGCGGTGGAGGCGCCGTCTCCTCCGAGGGTGTCGCCGTAGGTACTCGCCGAGGCCGGGCGGGCGGGCCTTGCAAACGGCACCTCGCAGGCCGACACTGACACCGTGGGCGTGATCGGGACGGTGGCGATGTCGGCCGGCATAGCCGTGATGTCGCTGTGGTGGCCGAGCGTCCCCGTCGCAGACGGCGCTGTCGCAGCATCCGTCGTGTCCGCCGTGACGACCTGCCCGGCCGTGGCCGATGGGATCACGTCGCCCGAGGTGACGACGTCGTTCGCATGTCCGGTTGTCGACGACGCCGTCGCGCCGCTCGCGGTCGTTGCGGCGTTCGCGTGTGCGACCGGAGCATCTGAGATCGCCGCCGCGTGTGCTCAGGCTGCCGGTTTCGGAGAGCCGCGGCCTGTCTACTCGATCAGCCAGGCATATGTGGATGGCGCGAGCGAAAATCCGCTCGGAACACTCGACGGATGGATCGCAGTCGCGTACGACAGCGAGGGTGCGATCATCGGGACAACAGTCGCGGAGGAGCAGGGCGACCAATGGCGCCTGGCGGGATTGGATCCTCGAAAGGATGTCGCCGCAGGTGTCGCGGAGCACGCCCGCGATGTGTTCCTGCAGATCAACATGACCGGTGGGGCCTTCTACGGGTTCGACGGACTGAACCTGCTCGGACTCAACGAGCCAGCGCGGCAGATAGCTGCGCAGCCACGGTCAGCGATAGACGCCCGAGCTGACGTCATCGCTGCGTTCGATCGCTCCGACACCTCGAGCGTGGCGGCCGAGAACGGCTCGCCGGTCCTCGTCATCGTCATGGCGATGCTGGGCATCGGCGTGATCATCGCGTTCGCGCGCTTGGCGAGCGACCGTGAGGGTCGCGTGAGGACACGTGCCGCAGCGACGACGCGATCGTTCCCGCAACCAATCCGCTGTTCCCCTGACTAGGCTCCTGGCGCATGGAGGCAGGAATCGATGCACCCCGACCGCTGGGACGCGACGACCTGGGCCGATCGGTCCCAGAGTTCATCGTCGGCCGAAGAGCTATCGACGCCGCATCCAGCTCAGCCTGCGTGGCCGCGCCGACGAGGTTCTTCAGAATCCCCGTTGCCGGATCGAGGTAGGGGTCGACGAAGTCAGGCAATCCCGTAGCGGGCGCGCACCCGGGCCTCGAGCTCGGCGAGGTCGATCTCGCCGGCGACGTACTTGTCGGCGTCGGCCTTGGTCGCCTCACTGGTGGGCAGTCCTTCCATCTCACCGGAGTGGATGGCCTCGGCGACCTGACGCTCGCGCTCGGCACGCTGAGCGGTGGTGATGGTCGTGATCGACATGATGCGGCTCCTTCCGTCAGCGGTTTTCAGAAGTTTACCGGCCAGGCTCATGCGGCGGCCAGGTTTCCACAGCACTCATCGTGCTGAGCGTGCTCAATCCTTCAGACGATGTCCCTCCTCTCTTCCTTCGCGCCGTGTCCTACCTGCGCGTCTCCACACCACGCCAGGCTTCGAACGGCTTCGATGAGGAAGGGCACTCGATCCCGGCGCAACCGCGATGCGAACCGACGCCGCGCGCATGAACTCGGCGCGCTCGTCTCGGCGGAGTTCGTCGACCGCGGACGCTCCGGCCGCTCGACCGCGCGTCCCGAGCTGCAGCGCATGCTCGACTACATCCGCTCGCACGAGATCGACTACGTCATCGTGCACAAGGTCGATCGGCTCGCCCGGAACCGGGGCGACGACGCGCACCTGACGGATGAGATCCACGCGGCCGGCGCGAAGCTCGTCTCCACGACCGAGGCGATCAACGCCTCGCCGAGCGGCAGACTGCTGCATGGGATCATGGCGTCGATCGCGGAGTTCTACTCCCAGAATCTCGCCACCGAGGTGATGAAGGGGATGCGACAGAAAGCAGCGAATGGAGGAACCCCGGGCCGTGCACCGCTCGGGTACCTCAACGAGCGCCATTTCGACGATGACGGCCGGGAGATCCGCACGATCACCATCGACACTGACCGTGGCCCGCACATCACCTGGGCGTTCCGTGCCTACGCATCCGGGGAGTGGAGCATCACGCGGCTCGCCGCCGAGCTCAACGCGCGAGGGATGACGACCAAGCCTGGCCCGAACACTCCGGCGCAGCCGCTGACCGCTCGCAGCGTCCACCATCTGCTTCGCAACGTGTATTACCAGGGCACCGTCACCTTCAACGGCGTCGAGCATCCCGGCCGTCACGAGCCGCTCATCGATCCGGTGACCTGGGCGGCCGTGCAGGACATTCTGGCCGCCCGCCGCAACGGCGAGCGCTCGCGTATCCACGACCACTATCTGAAGGGCACGGTCTTCTGCTTCGAGTGCGGCCGGCGACTCATCGTGCAGAGCACGCAGACAAAGTCCGGTCGAACCTACGACTACTACGTCTGCCACCGCCGCCGCGACTCCACCTGCACGCAACGCAAAGCGCTGCCCATCGCGATCGTCGAACAGCGTGTCGAAGACCTGTATCGCTGGATCCAGCTGAGCCCGCAACAGCGAGAGCAGGTCGAGCAGGTCGCGCTGACGAGTCTCCGCCGACAGCAGGTCGTCAACGCCGAACGACTCGACGCCGTCGCCGAGCAAGCCGTAGCGAGCGAGACGAACCAGGCCAAGCTGCTCGACGTCTACTACGCCGAGGCGCTGCCCCGCGACCTCTTCCTCGCCGAACAGCGTCGCCTCAGAGCTGAGCGAGCGCGACTCGACCGCGAACGACGCCTTGCCGAGACCGACGGGGGCGAGCCTCGAAGCCCAGGTTCGGGACGCGCTCTACGTGCTCGAAGACGCCCACGCGACGTATGCGAATGCTCCGGAGACGGTGCGGAAGCAGTTGAACCGGACGATCTTCGCCGGTGTCTTCCTCGGCCCCGAACCGGCTCAGATCCGCTCCGAGCTCAACGAGCCATTCGCCGACCTCACCACCAATCCAGATTCGCCCGGAAACGACTGAGGCCGCCCGTCGGGGGCGGCCTCATGGAGCTGTCGTGTGCACTTTTGATAAAAGCACCTTGGTGGAGCGCGGCGGACTCCAATCACATGAGTGGAAGCGCGTCGAACGGCTGGAAACCGTGTGGGAACTGGCGAAGCGCGGGCTCGGGTCGTCGGGCGGCGTGGCTGATTCTGGGCTCGTCGGGGCGGTGACGGAACCAAAGAGACGGAGTCGAACGCCTCTGACGGCCAAACAGATGGACACGATTCAAACGGCCCGTGACAGCGGCGAGAGCGTCACGTCGATCGCGCGACGGTTCGAGGTGAGCCGGATGACGGTGTGGGAGAAGCCGAGGTGACGTCGTTCAGGCTGGGACGAGTGTCGTCCATCGTTCGAGCTGATTGGTAACGTTGGGCGCGTCGCGAACGAGGGTAGTTTTCCACGACAACAGGCCGTCATTTTGAAGCCTGCCGATCAGCGTGATCGGGTGCACACCCAATGCGTCCGCCTCCGTCTGCGCCCAGGTCGCGCTTGGCCGTTCGGGAACGACGGGAAGCGGCCCCGAGATAGCCAGTTCTCCAGCAAGCCGATCGGCTTCCGTTTCCTCGTCCTGACTCTCTTCAGATAGGTCATCAACGATGACTCCCCCGTCCTCTGAGACGTGGCCCAGCAGAACATGGGCGGTCTCATGAAGGATTGTGAAGAGCACTTTGTCTAGCCGCTTCCACCGACCGGAGATGCCGATCACGGGGGTTTCATCGACGATCAGTGCGCACCCATCGAGCTTCCCTCCGGGGAACGCTTCAACGTAGACCAGCTTCACTCCGACTTCCGCGAAAGACGCTTGGAAGGCGGCAAACTCCTCCGGATTGCGTGCCCTTTCCGAGAGTTGCTCGGCCAACTCTCGAAGTCGATCACGGGAGTATGGCGCAACCTGCAGCTCACGTGCACTGGCCTTGACGCACGCGACCCAGGCTTGCTGAAGCACTGTCACTGCCTCGTCCGTGTTGCTTCGCCTGGCGGCGAATCTGACCGTCAGCTCCTCATCAAGGCTCTGCATCCCAAAGAGGTGAAGGACCTCTTTCGACTGCCCGTCTGGATCAGACGCGGTGATGAAGCCACGCTTCCTCAGCAAGGCGACCGGTGCTAACTCACGCAACCTGGCGCGGGTCTTTACGGCGTCAAGGCTCTCCCTGGTGCGCGAATCCTGTGCTTGCTTCCAGAGGAGATAAGAGTCCTGAAGCTTGAGCCAGAACTCTGCGCTTGTTCCGAGCGCAGCCGCGATCTGCGCGGCGGACTCGCGAGTGATCTCCTTTTTGCCGGAGATGATCTCGGAGACGAACTGTGCCGGTCGTCCCAGAATCTCCGCAAAGTCGGCCTGAGTCCAGCCGCGCGCGTCGAGTTCGTCAGCCAGGTGTTCCCCGGCCGGGAACACCTCGGCAGCCATCGGCGTACTCATGATCGTCACTCTCCTTCAGTGGTAATCAACCATCTCGATGACGATGACCATCCGGCCGTCGTCATCCGTTTCGAACTTGATGATGAGCCTGAACTGGTCATTCAGGCGGATGGATGAGGTTCCGGCCCGGTTGCCCTTGAGCTGCTCCAACCGGAGGGAACGCATCGCATATAGGTCTCGTTCGTCAGTGGCCGCGCGCAGTACCTGGATCTTCTTCCGGTACGCCTTGATGATGTCTGCGCCCCAGCGCCGTGGCGCATAGGACACGTCTTCGGCCAGACGCCGAAGATCATCATCCTCGAAGACGACACGCAAGCGCTCCACCTCACCCAGAACAACATGGCCAGATTTACGCTATCGCATCCTCTTTATCGATCTACTCGTCATGGGTTCATCACCCTTTGCATGAATCATGCTACCCTAGTAGCATCGGTTCCGCAAGCGCAGTAGTGCACAGGACCGTCCGCCTCCAGTGGCGGCAACTTGAACCACGAGGAGGTTCAGATGCCCGGATATGCCAAGATCCCTAGCTTCATCAACGACTTGGTTGATCGTTGCTCGACGGACACCTTCTACGTGAGCAAGGCGCGGACATACTCGCTCTCGGACCTGGCGTCGGGTGCGCTTGAGCACCTTGGGATCACTTCAGACGGAGAATCTGTGCAACACGCTGAAGCCGTGGTGCCCGAAGCCACCAACGGCAGGTGGTCTCGGTACAACATCGACGGCAGGCTCTTCGTGCGCAAGGACCTCCCGAAGGTCGAGAAGGTTATTGGCGGATGGGAAGTTCCCAACTTCGGAGACTGGAAGCGCGGTAGCCATGTGCACTACTCCACGCGTGAGGTCTTCCGGAAGGACGTCTGGTACGCGAAGCAGCTGCCGATCCTTATCGACGTCGAGGACACAGCGGACGGACAGGTCACTATCGGCTTCCGCGTTGATCGCGTGTTCGAGCGCACGGAACTCGATGAGCGCGACCTTCACCTGGCAGCTTCACTCCTGAGGGAGAACCTCAACGCTCACGCTTCTATCGTTTCCTCGACGCTGTCGGTCGCTGATTGGCTGGACGACCAGCAAGTGACATGGGAGCTTCTCCCGAGGGGTGAAGCCAGCTTCACCAGGGTTCTGACGCGTTTGAAGCGCGCCCCAGGAAGTCCGCGCTTGAAGACCATGCAGAACAGATACGAAGCTGTGGAGGGGTTCCACCCGGGAGCGGTCATCGTAGGAGAAGGAGAATTCTCTCGCTACTTTGGATTCAAGTTTCGTGAGGACCTTGTCGTGCTGGAAAATCTCGACTACGGGAACGCCCTGTATGTGATGTACGAGGACTGGACCACGCTCAGCCGCCGCAGCCGAATCGACCTTCTCTCAGATCCAGAAGCTGACTACGACCGAATCATCCACAAAGAGGGATGGGAGAACCATCTCAAGGCCGTACTTACCCTCAAGGGTCATGACGTCACCGGCGGAGAGGAGGGCGGCCGTGGGCAGTCTGAGTGATAGGCGGTCCGTCTTTGTCGTACATGGCCGCAACGAGGCCCTTCGCAAGGCAATGTTCGACTTCCTCCGCAGTATCAACCTGTCGCCAATGGAGTGGACGACCGCCGTCGAACTAACAGGCGAGGGCTCGCCGTACATCGGGCAGGTGCTCGACGCTGCGTTCACGCACGCCACAGCCATCGTCGTGCTCATGACCCCAGACGAGGTCGCCTACCTGCAACCGCGCTACGGCCACGGTGAAGGTGATGTCGAGATCCAGCCTGCCGCGCAAGCTCGGCCCAATGTTCTCTTCGAGGCAGGGATGGCGCTCGGCCGAGATGCGAAGCGCACGGTGCTCGTCGAGGTCGGAGAGGTGCGCCCGTTCAGCGATGTGGCCGGTCGCCATTCGATCCGGCTGAGCAACTCTTCGGCCAGCCGCCAGGCGCTCGCAACCAGGCTCAAGACCGCGGGCTGCGACGTAGATCTGACTGGCACGGACTGGCACACCACGGGTGACTTTACTGCGCCGCCTCCGCCTGGCAACGGTCTTGCGCTCGGGCGGCGCCTGCCGAGCGCCGCGCCTGCGCGGAAGCCGATCGACTTTGACCTCAAGTACTTCAACAAGGGCGGGAACCGCATCGACAAGCTCCAGGTGATCAATCGGGGCACAGAAACGGCCTATGACGTCACACTTACGGTTCCGGAGAAAGCGGGCATCGACCTGCGATCCACTGGACTTCCGGTGATTCCTAAAGTCCCTGGCGGTGGGCGCTCGGTCACCATCGATGTGATGACATCGCGCATGGTCTTTGGCGGCGCGGGGATGGACGACGCTTTCGACGTCACGATCACTGCTCGCACTGATGGCGGCGAGCAACACACGCAGGACGTGTTCCTTGACATGAACGGATGACGACAATGGACGATGAGATCCGAATTTCAGTGAGCCTTCCCCTCGACAGCGACGGCTTCCTCCGACGTGAATGCCCAACCTGCGAACGCGAGTTCAAGTGGTTCAGCCACGACGAAGGCGATCCGAACGCCGAGCCAGCCACCCAGTACTTCTGCCCGCTCTGCGGCGAACCTTCCGGCCTCGACTCCTGGTGGACGCCAGCCCAACTTGAGTATGGTTACGGCAGTGCCGGAGACGCCATTGACCAGGTCATCAAGGACTCAATGGCGGACATGTTCAAGGGCCTGCAGGGCTTCACCTACAAGCCCAACCCGTCATTCAGTCTCGATATCGAAACCCCTGATCCACTGACGGAGCCGGATGACATGGTGATGGTTGAGCCGCCGTGCCACTCTAACGAACCGCTGAAGGTTCCCGAAGAGGCGACCCGCCGCATCTTCTGTCTTGTGTGCGGGACCGCCTTTTCGGCCTGACCTCATCCACAAAGCGATGTTGCCACGCGTCTTGCAGATGAGGCGGCGGCTGTTCACGCGCCGCTGTCGAGGGACCTGGGCTGCGCTGAGCTTGGGGTTGGCCGTTCCCAGTCCTCGACGGGGCCGGGGACGACATGGAACAGCGGGTGCGACTCAGGTGCGGCACCATGCCACCGCGCGGCTATCTGCGGGCTCCGTTCGGCCAGTTTCGCCTGGAGGTGCGCCCACTCGTAGGCAAGCTGCCCATCCGTAACCGCGATCAACCCGTTCCTCGTGCCGGATCGGTCGATCCGGGTTCGATCGAAGCGGAAGCCCCGTAGATCGGCCGCGTCCGCCAGCCCGACCAGGTAGGCGTCGACGGAGCGGAGCGGATCGTCCTGTGCCCGGAAGCGGACCAGCTGCGGATGCCGGGTGTAGCCGCGTGTGCGTCCCGCCAGCACGGCCTGGGCGAGCAGCGTCTCCCGCCAGCAGGCCACGAGACCCTTGCCATCCAGGAAGCGGGGATGCAGCGACCAGACCCGCATGACTCGACGCCCTCCGCTTGCTGAACACCGCGTTCACCGATTCGCGGGTGCGCCCGAATCAGCGCTATCAGCTCACGGTAACGCGGACGAACGGGCCGCCGGCGGCGTTCACGACGGGGTCGCCGCGAGCAGCTCGACAGGGGACGTCGGGTCGACGGTGCGCAGTTCGGGCGGGATCGGGAACGCCACCGCGTACTCGATCAGCGGGATGTCGATCGCGCCCCAGTCGTCGCGCTTGACCCGGATGGAGCCTGACCTGCTTTCCCGGACGGGTTGTATGTGTTGATCATGCCGCTTCTGCGGTGGTGGTGTGAAGTCGTTCGAACTCCACAGGACTGAGGTTGCCGAGGGCGGTGTGGCGGCGGGTGGGGTTGTAGAACGCTTCGATCCACTCGAACATTGCCGACGACAGCTCGGCTCGCGAGGTCCAGACGGAGCGGTCCAGGAGCTCGCGTTGCATCGTCGACCAGAAGCTCTCGATGAGGGCGTTGTCGACGCTGGAGGCGACTCTGC
The DNA here is from genome assembly GCF_047606385.1 of Microbacterium sp. Classification (GTDB taxonomy): domain Bacteria; phylum Actinomycetota; class Actinomycetes; order Actinomycetales; family Microbacteriaceae; genus Microbacterium. The sequence goes on from NZ_JASGEL010000034.1 coordinate 40,327, forward strand.
CCATCGATCCGAGGAGCCCGGCTTGGCGCAGCCGGTGTCCGAAGAGCCACGAGGTGTACTGCGCTCCTCGATCCGCGTGAACGACGGTGCCGGGTTCGGGGCGACGTCGCCAGCGGGCCATCTCGAGCGCGTCCACGACGATCTCCGCGGTGATCCGGTCGCTGATTGACCACCCCACG
>NZ_JASGEL010000035.1:0-21752 GCF_047606385.1 Microbacterium sp.
CGGCGCGGACCTCGGCCTGGACGCGGCCACCTCCCTCGCCGGTGCCGAGGCGCAGCTGACCGACCTCGTGGTCTCCGACGAGACCGCCGAGAACGGCCTGTTCACCATCTCCGACGACCTCCAGCAGGCGACGCTCGACAGCCTCGCCGACGCCGGCATCGACCTGACCGCCGACCAGCTGTTCGACACCTCGCTGTTGGACGAGGTCTACGCGGACAACCCCGATCTGATCAACTACGCGGGTTGATCCGGAGCGAAAGCATTCACTGACGTGACGAACACCATCGTCGAGACCGGTGCCCAGGGGACCACCCTGGGCACCGGCCTTCAGATCACCGACCTGAACAAGGTCTTCACCAGCGGCCGCAAGACCGTCGTCGCGCTGCAGGACGCCAACCTGCACACCGAGCAGGGCACGTTCCTGTCGCTGCTGGGACCGTCCGGATGCGGCAAGTCGACGATCCTGCGAATCCTCGCCGGCCTCGAGCAGCCTACGAGCGGCTCGACCCGCGTCGACGGGAAGAGCCCCAAGGAGCTCCGTAAGGAGAACAAGCTGGGGATCGCGTTCCAGGACTCGGCGCTGCTGCCCTGGCGCAGCGTCATGAGCAACATCCGGCTGCCGTTCGAGATCGCCGGAAAGAGCGTCGACAAGGCTTACGTGGACGAGCTCATCGCGCTGGTGGGCCTGACCGGTTTCGAGAAGGCCAAGCCGGCGCAGCTGTCCGGCGGCATGCGGCAGCGCGTGTCGATCGCCCGCTCGCTGGTGATGCGACCCGAGGTGCTGCTGTTCGACGAGCCGTTCGGCGCGCTCGACGACATGACCCGCCAGAAGCTCAACCTCGAGCTGCTGCGCATCTGGACCGAGAAGCCGGCGACCACCCTCCTGGTCACCCACGGCATCTCGGAGGCGATCTTCCTCTCCGACCAGGTCGCGGTCATGAGCCCGCGTCCCGGCCGCATCAAGGAGGTCATGACCATCGACCTGCCACGGCCCCGCGTCCCCGAGATGATGCGCAGCCCGGAGTTCCACGCCTACGCGGACCAGGCCTCCGAGCTGCTGTTCGGCGCGGGAGGCGCCGCCGCCGATGACGACCACTGAGGCGACCGCCGGGAAGGGACGCGCCGTCCACTGGGAGGACGTCAAGCTCCCCGCGTGGCTCACCGGGACCATCGGCGTCGTCGGCTTCCTCATCCTGTGGTGGATCGTGTCCGCGGTGTGGCTGAACCCCTCCGGCAAGAGCGTGATCCCGAGCCCGCTGGATGTCGTCCTCGCCGCGGTCGACAGCGGCTGGGCGTACTTCTGGCGCAACTTCTCCGTGACCCTCGTCGAAGCCGGCATCGGCTACGTATGGGGCAACGGGCTGGCTCTGCTGCTGGCCTTCCTCGTGCTGCTCGTGCCGCGGCTGGAGGGCATCGCGATGCAGATCGCCATCCTCACCTACTGCGTCCCGATCGTCGCGATCGGGATGATCGCGATCATCCTGTTCCCCGTCCCCGCCGTCGGCGAGCCCAGCGGCACCGCCGTGCTGCTGGCCGCGCTCTCGGTGTTCTTCACCACGGTCGTCGGAGCGCTCGTGGGCCTGAAGTCGGCCGACGCCACGAGCCTGGACCTCATCTCGGTCTACGGCGGCAGCAAGCTGACCCAGCTGCGCAAGGTCCGGCTGATCGCGGCGCTGCCCGCCATCCTCAACGCTCTGCAGATCGCCGTCCCGGCGGCGTTCCTGGGCGCCGTGCTCTCCGAGTTCTTCGGCAAGATCGAGGCGGGCGTCGGCATGGCGATGATGCTCGCCATGCAGACGGCCCAGTCGGACCTGGTGTGGGCGCTCGCGATCGTCAGCGGCGTCGTCGCGCTCGCGGGCTTCGCCATCGTCGGACTCATCGCGCGCCTCATCGCGCCATGGTCGAAGGGAGCAGTCTCATGACCGGCGCCGCCGTCTCCGTGCCCGCCGTCCGCACCGCCGCCCGGCTCGACACGCAGCTGCGCAAGCAGGCCCGTGCCGCCGCCTTCCGCGCCCTGGGCTGGGGGCTGCTGACCTTCCTCGGCACCATCGTCGCCGTGCTCGTGATCTGGTGGGGCGTGCTCGCGCTGTTCAACGTCTCGCCCATGATCGCGAAGGGCCCGGTGGACGTCTGGAACTACCTGTTCACGGTGCCGGCCGCGGCCGACAACCTCGCGATCGTCGTCGGCAACCTCAGCACGACCCTCGGGCACGCCGTCATCGGTTTCGTCGCGGGCCTGGTCGCCGCCCTCGTCGGTGCGTCGCTGTTCCAGTTGAGCAAGGGCATCGAGAACGCGCTGATGCCGATGGCGATGCTGCTGCGCTCGGTGCCGCTGGTCGCCATGGCGCCCGTCATCATCCTGGTGTTCGGCCGCGACGTCACGACCGTCGCCGTCATCGGCGGCATCGTGGTGCTCTTCCCGGCGCTGGTGAACATCGCGTTCGGGCTGAAGTCGACATCCCCCCAGCAGAACGACCTCGTGGAGGTATACGGCGGCGGCGCGCTGACCAAGCTGCGCAAGATCGCGATGCCGTCCTCGCTCCCGTCGTTCTTCGCCGCCGTGCGCATCTCGGTGCCCGGGGCCATCACCGGCGCGCTGCTGGCCGAGTGGCTCGCGGTCGGCGGCGGGGTCGGCGGCACGATGTCGGCCTACATCTCGCAGGCCAAGTACTCCGCGCTGTGGGCCTCTATCGTCGCCGTCACGGTCGCCGCGATCGTGCTCTACAACGTCATCCAGATCATCGAGGACGTCGTGTTGGCCCGGATGGGGATGAGCCCGCGCAGCGGGATCTGACCCGGCATCCCTCCCCGTTCACCCGAAAGAGAGACCCATGACCGCCTCGGAGGCGTTGATCTCGTTCGCCCACGGCCTGCCCAAGGCCGAGCTCCACCTGCACCTGGAGGGCACCCTCGAGCCCGAGCTGAGGTTCGCCCTCGCCGCGCGCAACGGCATCCCGCTCGCGCAGAGCACCGTCGAAGAGGTGAGGGCGACCTACGACTTCACCGACCTGACGAGCTTCCTCGCGGTGTACTACCCCGCGATGGGAGTGCTGCAGACCGCGGACGACTTCCACGATCTGGCGTGGGCCTACCTGCGCACGGCCGCGTCGCAGGGCGTCGTGCACACCGAGATGTTCTTCGATCCGCAGGCGCACACGAGCCGGGGCGTGCCGTTCGAGAACGTGATCGGCGGATACCGGCGGGCCGTCGTGCGCGCACAGGCCGAGCTGGGCGTGTCCGCCGAGCTGATCCTGTGCTTCCTGCGCGACTTCTCCGCCGAGCACGCGATGTCCACCCTCATGGAGGCGCTGCCGTACCGGGCGTGGATCGTCGGCGTGGGGCTCGACTCGGACGAGCGCGACAACCCGCCGTCGAAGTTCGCCGCCGTGTTCGCGCGGGCCAGGGCGGAGGGCTTCCTGCTGACGATGCACTGCGACATCGACCAGCCCGGCTCGATCGGCCACATCCGCCAGGTGCTCACCGAGATCGGCGTGGACCGCATCGACCACGGCACCAACATCGTCGAGGACCCGGAGCTGGTCGCCCTCGTCACGGAGCGCGGACTGGGGCTCACCTGCTGCCCGGTGTCGAACTCGTTCGTGACCGAGCAGATGAAGTCCGACGAGATCGTGGGCCTCATGCGCGCGGGGGTCGCGGTGACCGTGAACTCCGACGACCCGGCGTACTTCGGCGGCTACGTCGGCGACAACTACGTCGCCCTCGCCGAGCAGGCGGGCCTGGACGAGACGGATCTGGTGCGCCTCGCGCTCAACTCGTTCGCGGCGTCCTGGCTGACCCCGGCCCGCCGGGCCGACTACGTCGGGCAGGTCGAGCAGTACGCCGCCGCGCACGGCGTGCCGCTGCCCGCGTGAGAGCATGATGGCCGTGAGCGTCACCACCGACCGGCAGCAGGCGGAGGACGCCGCCGCCGTCATCCGCCTGGGGGCGCGCATCCGCCAGCTGCGCAAGGCACGGGGGCTGACGCTCGTGCAGCTGGCCACCGCGACCGAGCTGTCGCATCCCTTCCTCAGCCAGCTCGAGCGCGGCCTCGCGCAGCCGAGCCTCGGGTCGCTGCGACGCATCGCCCTGGCGCTCGAGACGAGCCCGATCGAGCTCATCGCCGCCGCGGAGGCACCCGCGGCCGGGGCGATGGACGTCGAGGTGCAGCGCGCGGGGACCGGGGCCGTGCCCGAGGGCTTCGCAGCCGGATCGGCACGCATGCTCGTGCACGGCGACCGGCCGTTCCACCCGATGGAGGTCGTCTCCGACGCGGTCGAGGAGGGCGAGTGCTTCGTGCACGACGAGGAGGAGTTCCTCTACGTCGTGGAGGGCAGCGTGTTCGTCGAGCTCGCCGGCACGGCGCACGCGCTCGGCGCCGGGGACTCGATCTACTACGGCGGCGGCATCTCGCACCGCTGGTGGTCGGCCGACGGCACCCCGTACCGGCTGGTGGTCGTGAAGGAGGGCCCGCGGCTGCGCGGGCGGTGACCCCCGCCGCCTCTCCCGCCCCGTTGACTTGCCCTATATGCATGCGGGGGGCGGCGTTTCCTGTACATCTAGGGCAAGTCATCTGAGGAGGACGCCGTGATCGGGTACCCGGACTATCTGCAGCTGCTGCCGAAGACCGAGCTGCACTGCCACTTCGCGTCGACGATGAGCGCGCCGCTGTTCATCGAGCTCGCCGCCAAGCACGGCGTGCGGCTGCCGACGACCGACCCGGAGCGGCTGTTCGCCTTCACGGACCTGCGGGACTTCCTCGTCGCATTCCGTTTCGCGCATGACGTGCTGCGCGATCCGGAGGACTTCGAGCGCGTGGCCTACGAGGGCGTGCGCTCGGCGGTGGCCGACGGCAGCCTCCGCTACCGCGAGTACTACGTGAACCCGCAGTACTTCGCCGCGCGCGGCCTCGGCTACCGCGACGTCATGGACCCGCTGATCGGCGGTCTGCGCGCCGCGGAGGCGGACTTCGGCGTGGGCTTCCGGATCGTCGCGGCGATCAACCGGCGCGAGTCGGCGGCGTCCGCGGTCGAGATGGTGGAGCAGGTGATCGAGCATCCGCTGCCCGAGGTGGTCGGCATCGGGCAGGACGACCTGACCCCGCAGGACACCGAGGATCCGGGCAGGTTCGCCGAGGCCTATGCCCTCGCGGGGCGGCACGGGCTCAAGCGCACCGCGCATGTCGCCGAGACGCCGTTCGCGACGCCGGACGCCGTGCGCGTGGCGCTCGAGGAGCTCCGCTGCGACCGGCTCGACCACGGCTACCGCATCGTCGACGAGCCCGCACTGGTGGAGCTGGCGCGAGAGCGCGACGTCGTGTTCACGGTGACCCCCGTCTCGACGACGATCTGCTCGGGCTGGCACCTCGACGAGCACCACCGCATCCGCGCCATGATCGATGCCGGGCTGCGGGTCGCCGTCTCGACCGACGACGCGATGTTCTTCCGCACCGACATCGGTCGCGAGTATCGCGAGGGCCTCGCCGCGATGGGCGTGGATGCCCGGACCGCCAAGGCCGTCGCGCGCAACGGGATCGACGGCGCGTTCTGCGACGAGGCCACGAAGGCTCGTCTGCACGCGGAGTTCGAGGCACGGTTCCTCGCCCTCGATGCCCTGCTCGCGGAGTGAGCGTCGCTACGCTCTGATCGGGAGACGGCCGTGGTCCGCGCGGTGACGCCCTCCCATCAGGCACATCGGGAGGGCGCTCGCATGGAGCACACGGAGGCCGAGGAGTTCGTCCCGCAACGGGGCACGAACCTGCTGCGCATGGGGGACTACAACCAGCGCGTCGTCATCGACGCCGTGCGTCGCGCGGGCGGGAAGATGAGCCGGGTCGCGCTGTCGAAGGCGACCGGCCTGTCGGCCCAGACGGTGTCGAACATCTGCCGGCGGCTGATCGATCAAGGGGTCATCGCCGAGTCCGGCAAGGAGTCGTCCCGTCCCGGAAAGCCGCGGACGCTGCTCGAACTCAACGCGGACAGCCTCTACGCGATCGGCGTGCACGTCGATCCGGTGCAGATGACCTTCGTGCTGCTGGACGTGTTCGGGCGGACGGTCGCCCGCTCGACCAAGCGCCTGCCGGCCACCGCCGTGCCCCGGACGACCCTGGCGGCCATCGGCGAGGCCGTCGCGAAGCTCATGTCCTCGAGCGGGATCGACGCCGGCCGCGTCGCGGGGATCGGCGTCGCGGCGCCCGGGCCCATCGACCTCGTTCGCGGCCTGATCATCGACCCGCCGCAGCTCAGCGCCTGGCACGCCGTCCCGCTGCGTCAGATGCTCGCGGACATCACCGGTCTCCCGGTCTTCCTCGAGAAGGACACCCGGGCCGCGGCCCTGGCCGAGCTGTGGGCCGGTGCCTCGTCGTCCTTCGTGCTGTTCTACTTCGGCAGCGGACTGGGCGCCGGCATCGCCATCCACGGCGAGGCGCTCGGCGGCGTCTCGGGCAACGCCGGCGAGATCGGGCACATCATCGTCGATCCCGACGGGCCGCGTTGCGTCTGCGGGCTTCGCGGATGCCTGGGCGCGACCTCCATGCCGGAGCACCTCGTCGCGGAGGCGGAGCGACGGGGCGTGATGACCGGGATCCGGGAGGGCAGGGACCCGCGCTCGGTCGCCGAGAGCCTGCAGACGCTGTGCGATCGCGCGGACGAGGGCGATGAGGCCGGGCAGGCCATCCTCCGTGAGGCGGCCGAGCGGGTCGCCATCGGCACGTCGGTGCTGGTGAACCTCCTCGACGTGGGAACGGTGATCTGCGGCGGCCCGTTCTGGGACAGGCTGCAGCCGCACTATCTGCCGACGCTGCGCACCGTGCTGCCCGCGCACCTCGTGGCGCACGACATCCATTCCGTCACGGTCGAGGGGACGTCGTTGGGGAAGGACATCGCCGCGATCGGGGCGGGATGCCTCGTCCTGCACGAGACGCTCTCACCGACGGCGGGTGTGCTCCAGAAGTGATTTGCATGTAAATCAATTCGATGTAGTATCTGTGCTGTGGCCGCGGGCCACGCCTCTGGGGCAGCAATCCGATGGAGCAAGGGAGCGCCATGCACAGCACATCCACCCGACGTACGATCCTGCGAGGAGGTGCGGCGGTGACGGCTCTGGGCGTCGTCCTCGGGCTGTCCGCCTGCGCCGGCAGCGGATCCACCGATACGACGATCACCGTGATGTACGAGAAGACGTCCACCTTCACGCAGCTCGACGATCTGATGCAGACCGCCAAGGCGGAGTTCGAAGCCGCGAATCCCGGCGTCACCGTCGAGCTGCAGGCGATCTCGGCGGGAGACGACGACTACAAGACCAAGCTGGCGCTGGCGAACCGGTCGGCGTCCACCGCGCCGGACGTCTTCTACGAGGACTCGCTCAACGTTCGCGCGGACGCGGAGGCCGGATACCTGCTTCCGCTCGACGACCGCCTGTCGGACTGGGGCGACTGGGACCTCTTCGAGGACGCCGCCAAGCAGGCAGGCATCGGCACCGACGGCCAGACCTACGCGGTCTCGCTCGGCACGGACACCCGCGTCATCTGGTACGACACGTCGGTCTTCGAGGCCGCCGGCATCGCGACCCCGTGGCAGCCGACCTCGTGGCAGGACATCCTCGACACGGCGGCCACGATCAAGAGCGCCGAGCCGGACGTCATCCCGTTCAACATGTACGCGGGCACCTCCACCACCGAGGGCTCGGTCATCTCCGGCTTCGACATGCTGCTGTACGGCACGGAGCTGGGCGACGACGCGCTCTTCGACAGCGACACCGGCAAGTGGGTCGTGGGCTCGGACGGGTTCGTGGACTCGCTGACGTTCCTCGACGAGCTCTGGAACGGCGGCCTGGCCACCACCGCGGCGCAGGCGCTCGACAGCAACGTCTGGTCGAACATCTTCGACACCTGGTTCCCGGACGGTCAGATCGGCGCGATGGTCGAGGGCTCGTACGTGCCCTCGTTCTGGGCCGAGGACGGGCAGTTCCCCTGGAGCGGCTACTCCGACGTGATGCAGACGGCCTATTTCCCGACCCAGACGGGCGAGGAACCCGGCTACGTGAGCATGTCCGGCGGATGGACGCTGGCCGTGGGAGCGCAGACGGCGAACCCGGACCTCGCCTTCGACTTCCTCACGACGGCGCTCAGCAAGGACAACGCGCTCTCCTATGACGTCGCGAACTCGCAGATCGCGGTGCGCAGCGACGTCGCCTCGGAGTCCGAGTACCTCGACGCGAACCCCTACGTGGAAGCGGTCAGCGACGCCGTCGCCTTCACGCACTTCCGCCCGACGACGAGCGACTACTCGGCGATCTCGACCGCCATCCAGAACGCCATGGAGTCGGTGATCACGGGATCCGCCACGCCGCAGGAGGCAGCCGCCACCTACGACGCGGCCGTGGTCTCCGCGGTCGGCGAAGACGGCGTCATCCAGAAGTAGGAGCCCTCGCCGGGGCCCCGGACCGGATGCGTCCGCGGCCCCGAGAGTCGAGCCGCGATCGTACGGAGACACACCCATGCACACGCCATCGGCCACCCTCGCGAGCGACGCGCGCAGCGCCCGGCGCGCCGCCCGGATGGCGAGGATGCGGCTCCTGCGACTCAGCCCCACGATTCCCGCCGTCGTCCTGCTCGGCGTCTTCCTCGGCGGGCCGATCGTCTGGGCTCTCGTCGGGTCGCTGACCGACGCAGCGCTGTCCGGACCGCGTGCGCGCAACGTCTCCTTCGTCGGGCTCGACAACTACCTCACCCTGTTCACCTCGGCCAGCTTCCCCGCGGCGCTCGTGCTCACGCTCGTCTTCGTGGTCGCCTCGGCGATCGTGGGACAGACCGTGTGCGGGCTCGTGCTCGCGCTGCTCCTGCGGAGCGGGTCGCGCGTGGTCGGCGCGGTCGTGTCGACGATCGTGGTCACCGCGTGGGTCCTGCCCGAGATCGTCGCGGCGTTCGCCTGCTACGCGTTCTTCAACGATCAGGGCACGCTCAACCAGGTGATCGGCGCGGTCGGGCTCACCGGCGAGAACTGGCTGTACGTCTTCCCGATGGTCGCGGTGTGCCTCGCCAACACCTGGCGCGGCACGGCGTTCTCGATGATGACCTACCAGGCGGCGCTGGGAGAGATCCCCTCGGACGTCAAGGAGGCGGCGGCGATCGACGGCGCCGGCCGGCTCCGGACGGTGTTCTCGATCACGCTGCCCATGATCCGGCGCAGCATCAGCTCGACGCTCATGCTGGTGACGCTGCAGACCCTCTCGGTGTTCACGCTCATCTGGGTCATGACCTCCGGCGGGCCCAGCAGCCGCTCGACGACGCTGCCGATCCTCGCCTACCAGGAGGCGTTCCAGGCCGGCGCGATCGGGTACGGCACGGCGATCGCCGTCGTGATGCTGCTGGTCGGAGGCGTCTTCGCCGTCGTGTACGTGCGCGCGTTGCGGGACGAGGAGCAGACACGGTGACGACGACCGACACGCCGCGCGTCCCGCTGTCCGTCGCCTCCCCTCGACGTTCGACGGCCCGACTGCTCGCCTCCCTCGCGCTGATCGTCTTCGGCGTCGCCTTCGCGGCTCCCCTGGTGTGGCTCCTGCTCGCCTCCGTCGACGCGGATGCCAGCTACCAGATCAAGCTGCCCGGCAGCCTGTCCCTCGACAACTTCGCGGCCGTCCTGACCCCGGAGCTCACCTTCCTCCCGGTGTGGAACAGCGTGATCGTGTCCGGGAGCACCGCGATCCTGACGGTGGTCCTGGCGCTGCTGACCGCCTATCCGCTGTCGCGGTTCGCCTCGCGCTTCAACCGGCCGTTCCTGTTCACGATCCTGTTCGCGTCCTGCCTGCCGATCACCGCGATCATGGTGCCGGTCTACGCCATGTTCGTCCAGCTCGGCTTCCTCGACTCCATCCCGGCCGTCGTGCTGTTCCTGACCGCGACGTCGCTTCCGATGGCGGTCTGGATGATGAAGAGCTTCATGGACGGGGTCCCGGTCAGCCTGGAGCAGGCGGCCTGGCTCGACGGCGCGTCGAGCATGGTGAGCCTGTGGCGGATCGTCGTGCCGTTGATGCGCCCCGGCATCGCCGTGGTCGGCATCTTCGTCTTCCTGCAGGCGTGGGGGAACTTCTTCGTCCCCTTCATCCTGCTGCTCTCGCCCGAGAAGACCGTCGCCGCGGTGAGCATCTACAGCTTCTTCGGCCAGTACGGCGCGATCGCCTACGGACAGCTCGCCGCGTTCTCCCTCATCTACTCCGCCCCCGTCCTCCTGCTCTACCTGCTCGTGACACGTGTGATCGGCGGCTCGTTCGCCCTCGACGGCGCGGTCAAGGGCTGACCCGAAAGCGATCTCGATGCACGTCAACACCACGCACATGGCTCGTCGCCTGGAGCGATTCGTCCGGGAGCGTCTGCACCCGGCGCTGTACCGCGAGACCGCGCCGGTCGTCGTGGCGGCCTGGGACGTCCCGGACGAGCCGGTGCCGTTCGCGGACGCCGCCCGCGCGACCTACCGGCCGTTCTCGACGGGAGAGCTCTGGGGGGTGCCCTGGGGCACGACCTGGTTCCACGTCTCCGGCGCTGTGCCCCCCTCCTGGCCCGCTCAGGAGGATGCGACGGCGGAGCTGATCGTGCAGCTCAGCGACCATCCGGCGTCCCCCGGCTTCCAGGCCGAAGGGCTCGTCTACGAGCGGGACGGCCGCATCCTCAAGGCGATCGAGCCGCTGAACCAGTACGTCCCGCTCGGCGACCGCACGACGGTCGACGTGTTCGTCGAAGCGGCGGCGAACCCGAACATCGCCGTCGACTTCCGCTTCGATCCCACGCCGCTGGGCGACAAGAAGACCGCCGGAGACCGGCTGCAGTACCGCCTGCACCGGCTCGAGCTGGGGCTGCGCGACATCGCGGTGTGGGATCTCGTCCAGGACGTGGCCGTGCTCGACGGCCTCGCCGCGCAGCTGCCGGAATCCTCCAGCCGCCGCGCCGAGATCCTGCGCGGCCTCGACCGGATGGTCGACGTGGTCGACCCCTCCCGGGTGTCGGAGACGGCCGCGGCGGGGCGCGCGGTGCTCGCGCCGCTGCTGGCCCGCCCGGCCAGCGAGTCGGCGCATGTGATCACCGCGGTGGGGCACGCCCACATCGACAGCGCGTGGCTGTGGCCGGTGCGCGAGACGGTGCGGAAGGTCGCCCGGACGTTCTCGAACGTGGTCCAGCTCATCGAAGCGGACGAGGACTTCGTGTTCACGGCATCCTCCGCCCAGCAGTACGAGTGGCTGAAGACGTTCTACCCGCAGCTGTTCGAGCGCGTGCGCGAGAAGGTGCGGGAAGGGCGCTTCGTCCCCGCCGGCGGCATGTGGGTGGAGAGCGACACCAACATGCCCGGCGGTGAGGCGCTGGCCCGGCAGTTCGTGTTCGGCAAGCGCTTCTTCATCGAGGAGTTCGGCTACGAGCCGGAGGAGGTCTGGCTGCCCGACTCGTTCGGCTACACCGCGGCGCTGCCGCAGATCGCGCGGGCGGCGGGCTCGCGGTGGTTCCTGACGCAGAAGATCTCGTGGAACGAGACGAACCGGATGCCGCATCACACCTTCCTGTGGGAGGGCATCGACGGCACGCGGCTGTTCACCCACTTCCCGCCCGTGGACACCTACAACTCCGACCTGTCGGCGACCGAGCTGGCGCGTGCCGAGGGGCAGTACGCCGAGAAGGGCGTCGGCACGACCTCGCTCGTGCCCTACGGCTGGGGCGACGGCGGCGGCGGTCCGACGCGCGAGATGCTCGCGGCCGCGCATCGCACCGCGTCCCTCGAAGGCTCGCCCCGGGTGCGGCTCGAATCCCAGCGCGCGTTCTTCGAGCGCGCCGAGGCCGAGCTGCCCGACCCGGCGGTGTGGTCCGGCGAGCTCTACCTCGAGCTGCACCGGGGGACGTTCACCACGCAGGCGAAGACCAAGCGGGGCAACCGACGCTCCGAGCACCTCCTGCGCGAGGCCGAGCTGTGGGCGACGACCGCGACCGTCCGCGCCGGCCTGCCCTACCCCGCGGATCGGCTCGCCGAGGCGTGGAAGACCGTGCTGCTGCAGCAGTTCCACGACATCCTGCCCGGCTCCTCGATCGCGTGGGTCCACCAGGAGGCCGAGGCGAACTACGCGCGGGTCGCCGTGGAGCTCGAATCGATCATCCAGGACTCGCTCGCGGTCCTCGCCGGTCCCGGCGAGCGTGAGCTGATCGCCGTGTCCGGTCCGCGTCCGCGCGACGGGGTGCCGGCGCTCGGGGTCGCGGCGGGCGCGCCCGTGGCGGCGGTGCCGTTCCAGCGCTGCGCCGGGGGCTTCGCGGCCGAGACGGATGCGGTCCGCGTCGTGGTCTCCGAGTCGGGTTGGATCGTCTCGCTGGTCGACAAGCGGGCGGGCAGAGAGCTCGCGCACCCGGAGCATCCGGTCAACCAGCTGCAGCTGCACCGCGACACGCCCGCGCAGTGGGACGCGTGGGACATCGACGCCACGTACGTGCGCACGCGCACCGACCTGACAGCCGTCGCCGTGGAGACGACGCACGAGGGCTCGCTCCGGATCGCGTACCGCTTCGGCGGCTCGCGGATCGAGCAGGAGGTGCGCGTCGACCCGGCCAGCGACGCGATCGAGCTGCGCACCCGGGCCGACTGGCACGAGACGGAGAAGCTGCTCAAGCTCGCCGTCCCGCTGCGGCTGCTCTCGGACCGGATGACCTCCGAGATCCAGTTCGGGCATGTCGACCGCCCGACGCATGCGAACACGTCCTGGGACGTCGCCCGGTTCGAGACGCCCGCCCATCGCTGGGTGCGCGTGGACGAGGGCGGCTACGGCGTCGCCGTGGCGAACGACGCCACCTACGGTCACAGCGTGCGCCGCCAGTCCGCCGCGGACGGGACGGTGCTCACCGTCATCGGCGAGAGCCTGCTGCGGGCGCCGCTCTACCCCGATCCCGAGGCGGACCAGGGCGAGCACGAGTTCCTCACCACCATCAGGGTGGGGGCGTCGGTCGCCGACGCCGTCGCCGAGGGATACCGCGTCAACCTGCCGGCACGCCGCCTCACCGGCGCCGACGACGTCGAGCCGCTGGTGTCGGTGACGGGGACCGCGATCGTCGAGGCGGTCAAGCTCGCCGACGACGGCAGCGGCGATGTGGTCGTCCGGCTCTACGAGCCCCTCGGGCAGACGGCCACGAGCACCGTGCGGTTCGCGTTCGACGCGTCCGGCGTCCGCCGCGTCGACCTCCTCGAGCGCCCGGCCGACGAGATCCCCTCCTCGCACGACGGCGAGGCGGAGCTGCGGCTGCGGCCGTTCGAGATCGTCACGCTCCGTGCGACCCCCGCTCCCTGACGACGAACACGGCGTCATCGACCGGTGACGTCGACCGGACACCCGATACGAAGAGGTATCCCATGCTGAGACCGTTGATCGCCGCCGCCGGAGCGCTGGCTCTGACCGTCACCCTGCTGGGCGGTGCGCAGCTCGCGACGGCGCCCGCCGTCGCCGCCGAGGCGGCACCGGCGACGTTGTCCGATCTGTGGGACGGCACCGCGCACCTCGAGCTGCAGACCGACCGGCTCATGAACGGTCAGGACGCGAGCGGCTCCAACGTGGTCGTGGTCGGGGACACCTGGTACTGGTTCCACCGGAACGTGGTCGACGTCGCGACCTGGAAGCTCGGCACCGTGGTGGAGGAGTCCGTCGACGGCGGTCAGACCTGGTCCGCGGCGACACCGGTGGTGCAGCCGGAGGCGGGCACGCCCTGGGCGCAGATGGTCACCGACGGCACCTTCTGGTACGACGCCGACGCCGACAGATGGCGTGCCCTGCTGCAGACCAACGACGGCACCAACCCGTGGACGATCTCCTACTTCGAGCGGGCGGGCTCCGACCCGATGGGCGCGTTCACGACCCCGGAGGGCTTCAGCAACCCGGGTGTCGACGCGAAGGAGCTCTGGAACCAGATCACGACGCAGGCCGGCAAGGACAGCGTCGACATCCCCGGCGGCACCGGCCTCGTCTTCGACGAGGGCACGCCGCAGATCGTGGAGAAGGTGGGCGACGAGTACTACGTGACCTTCCACGGCGCCTCGGCCACCGACGGGACGACGCACGGCTACCGCGGGCTGGCGAAGACGACGGACTTCCAGAACTGGGAGCCCGCCGCTGACGACGCGATCGTCGACCAGTACGACGCCACGTCGTGGAACGAGAGCTGGACGCCGAGCGACCCGGTCGGCGCCGGCGCGGCCAGCATCCTGAAGCAGGACGGCTATTACTACCAGATCGTCGAGGCCACCGATGTGAACCTCAACGGCATGGCCGGGCAGCACTGGGCGATGGGGCTGATGCGCAGCACGGACCTGACCAGCACGTCCTGGGAGAGCTGGTCGGGCAATGCGCTGTTCGCCACGACCGGGCAGGTCGTGGAGTGGCAGTACCCGACGATCTTCACGGACGCCGGCGGCGCCACCTACGTCGCGATGACGAAGTACGCCCCGGACACCGAGTCCGGCTTCCGCGTCTACAAGATCGTCGACGGGGCGCCCTCGGCCGAGGCGGGCGTGCCGAACGTCGTCGAGAACCCCTCCTTCGAGAGCACGGCCTCGTGGAGCCTCGACGACGGGTTCACGATGTCGGACGATCGGGCCCGCAGCGGGAGCCGGAGCCTCGCCTCGGACGAGAACGGGCGGTCCGCGCGCACCCGGACCGCGATCGGCGTGCAGCCGGACACCGACTACGTGCTCTCCGGCTGGGTCTACAAGTCGTCGTCGGACGGCGCCGCATACCTGGACATGGCCGACATCCCGGGAGAGGCGACTGCCGGCGTGGCCGACGGCGCCGGCGCCGGCGTCTGGACGCACGTCAGCGCGGAGTGGAACAGCGGGTCGAACACGTCCGTGGTGCTCCGCGCGGTGACCGACTCGGGCATCGACGCGACCGTGTACTTCGACGACCTGTCGCTGGTGCAGGCCGAGGACGGGAACATCCTGCTGAACCCGTCGTTCGAGAACTCGACCACGTCGAGCTCCGCGTGGTCGACCGGCTCGTTCACGGTGAGCGCGGACCGTGCCCGGACCGGTTCGCAGTCGTACACGACCTCGACGGCCGCGGTCAGCACCGTCTCGACGGCGCCGGTCTACCTCCTTCCCTACACCGACTACGAGCTGTCGGTCTGGGTCTCCAAGGACGCCGGCGCCGGCGCGGTGTACTGCGACCTCAACGGCGTGACGGATCAGCCGTCGGTGTCGACGTCGGGCGCGACCGGTGGGTCGTGGGTGCAGCTGTCGCAGACCTGGAACAGCGGCACGCAGTGGTCGGTGATCGTGCGCTGCGGCACGACCGACGGCCTGGACGGCGCCGTCTACCTCGACGACGTCTCGCTCGCCCGGGTGGACGGCGGCACCGGCGAGGTCCTGTTCGGCGCGGACTTCGACTCGACGTCGTCGCAGCCGACATGGTCGGACACGCCGAACGACATCCTCGGCGTGTCCGGCTCCACCTCGTCGATCCGCACCGACAACGTCAGCCGTTCCGGAGACGGATCGCTGCTGGTCGCGGGCACCGACGACAGCCCGGACCTGTCGTACAGCATCAGCAAGGTCTACGACGTCGACATCCCCGTCACCGCCGACACGACGCTCTCCTACTGGTTCCTGCCCTCGAGCGAGGCGGGCCGTCATGTCACCGTCGATCTGCTGTTCACGGACGGGACCACCCTCCGCGACAGCGGGGCGCTCGACTTCGAGGCGATCAGGATGCATCCGGTCGACGCCCGCGGCATCGTCGGAGTCTGGCGCCACGTGGGCTCCCGGATCGGGCTGTGGACCGCGGGGAAGACGATCGACCGCATCCTCGTCGACTACGACGACGGGCCGGACACCGGCGCCTACGAGACCCGCATCGACGATCTCTACATCCGGGACTGAGCATCATGACGCCTTCCGCACCCGTGGCCTCCGGTCTCGCCCGTGACGACGGCTACGAGCTCGCTCTGGACGTCGGCCAGTCGAGCACGAAGGTCCGCGTGCTGCGCGGCGGCGGGATCGTCCGTGACGCCGAGGCGGCCGGCGTGCGCACCGACCTGCCGGTGCTGCCGCAGCTGGCCGGCACGGTCACGAGGATCGCCGCGGAGATCGGCACGATCACCCGGGTGTCGGCGGGAGTCTCCGGTCTGACCGATCCCGACGCCGAGCGGCTGCGGGAGCTCACCGCTGCGGCCGGCGTCCGCGAGGTCCTGCTCACGCACGACTCCGTGACCGCGTTCCTCGGCGCGCTCGGCGGCCAGGACGGCACGGTCGTGGCCGCCGGCACCGGCGTCGTGGTCATGGCGGTCGCCGGGCACGCCGTTGCGCGAGTCGACGGCTGGGGGCATGTGATGGGAGACGGCGGCAGCGCCTTCTGGCTGGGCCGGGCCGGGCTGGAGGCCGCCATGCGCTCCTTCGACGGCCGGGGGCCGCGGAGCGAGCTCGAGACGGCGCTGCGGGCGTGGTGGCCGCGGCCCGAGACCGCCTACATCGACCTGCAGCGCGATCCGGAATGGGTGCGCCGGGTCGCGGCCTTCGCCGCACAGGTGGACGCCGCCGCGGAGACGGACGAGGTGGCGTCCGGCCTGTGCCGGGCCGCGGCGGCCCGTCTCGCCGAGTCGGTGGTGACGGCCTCGCGGCGGGTCGCGGGGGAAGCGCCGGCGCCGGTCGTGTCGGCGGTCGGGGGGCTGTTCCGCTCCGCGCGCACCCGCGCGCAGTTCGCGCAGGACGTGCTCGCGACGCTGCCTCGCGCGGTGATCAGGGAGCCGCAGGGTGACGGCGCCGCCGGCGCCGTCACCCTGCTCGCGCTGCCCGACCGCCATCCGCTCCGTGCGCAGGCGTCCCACGCGCGGCGGTGAGGCCCCTCCCGCCGCGCGCATGACTCAGGCAGAACCGGCGCGGAGGCCGCGCCGCGGTCGCCGCCGGCACGATCTGCCTGAGTTATGGACGCCCCGGGTCGGTGAGGGCCCCGCGCGGCGGGCTCAGCGGTCCTGCGCGAGCCGCCACACGCGGTCGCGGCTGAACGGCTGCTCGAAGGGCCGCCGGCCCAGGGCCCGCGCGATGGCGTTCCCGATGGCGGGCGCGACCGGGTTGTACGGGCTCTCGCTCATCGATTTCGCGCCGAGCGGCCCTACCGCGTCCTCCGTCCGCGCGAAGTACACCTCGGTCTCCGGGACGTCGGCGAACTGCGGCACCCGGTAGGTGCGGAACACCGGAGTGGTCACCCTCCCTTCGCCGTCGGTCATGACCTCCTCGTACAGCGCGCTGCCGATGCCCTGCGCGGCGCCTCCCTCGACCTGCCCGCGGCACTGCGCCGGGTTGAGCACGACGCCGGCATCCGCCGCCTGGATCGACTGCAGGATGCGGACGCTCCCCGTCGCGGGGTCGACGGCGACCCGCGCCGCGTGCACATTGAACGCCAGCGACCGGACGTCGCCGAACTCGCGACCGTCCGCCGTCAGTCCATGCTCGCTGCGGAATGCGTCGGGCGCGGCGGTCACGACCTCGTCGAAGCCGACCGTGCCCGCCGGGGTCAGGACGCCGGCGGCCGCGACGACGGCATCGCCGGCGACCGTGCCCGTCAGACCGGCCGCGATCTCCCGCATCCGCTTCTCCAACGCCCGGCATGCGGCGTACAGCGCCTTGCCCGCCACCGTGATCCCGGCGGAGGCGAACGCGCCGGTGTCGTGTCGCACGGCATCCGTGTCGGCGTGCCAGAGCTGCAGCCGGTCGGACCCGACGTCGAACACGGTCGCGCCGATCTGCCGCAGCACGGTCGTGGTCCCGTTTCCGAACTCCGCGGTGCCGGCCCGCAGCAGGTACGTCCCCTCGGGCGTGACGGTCGCGGTCGTGTGCGCGATGTGCCCGCGCGGCGCCATGGTGGCGATCATGGACGCGGCCATGCCCTCGCCCACGAGCCACCCCGGCGGCGCCTCGACGCCGTTGCCGCGTCGCAGCGCGTCCTGCGCGAGGTCGAGGCACTGGTCGAGGCCGTAGCTGCCCCACACCAGGTCCTCCTCGTACTCGTCCTCGTCGGGATGCAGCGGATCGCCCTCGTGCACCATGTTGCGACGGCGCAGGTCGAACGGGTCCATCCCCAGCCGCTCGGCGAGCATGTCCATCGCCGACTCGACGCCGAGGATCACCTGTCCGAGCCCGTACCCGCGGAACGCGCCCGAGGGCACGTTGTTCGTGTAGACGACCTCGGCGTCGAGCTGCCGGACCGGCACGCGGTAGATCGTCGTCGACTCGCTCATCGCGTGGTACATGACGCCGCGGGAATGGTTGCCGTAGGCGCCGGTGTCGCTGAGCACGTCGACCTTCATCGCCGTGAGCCGCCCGTCCGCGTCGGCACCGAGGACGACGCCCACCCGCATCGGATGCCGCAGCGACGCGCGCTGGAACTGGTCGGTGCGGGCGAACTCGTAGGCGACCGGCCGTCCGGTGCGCAGCACGGCGAGGGCGACCAGGTCCTCGGTGAAGATCTCCTGCTTGCCGCCGAACCCGCCGCCCACCCGCGGCGCGTACACGCGCACGCGCTCGGGATCGAGATCCAGGATGCGGCACAGCTCGTCGCGGGTGAGGAACGGCACCTGCGTCGATGAGCGGATGACCAGGCGTCCGTCGTCGTCGAGCCAGCCGATCGCGCCGTGGGTCTCCAGCTGCGCGTGCGTGACGCGCTGCGTCTGCCAGGTGCCGCCGACGGTTACGGCGCTCGCGGCCAGCGCCGCGGCCATGTCGCCGCCGGAGGCGTCGTGGAGTGTTGCGATGACGTTCCGGTGCGCCTCGTCGACGCGGTCGGCAGGCGTGCGATCCGGATGCAGCAGCGGCGCGCCGGGGCGCCGTGCCTCCTCCGGGTCGAACACCGCCGGCAGCACCTCGTAGTCGATATGCACCAGGCGGCATGCGGCGTCGGCCGCCGCGGCGGTCTCGGCGACGACGGCCGCGACGCGCTGCCCGACGTGGCGCACGGTGTCGTCCAGCATCCGGGTGTCGTCCGGGTCGTCCTCGCGATGCTCGTGCCGGGCGGTGGAATACCGCATGCGGGGGACGTCGTGATGCGTGAACACGGCCACGACCCCCGGCACCGCGAGAGCCGCCGACGTGTCGATCGACCGGATGCGGGCGTGCGCGTGCGGACTGGCGACCACCCGCAACGTGAGCGCGGTGCCCCTCCAGGGCTGGTCGTCCGCGCCGACGACGTCGAAGGTGTACGGCTCGCGCCCCTGCACGACGCGCCGCCCGGCCTCCGGGCGCACCGACTGGCCGACGCCCTGGCTCCCGGCATCCGCCGCCGTCCCGGCATCGATGTCCCACTTCGGCGCGGTATGGGCGCCGCTTTCCGCACCGAACTGGGACATGCCCGTCTCGCCGGCGGTTGCGGACAGACCGGTCTCGCGCACCGGGCCGAGCACCGACTGCGCGATCGCCTCGCGGATCGGGCGGTACCCGGTGCAGCGGCAGAGGTTCCCCTTCATGCGGCGATCGAGATCGGGCAGGTCGCCCTCGTGGAGCGTGGCTGCGGTCACGCTCATCCCGGGCGTGCAGAATCCGCACTGGAACCCGAAGTGCTCGACCAGGGCCTCCTGCACCGGATGCAGCTCGTCGCCGGGCGCGAGCCCCGCGGCCGTCGTGACCCGGTGCCCGTCCATGCGTGCCGCCGGGATGATGCACGAGTGCACCGGCTCGCCGTCCAGCAGCACGCCGCAGGCGCCGCAGTCGCCGGCGTCGCAGCCCTTCTTGACCTCGGTGTGCCCGTGCTCGCGCAGCAGGGTCCGCAGACACTGCCCCGGCGCCGGATCCGCCTCGACGGCGGCGCCGTTGACCTCGAACCTCATGTCGCCGCCAGCTCCGTGCGGATCTGCTCCGCCAGCACGCGGCTCACTCCCCGCCGCCAGTCCGCGGAGCCGAGCGGGTCGGTGTAGTACCCGGATGCCGTGGTCACCGCGTCCGCGAGCTCGCCCGCGGTCGGCAGCGTCCGGAACCGCAGCACGGTCGGGGTGACGGTCGCCGCGGTGATGCCGAAGACGGCGCCGCCGTCGGCGTCCACGCGGCCGGTGACCACGGCGCCGGAGCGGCCGAGCTCCGCCAGGGCGATCTTGCGCAGCCGGGCGCGGGAGCGCAGCGCGTGCGCCGGCAGCCGCACCGCGCGGAGCACCTCGCCCGGCGCGAGCGTGTTGGTGCCGTTGCCGGTGACGAACGACGCGACCGGCTCCTCGCGCGCCCCGCCGTCCGGCGTCCAGATCTCGGCGACGCCGTCCAGTGCGACCGCGAGCGACACCATGGCGCCGGCGGCGAACGAGCGGGCGATGTTGCCGCCGACCGTGGCGGTGTTCCAGATCTTGAACGAGGCGAGCAGGGCGTTCGCGGCATCCGGCACGATCGAGCGCGCGGTCCAGTCGGCGGGGGCGTCCGCATCCGTCCATGCCAGCAGGCTCGCGATCGTGCAGGTCGCGCCGATGCGCAGGCCCGCCGCGGAGACCTCCACGTCGGGCCAGCCCAGCGTCATCAGGTCGACGAAGCCGGTGGTGCCCGGCTGCGGCTCGCTCATGAGCCAGGTGCCGCCGCCCATCACGACCTCGCCGGGCGCCAGCGCGAGGTCGTCGCGCGTGCGCGCGAAGCGGAAGCCGGTGACGCTGGTGATGTCCACGGTTCCCTCCTCGATGTCGACCTCACGAACATTCCGAGTCTTCCAAACCGTGGTTTCGCGAGTGTTTCGGGGCGGCTGCCGCCGCCCGCGCTACAGCTCCAGCTCGACCGCGGCCTCCAGCGCGGCCTCGATCGATCGCATCCAGCCGTCCTTCAGCGCGGCGTTCTTGTGGTCGTACAGCGACGTGCCGTCCACGAGGTTGCTCGAGCACGCGCACACCATGCCGGCGCGCAGGCCCCGCAGCCGTGCGACCACGTACAGCGCGGACGCCTCCATCTCGACGTTGAGGATGCCCATCCGGTTCAGCTGCTCGATCCACTCCGGCGTCTCGGCGTAGAACGCGTCGTCGCTGACGCTGATGCCGGTGTGCGACCGGGTGCCGGCGGCCTCGGCGATGCGCGCGGCGTGGCGGCTGAGGGACGCCGTCAGCTCGAGGTCGGGCACCGCGGGGAAGCCCTTGGGCAGATACGCGTCGGTCGTGCCGTCGTTGCGGAAGCTCCCCTCGCTGACGAGCAGGTCGCCGGGCTCGATCCCGGGCTGCAGGCCGCCGGAGCTGCCGACGCGGATGAGGCTCGTGACCCCGACGCGGGCCAGCTCCTCCACGGCGATCGCGGTCGAGGGGCAGCCCATCCCGGTCGAGGTGGCCGTGATGTGCCGGCCCCGATACCAGCCGGTCATCGTGCGGTGCTCGCGCCCCCAGGCGACTTCACGGACGTCGGTGAGGAACTCGGCGACCAGCGGCACCCGGAACGGGTCGCCGGGCAGGAGCGCCACCGACGACACCTCGCCGGGCGCGATGCCGATGTGGTACTGCCGGGCGCCGACGCCGGCCTGGGACTTGTCGACGGGTGCGGACATGAGCTACCTCCGGGTGGGTGCTGAGACGAAAGGTTCGCCGCAGTCCCCGCCCTGGGCCGGAGCCCATGGTGATAGGACACGCAGTGCCGTGACAGTACCATCGCGGGCGCCGGATCAGAACTCAGGACGGACGCCGCGACACGCCGCGACGGGGCGCCTCAGCCGCCGACTCCGCACGACGGTCCTGAGTTCTGCGCCGCGGCGCGAGCGGGCGCGGGGGCGGGCACGGCGGCGAGGCGGGCTCCGGCGAGGGGGCCTGCGGC
>NZ_JASGEL010000036.1:0-6222 GCF_047606385.1 Microbacterium sp.
GCCCGCTGCGGCGCGCCGGGCCCGCACCGGTGGTTCGTCGCGCAGGCCGGCGGCACCGTCTGCGACGCCTGCGCGCCGGCGGGCTCCGCCCGGGTCGAGCCCCCGACGTCGTCCCTGCTGCGGGCGCTGCTGGCGGGCGACTGGGAGGCGGTGGACGCCGCCTCCGCCTCGGCGTCCGCGAGCGCGTCCGGCCTCATCGCCGCCTATGCGCAGTGGCACCTCGAGCGCGGCATCCGCTCGCTCGCACAGATGGAGATCGCCCGGTGAGTCCCAAGCCCTTCACCCACAAGGACGCGGTGCCGTACCGCCCGGTCGACTGGACCGGCGAGTACCCGCCGGCGTTCGGCCGCGGCGCGGTGCCGGGCCACGTCGCGATCGTGATGGACGGCAACGGCCGCTGGGCGAACCGGCGGGGGCTCACCCGTGTCGAGGGCCACAAGGCGGGGGAGGCGGCGCTGCTGGACGTCGTGGCGGGCGCCATCCAGGCGGGCGTCAGACACCTCAGCGTCTACGCGTTCTCGACCGAGAACTGGAACCGTTCGCCCGACGAGGTGCGCTTCCTCATGGGGTTCAACCGCGACGTGCTGCACCGTCGGCGCGACCAGCTGAACGAGTGGGGCGTCCGCGTGCGATGGGCCGGCCGCAAGCCGCGGCTGTGGGGCTCGGTCATCACCGAGCTGCAGTACGCCGAACAGCTCACCCGTGACAACGACGTGCTGACGCTGACGATGTGCGTGAACTACGGCGGCCGGATCGAGCTCGTCGACGCGATGCGCTCGATCGCCGACGACGTCGCGGCCGGGCGCCTGAGGCCGAGCGCGGTGTCGGAGAAGCTGGTGCGGCGGCGCCTGTACCAGCCCGACATGCCGGACGTCGACCTGTTCGTCCGCTCCAGCGGCGAGCAGCGCACCTCGAACTTCCTGCTGTGGGAGTCGGCGTACGCCGAGTTCGTGTTCCTGGACACGCTGTGGCCGGACTTCTCCCGCCGTGACCTGTGGCACGCCATCGAGCTGTACCGCGATCGCGACCGGCGCTTCGGCGGCGCGGTCGACGCGCCCGCCGCCGCGGAATAGCGACACCGCGGCGGCGGTTGGTCCCGGTATGACCGACCCGATCCGAATCGACGTGTGGAGCGATGTGGCGTGCCCCTGGTGCTACATCGGCAAGCGGAACCTGGAGGCCGGCCTGGCGGCGGCATCCGATGACGACGACGCGCCGCAGGTCGAGGTGACCTTCCACTCCTACGAGCTGTCGCCCGACACGCCCCCCGACTACGAGGGCACCGAGGTCGACTACCTGGTGCAGCGCAAGGGCATGGCGCCGGCCCAGGTGCAGCAGATGTTCACGCATGTCACCGGCGTCGCCGCGCAGGCGGGCCTGGAGTACCACTTCGAGACGGTGCAGCCGGCGAACACCGTGAAGGCGCACGAGCTGCTGCACTTCGCGAAGGAGCAGGGCCGTCAGCACGAGATGAAGGAGCGGCTGCTGGCCGCGCACTTCGTCGAGGGGCGCCATGTCGGTCGCGTCGACGATCTCGTCGACCTCGCCGCGGAGGCGGGCCTGGACGCCGCGGCCGCCCGCGACGCGCTGGAGTCCGAGCGCTACCTGGAGGCGGTGCGCACCGATCAGCGGCAGGCCGCGGCCTACGGCATCACCGGCGTGCCGTTCTTCGTCATCGACGGCAAGTACGGGGTCAGCGGCGCGCAGCCGCCGGAGGCGTTCACGCAGATCGTGCGCCAGGTCTGGCCCGAGCACACGGCCGACGAGTCCACCATCGCCGAGACCGCCTGACTCAGGCGGGGAGGGCCGCCTCGATCACCGAGACGATCTCCGGCGCGTCGGGCTTGGTCTGCGGACGGAAGCGGTGCAGCTCGCCCGAGGGCGTGAGCACGAACTTCTCGAAGTTCCACAGGACCGGTCCCTTCGCGCCCTCGACGTTCTTCGTCTTCTTCAGCGCCTTGTAGAGGGGCGCGGCGTGCGAGCCGTTGACCTTGACCTTGTCCATGACCGGGAACGAGACGCCCCACGTCGTCGAGCAGTACTCGAGGATCTCCTCCATCGAGCCGGGCTCCTGGCCCATGAACTGATTGCAGGGGAACCCGACGACCTGGAACCCGCGATCGCCGTAGGTGCGCTGCAGCTGCTCGAGCTGCTCGTACTGCGGAGTCAGCCCGCACTTCGAGGCGACGTTGACGACGAGCACCACCTTGCCGTCGAAATCCGCGAGGGTCGTGGTGCCGCCGTCGGCGGTCTCGAAGGGGATGGATCGCAGGTCGGGAGAGGATTCCGCGGGCATGTCCCCAGGGTATGCCCGCGCACGCCGTCGTGCGGCCGGTTCTGGGAGAATGGCAGGGTGACTGTCACCCTCGCCGAACGCCCCGCGCTGCGCATCGGCCCGATCGCGGCGGACGTGCCGGTCGTGCTGGCCCCCATGGCCGGCATCACCAACACGGCGTTCCGGCGGCTGTGCCGCGAGTACGGCGCCGGCCTGTACGTCAGCGAGATGATCACCTCGCGCGCCCTCGTCGAACGCAACGCCACCACGATGCGGCTGATCCGCCACCACGAGTCCGAGACCCCCCGCTCGATCCAGCTCTACGGCGTCGATCCGGCCACGATCGGCGCCGCGGCGAGGCTGCTCGCCGACGAGGACCGAGCCGACCACATCGACCTGAACTTCGGCTGCCCGGTGCCCAAGGTCACCCGCAAGGGCGGCGGCTCGGCGCTGCCCTGGAAGACCGGCCTGTTCGAACAGATCGTGCGCGCCGCCGTGGCCGGCGCCGGCCACATCCCGGTGACCGTCAAGATGCGCAAGGGCATCGACGACGATCACCTCACCTTCCTGGAGGCGGGCCTGCGAGCCCAGGACGCCGGGGCCGCCGCCGTCGCGCTGCACGCCCGCACGGCGGCCCAGTTCTATTCCGGTCAGGCGGACTGGAGCGCTATCGCCGCGCTGAAGCGGACCGTCACCGACATCCCGGTGCTCGGCAACGGCGACATCTGGAGCGCCGCCGACGCCGTGCGGATGATGGCCGAGACCGGGTGCGACGGCGTGGTCGTCGGGCGCGGGTGCCTCGGCCGGCCCTGGCTGTTCGGCGATCTGGCACGCGCGCTCGGCGGCGAGGGCGCCGCCCCCGTGGACGCGACCCTCGGTTTCGTGGCGCGCGCGTTCCGGCGCCATGCGGAGCTGCTCGTCGAGTTCTTCGAGGACGAGGGGCGCGGATGCCGCGACATCCGCAAGCACGTCGCGTGGTACTTCAAGGGCTACCCCGTCGGCGGCGACACGCGCGCGGCGCTCGCGACGGCAGCCACGCTCGCCGAGATCGACGACCTGCTCGCCACGCTCGACCTCGACGCGCCGTACCCGGGCGCGGCCGCCGAAGGCCAGCGCGGCCGGGCCGGCACCCCCAAGCGGCCGGCGCTGCCGGACGGCTGGCTCGACTCCCGCGACGTCGCCGTCGCGGAGTCGTGCGCGCTGGCGGATGCGGAGCTGGACACCAGTGGCGGCTGATCCCGGCTCCGGGCGCGCCGACGGGTACGAGTCGGCGGCCACCGAGCGGTTCCACCCCGAGACCCACCGGTCCCGGCGCGACGACTTCGCCCGCGACCGGGCACGCGTGCTGCACTCCGCGGCGCTGCGGCGGCTGGCGGCCAAGACGCAGGTGCTCAGCCCGGCCTCCCCGGCCGACTTCGCCCGCAACCGGCTCACCCACTCGCTCGAGGTCGCGCAGGTCGGCCGGGAGCTGGCGACGGCCCTCGAGCTGTCACCGGACGTGGTCGACACGGCCTGCCTCAGCCACGACCTGGGCCATCCCCCGTTCGGGCACAACGGGGAGCGGGCCCTCAACGACTGGGCCGAGGAGATCGGCGGCTTCGAGGGCAACGCACAGACCCTGCGCATCCTCACCCGGCTCGAGCCGAAGGTGATCGACGGCTTCGGCCGCAGCCACGGGCTGAACCTCACACGGGCGAGCCTGGACGCGACGTGCAAGTATCCGTGGACGGCGGCGAACCCGGTCCCGGACCCCGGCGGCCGGCTCAAGTACGGCGTGTACGCCGACGACGAGGACGTGTTCCGGTGGATGCGGGAGGACGCGCCGGGACGCGTGCGCTGCATCGAGGCCGAGGTCATGGACCTCTCGGACGACATCGCGTACTCGGTGCACGACTTCGAGGACGCGGTGGTCAACGGCTACCTCGACCCGCGGCGACTGAGCGATCCGCGGGAGCACGCCGCCATCCTCACCGCGATCCAGACCTGGGTGGGCTACGACTTCACCCGCGAGGAGCTGGAGGACGCCCTGTTCCGGCTCATGCGCCTGCCGGAATGGATCGTCTCGTTCGACGGCAGCCGGGCGGCCCTCGCGCGGCTGAAGAACCTCACGAGCGACCTCATCGGCCGATTCGCGCGCGCGGCGACGGCCGCCACGCGCGAGGCCTATGACGCGCCCTCGCTCATCCGCTACCACGGGCACGTCGTCGTGCCGAGAGTCGTGGAGGCGGAGATGGCGGTGCTCAAGGGCACCATCGGCGCCTTCGTGGTCTCGATCGAGGGTCGCAAGCCGCTCTACAAGGAGCAGCGCCGGGTGCTCAAGCAGCTCGCGACCGCGCTCTGGGAGGCGCCGGGAAACCTCGACGCGATCCATGCCGAGGACTTCGCCCATGCGCCCACCGAGGAGGCCGGACGGCGCGTGATCGTCGACCAGGTCGCGAGTCTCACGGACCGCTTCGCGATCGCCTGGCACAGTCGGCTCGTGGGCAACGTCGACCTCTCGACGCTCGGCATCTGGGTGCCGGGCGGCCGGGGCATCCACCCCGGCTCCTACGCGCTGCCCGAGCCGCTCGAGGGGCTGTGATGGCCGGACGCATCTCGCAGGCCGACGTCGAGGAGGTCAAGGCCCGCACCAACATCGCCGACATCATCGGCGAGCGCATCGCGCTCAAGCCCGCCGGCGTCGGCTCGCTGAAGGGCCTCTGCCCGTTCCACGACGAGCGCAGCCCCAGCTTCCATGTGCGCCCCCAGGTCGGCTTCTACCACTGCTTCGGCTGCGGCGAGTCGGGCGACGTGTACACCTTCCTGCAGCGGATGGACCATCTGTCGTTCGCGGAGGCGGTCGAGCGTCTCGCGGGCCGGGTCGGCGTGACCCTGCACATGGAGGAGGGGGGCGTCGCGCGCGAGACCTCCGGTCGCGCCCGCCTGTACGAGGCGAACGGCGCGGCGGCGGAGTTCTACCGCGCGCAGCTGATGACGCCCGAGGCGGAGACAGCGCGCCGATTCCTGGGGGAGCGCGGCTTCGACGCCGGTGCCGCGGCGCACTTCGGCGTCGGCTACGCGCCGAAGGGCTGGTCGGGGCTGCTGGACGCGCTCACGGCGAAGGGGTTCACGCGCGAGGAGCTGACCACCGCGGGCCTGCTCTCGCAGGGCCAGCGCGGCGTGTACGACCGGTTCCGCGGGCGTGCGATCTGGCCCATCCGGGACGTCACCGGGCAGGTCATCGGGTTCGGAGCCCGCCGGCTGCACGACGACGACCAGGGGCCGAAGTATCTCAACACGCCCGAGACGCCGATTTACAAGAAGGCGCAGGTGCTCTACGGGCTCGACCTGGCCAAGCGCGACATCGCGCGGGGCGAACCGCCGCGGGTCGTCGTCGTCGAGGGCTACACCGACGTGATGGCGTGCCATCTCGCCGGCGTCACCACGGCTGTCGCGACCTGTGGCACGGCGTTCGGCGCGGAGCACATCACCGTGCTGCGCCGCATCCTGGGCGAGAACGCGGCGGCCGAGATCGTGTTCACGTTCGATCCGGACGCCGCGGGCCAGAAGGCGGCCGTGCGCGCCTTCACGGAGGCCCGCACCCTCAACGCGACCAGTTTCGTCGCCGTCGGTCCCGAAGGGCTCGACCCGTGCGATCTGCGGTTGGCCCGCGGGGACGCCGCGGTGGCCGCGATGATCGAGGCGAAAGCCCCCATGTTCGAGTTCATGATCGACCAGCGGCTCGGCGGACTCGACCTCGGCACCGTCGAAGGACGGCTGCGCGGGCTGCAGCTGACCGCGCCGCTGCTGGCGGACATCCGCGACGCCCCGCTGCGGCACCGCTACGAGCACCTGCTGGCGAGGCGGCTGGGGGAGGACCTCGCCGAGGTGCGTCGCGAGGTCGAGCGCGCGGCACGCCGCGAGGCCACGGCATCCGGTCGCGCGCCCTCCCGCGGCGCGGAGCCCGC
>NZ_JASGEL010000037.1:0-12746 GCF_047606385.1 Microbacterium sp.
CGTGACACGTGAGCCGGCGCCGGTGCCCGAGCCGGCGCCCACGGCACCCCCCGCCCCGGCCGCCGGCGAGCAGCCGGCCTTGCGTCGTCACGCTCCCGTCACCGCCCCGGTCACCCTCGCCGCCAAGCGTGTGGGGGAGCGCGAGGCCGAGCGCGAGAGCGCCGACCTGCTCACCGGCGATCGGCTCGTCGCGCCGGGCCGTCTGCCGAAGCCGGATCCGGAGGGGCTGTGGCCCCACCTCGTGTACACGCTCAGCGGTCGCCGGATCAACCTCGGCGACAGCAAGGGCGCCAGGGAGCGCAAGGCGCTCGACGGCCGGATCGCCGCGCACCTGCCCGGCGGGGCGCGGTTCGTCGCCGTGCTCTCCCGCAAGGGCGGTGTCGGCAAGACCACGGTGACGACGCTGTTGGGGATGGCGCTCGCCGACGCCCGCGAGGACCGGGTCATCGCCATCGACGCCAACCCGGACCGCGGCACCCTCGCCGATCGCATCGGCGGAGCTGCGGGCAAGACCGTGCGGGACCTGTCCCGTTCGCACCTCGCCGTCGACGGCTTCAACGAGTTCTCCGGCGTCGTCGCCCGCGACCGCACCCGGCTCGACGTGCTCGCCAGCGATGCCGACCCGCACGTCGCCGACGCGCTCAGCGACGCCGACTACCGCGATGTCGCGAAGCTCGCCGCGCACTACTACTCGGTCGTGCTCACCGACACCGGCACCGGCATCGTCCACTCCGCCACGACGGCGGCGCTGGCGGCATCCGACGCCCTCGTCATCGTCGCCGGTCTCAGCGTCGACGAGGCGCGGCTGGCCTCCGAGACGTTGACCTGGCTGGAGACCAACGGATACGCGGATGCCGTGCGGGGCGCGATCGTGGTGATCAACGCCTCCCGGCCGGGGACGC
Source organism: Microbacterium sp. (assembly GCF_047606385.1). Lineage (GTDB taxonomy): Bacteria > Actinomycetota > Actinomycetes > Actinomycetales > Microbacteriaceae > Microbacterium. The sequence continues at coordinate 903 of NZ_JASGEL010000037.1, forward strand.
CGCTGGTGCGTGCCGAGGAGGTCGAGGAGCATTTCCGCACCCGTGTGTGCAGCGTGCTGCGGCTGCCGTACGATCCGCTGATCGCGACGGGGGGCGAGATCGCCTTCCGCGAGCTGCAGCCGGCGACCCGCGCGGCGGCGCGCGAGCTCGCGGCCGTCGTCGTCGAGGGTCTCGGCGCCCCGGTGCGCGCGCGATGACGGTCCGTCCGATCCGTCTGTTCGGCGACCCGGTGCTGACCTCGCCATCGGCCGAGATCGGCGAGATCGACGAGGGCGTGCGCTCGCTCGTGCAGGATCTGCTCGACAGCGTCGCGCTGCCCGGCCGGGCGGGGGTCGCGGCTCCGCAGATCGGCGTGGGCCTGCGCGCCTTCAGCTACAACATCGACGGCGACATCGGCTACATCCTCAATCCCGTCGTGGTCGAGGTCGCAGGCGAGCCGGAGCCCACCGGCGAGGGCTGCCTGTCGGTGCCGGGACTGTGGCACGACGTGCTGCGCTACCCGCACGCGAAGGTCGCCGGCACCGATCTCGACGGGAACGACGTGGTGCTGGAAGGCGACGGCCTGTTCGCGCAGATGCTGCAGCACGAGACCGACCACCTCGACGGCCACCTCTACCTGCACCGGCTGAGCGGCGACGCGCGCCGTGCCGCGATGCGCGAGGTGCGGGAGAGCGACTGGTTCTGAGCTTCGACACGGAAATAAGGCATGGGTCCGAGTTAACCTCTAGACTCGGGGCTCGTACCGGATCTTGTCAGTGTGTGAGGAGCTCGTTCGATGTCACGGTCCACTCGTAACCCGCCTCGTCAGGAGCGTTCGATCGCGACCCGTGAGGCGTTGCTCGTCGGCGCGGCGGCCGTGTTCGCCCGCATGTCGTATGCGGAGGCGAGGTTGAGGGATATCTCCGAGGAGTCGGGGATCAGCGAGGGATCGCTGTACTTCCACTTCGGCAACAAGAACGAGATCGCGGCGGCCGTGCTCAATGCGCAGCAGGAGCGGATGTCCGGGGTGCTCACGCAGGTCTTGGGGGGACCGGGAGACGGCCTCCGCAAGCTGCGTGGCGTCATCGGCGGGCTGGCCGAGCTGATCGCGACCGATGTCATCGTGCAGGCCGGCATCAAGCTGGCGAGCCAGCCGACTCCGGAGTTGGCGTCGGCGGCGCACGATCCGTATGTCGAATGGGTCCGCATCGCGCGGACGTTGATCGGCCAGGGCATCGACGATGGCTCGATCAGCGCGGACCTGGACGTGGATGCGACGGCGGAGTTCTTGAATGCGGTCTTCGTCGGCGAGCAGGTGCTGTCGGAGTTCGCGGACTCGTGGGCATCGCTGCCGAGTCGGATTCAGCGCGTCGAGCCGTTCCTCCTCGACGCGCTGACCAAAGCCCACCGCACCGCGTGAGTCCAGCGTGGTCGCTGGGGTCGCCGGTCGCGGATGGGTGTTGGGGGGCGCGCGGTGAGAGACGTGGCGGAGCTTCGCTCGGACGATCCGTCCACCGGAGCGGAGCAGCTGCGACTCTCACCGCGCGTGGCTCACAAGCTGTATGACCGCAGCCTGTGGCTCCGGACGGCGGAGGTCGCGTCGAACGGCGCCCTCGACGCGATGTTCGGCATGCCGGCCACCGGAGGAGAGATCCGGTTCGCGGACATCATGGAGGTGCAGCGCCAGGCGGGGATCGTGCACGCGCACTACCAGCTGGGCGTGCCGGCCGACGACGTGTTCGTCGTGAACAGCATCGAGCTGCGGGTCTTCTGGCCGGCGACGTCCGTCCCGGTCAGGACCGTTCGCGGCCGCATCCGGGTTCACGCGACCGAGGCGTCTCGCGCTCGGTCGCGAGTCCGCAGCGCGGTGCAGCGATTCTCGGTCGAGGGCAACGGCGGTCTGCGCGCGGAAGGCAGCTCGAGCGCAACGTTCATCCCTCGAGCCGTGTTCCCCCGGGTTCGCGCCCGGCGATCCGCGGCTTCCCCGGCCGTCGAGCCCATGCGTCGCGGGGCCGTCCGTGAGGAGCCTCTGGTCGTGGATCACGCTGATCCGATCCTCGCGGACCACGAGGTCGAGCATGTGTCCGCGATGAGCGTCGTCTGCGCGATCGAACGCTCGGTGCGAGAGCACGAGGAGGCCCGGCTCTCCCGGTTGTCGCTGCGGTTCCTCGGCTACTGCGACGCGGACCCGGCGCCGATCCTCCGCACGCGCATCGTGTCCGGACGAGAGATCGGCGGGATGCTGACCCATGGCGGTGCGGTCTACGCCGAGTTCAGCGGAGGCCTCACCACCCCGCTCCCGCAACGGAGGAGAACATGACCGAGAAGCACGTCGCCGTGGTGACCGGTGCGACCGGCGGGATCGGCGCCGCCATCTGCCGCCGGCTGCACGCAGACGGATATGCCATCGTCGCCCACTATCGCGGCGATCACGACGCCGCGCAGGCCTTGGCGAGCTCCCTCGGCGCCGACTGCCACCTGGTCAGCGCAGACCTGTCCACCATGTCCGGCGTCAACCGCGTCCTCGCGTCGGTCAACGACGTGCTCGAACGGCATGACGGCTATGTCCTTCGCGCCCTCGTGAACAACGCGGCCAAGCTGCTCGGCCCGTCGTTCTTCGATGCGACGGCCGACCAGTTCGACGAATACGTCAGCATCAACATGCGCGCGCCGTTCTTCCTGGCCCAGGGACTGACCCGGAGCATGCTTCCGGGCGGGAGCGTCGTGAACATCTCCTCGGCCAGCACCCACTTCTCCAGCCCGGGCGACATCGTCTACGCCATGAGCAAAGCCGGCGTCGAGTCGTTGACGCGGAACATGGCCGAAGCGATCGCCCCGCGGGGCCTGCGGGTGAACACCGTCATCCCCGGCTTCACCGACAACGGACACCCCGCGTTCCGCGACCCCGAGGTGCGCCGGTACATGTCGAGCTTCTCCGTGCTCGGCGACGTCGCCACTCCCGAGACCGTCGCACACGCGGTCGCGTTCCTCATCTCCGACGACGCGAACCGCACCACCGGCACCACCGTCGACGTCAGCGGCGGCAGCACCCTCGGGGCACGCGGCGACCGAGCGGCCGGCGTGGGAAGCCTGCTCCGCCATGACGCATAGCCGAGCAGACCTCGCCCCCTGGCGATCCGTCTTCTGGGAGCGGCTCTGGCTCGTCGTCGTCGAGCTCATCGGCGCCGGAGCCATCGTGGGAGCGCTCGCCTGCCTCAGCCTCTACTTCCTCCTCCCCGAAGACGACGGCGAGGATGGGGTGGGGATGCTGGTCGTCTTCGTGTTGCTCGGTGTCATCGCCGGTCTCGCGAACGCGTTGCTCGCCGTCGCCGGGTTCGTGCTGTCCGCCCTCGTGTGGGGAACCCGCACCGCGTGGCCGGCGGCCGGACGCGTCGCCCTCGCGACCCTCGGCGCGGCGGTGGGTGCCGCATCCCCCTGGCTGATCATCGGCCTGCCGTCCGTCCTCGGCGCGTTCCAGAGTCCGACATCGCGCGTCGACCCCGGCCGCCCGTTCGCGTTGCTCGCGATCTACGGGATCCCGGCGGCGTTCGTCGCCGTCATCGCCGCCGCCATCGTCGCCGTGCTCACCGCGCCCGCGCTGAAGCAACCCAGACGCCGGACCACCGCCGTAGGCTGACGGCATGGCCGGAGAGATGGCGTTTCGGAAGGCGGTCATGCAGGCTGACCGCGGTGATGTCGCAGCAGCCGAGGCGACCCTGCGGAGCCTGCTCGACACGACGCCCGGCGGCGTCCTGCGGGTGCGAGCGCTTGTCGTGCTCGGAGACCTCCTGAGCCCTCACGATGAACAGCACGCGCGGATGGCGCTCACGGAAGCTCTCGCGCTCGCCGAACGGATCGAGGATGCCGACGATCTGCTCGACGCCGAACTGGACCGCGCACGCGAGCTCCTCGACCACTAGTGCGCCGGGATCTCGTGGCTACGGCAGCGAGATGTTCGTGGTGTTCTCCGGCACCCGGTAGAGCTCCTCGACATCGTCGGCGAAGTCGCTCATGATCACGTTGCGCTTGATCGAGAGCTTCGGGGTGAGATGGCCGCTGGCCTCGGTCCACTCGACCGGCAGGATCGTGAACTTGCGGATCGACTCGGCACGGGAGACGCCCTCGTTGGCCTTGTCGATGGCGCGCTGCACCTCGGCGCGCACCGCATCGGCGTGCGCGGCGTCGGCCAGCGACATGTCCTTGTCGAGCCCGTTGTTCGCCAGCCACGTCGGCAGCATCTCCGCGTCGAGCGTGACCAGCGCCGAGATGAACGGCTTCTGGTCGCCCACCACGACGACCTGCCCGACGATCGGGTTGGCCCGGATCGGGTCCTCCAGGGCGGCGGGGGAGACGTTCTTGCCGCCGGCGGTGACGATGATCTCCTTCTTGCGGCCGGTGATCGTCAGGAACCCGTCGGCGTCGAACGAGCCGAGGTCGCCGGTGCGGAACCAGTCGCCATCGAACGCGGCCGCCGTGGCCTCGGGGTTGCGCCAGTACTCCTTGAACACGTCGATGCCGCGCACCTCGACCTCGCCGTCCTCGGCGATGCGCACCCCCACACCCGGGAGCACGGGGCCGACCGTGCCGATCTTCGACTTCTTCGCGAGGTTGACCGTCGCGGGCGCCGTCGTCTCGGTGAGGCCGTATCCCTCGAGGATCGTCACGCCGAGGCTGTGGAAGAAGTGGCCCAGGCGCGGGCCGAGCGGCGCCGAACCCGACACGGCGTACTGCACACGGCCGCCCATGGCCTCGCGCAGCTTGCCGTACACGAACCGGTCGAACAGGGCGAAGCGGATCCTCAGCCCCAGCGGGATGCGCTCGCCGTCCTGCAGCCGGCGGGAGTGCTCGACCGCCGCCGCCACCGCGGCACGGAAGATCTTGCCCTTCCCGCCTGCCTCGGCCTTCTGCTCCGCCGAGTTGTAGACCTTCTCGAACACGCGGGGCACGGCCAGCAGGAACGTCGGCTGGAACGAGCCGAGCGCCGGCAGCAGATTCTTCGTGTCGGGCTGGTGCCCCGTCTTGACCCCCGCGTGGATCGCCAGCACCGAGATGAAACGTGCGAACACATGGGCGGTGGTGATGAACAGGAGGGTGGAGGCGCCGGGGACCTCGACCACCTCGTGGAGCGCCTTGGCCGAGTTGCGCGAGAGCTCGACGAAGTTGCTGTGCGTGAGCACGCAGCCCTTCGGCCGGCCGGTCGAGCCGGACGTGTAGATGAGCGTCGCGATGTCGTCACCGACCGCGATGGCGCGGCGTCGCTCGATCTCGTCGTCGGTCACGCCGGCGCCGCCGGCCACGATCCGGTCGAGGTCGCCGGCATCCATCTGCCAGCTCTCCGCGACCAGCGGCAGGTTCGCCCGCACCTCGGCCAGGCGAGCCGCGTGCTCGGCGCTCTCGACGAGGCACGCGACCGCGCCGGAGTCGGACAGGATCCACTCGATCTGGCTCGCCGAGCTGGTCTCGTAGATCGGGACCATGACCGCGCCCGCGTAGAACAGCGCGAAGTCGACGAGCGTCCACGCGTAGGTCGTGCGGGCGAGGAACCCGATCTTCTGGCCGGGCTGGACGCCCGCGGCCACGAACCCCTTGGCCAGCTCGACGACCTGGGCGCGGAACTCGGCGGCGGTGATCTCGCGCCAGCCGTCCCCGTCGGGGACGGCGAACAGCGCCCGGTCGGGCGTGTCGGCGACCCGCTGCTCGAGCAGGTCGGTGATGTTGTCCTGCGGTGCGGCAGGGACGATCGCGGGGACGTCGAACTCGACTGTGCTCATGACGGGGCAACTCCTTCGGTACCGGCGGTCATTGAGACGCGAGTCTAGTCGTGCGTGGAACTGAGTCTCACCCCGGGCGCGCTTCGCACCATGCGCATTACGCTGATCGAGGCCGTGACGGAAGGGACGCATCGTGCGCGCAGTGGGCATCGACATCGGCGGGACGAAGATCGCAGGAGCGGTCGTGGATGCCGACGGCGCCATCGAGCGCCAGGTGCGCGTCGCGACGCCCGGCGCCGTCAGCGGCATCCAGAACGTGGTGGCCGACATGATCACCGAGCTCGCGGAGGGCGAGGAGGCCGTCGCGGGCGTCGCCGCGGCCGGCTTCATCGACCGCGACCGGTCGACCGTGTACTTCGCGCCCAACATCGCCTGGCGCGACGAGCCGCTGCGCGATCACCTGCAGAGCCTCACCGGCGTCCCGGTCGTCGTGGAGAACGACGCGAACGCCGCGGGCTGGGCCGAGTACCGCTTCGGCGCCGGCGAGGGGCTCGGCGACGTCGTCATGCTCACGCTCGGCACCGGCGTCGGGGGCGCGATCGTCATCGACGGGCAGCTGCTGCGAGGCGGGCACGGCATCGCCGCCGAGCTGGGGCACATCCGGCTGGTGCCGGAGGGTCGTACCTGTGGCTGCGGCCAGCGCGGCTGCCTCGAGGTCTACGGGTCGGGCCGGGCGCTGCAGCACGAGGCCGAGGAGATCGCGCGGGACGCCGCCTTCGGCATCGGCGCGGCGCTGCGCGCCGTGCAGCAGCGCAACGACGGCGTGGTGCCGGGGCAGGAGATCTCGCGGCTGGTGACAGCCGGCGACGCGGGGGCGCTCGAGGCGCTGCGTCGCGTCGCGGTCGCGGTGGGCACGGCGTGCGGCAGCCTCGCCGCGGTGCTCGACCCGGAGCGGTTCGTCATCGGCGGCGGCGTCTCGCAGCTGGGGGAGGTCCTGCTCGCGCCGATGCGCGAGGCCTTCGCCGCCGCCATGCCCGCCTACGGCTCGCGGCCCGTCGCCGACTTCGCCGTCGCCCGGCTCACGAACGATGCCGGCGTCATCGGCGCGGCGGATCTCGCGCGTCGCACCCTCGCGAGCTGAGAGGATGAGCCGGTGTTCTACTGGCTGATGAAGTACGTCGTGATCGGCCCGATCCTCAAGGCCGTGTTCCGGCCGTGGATCGTGGGCCGCCGCAATGTGCCGGCCAGCGGCGCCGCCATCCTCGCGAGCAACCATCTGTCGGTGTCGGACTCCGTGTTCCTGCCGCTGATGATCGACCGGCCCATGACCTTCCTCGCCAAGAGCGACTACTTCACCGGCCGTGGGCTGAAGGGCTGGGCCACCCGGGTGTTCATGAAGGCGACCGGTCAGATCCCGATCGACCGCTCCGGCGGTCAGGCGTCCGAGGCGTCGCTGAACACCGGGCTCCAGGTGCTGGGCCGCGGCGACCTGCTCGGCATCTATCCGGAGGGCACCCGGAGCCCGGACGGCCGCCTGTACCGGGGGCGCACCGGCATCGCCCGCATGGCGCTGGAGGCGAAGGTGCCCGTCATCCCGGTCGTGATGGTCGACACCGAGCAGATCATGCCGATCGGGCGCGCCATCCCCCGCATCGGACGGGTGGGGATGATCATCGGCGAGCCGCTGGACTTCTCCCGCTTCGCCGGGTTCGAGTCGGACCGGTACGTGCTGCGTTCGGTCACCGACGAGATCATGGTCGCGCTGCAACGCCTCGGCGCGCAACGCTACGACGACGTGTATGCGACGACCGTGAAGGAGCGGTTGACCGCACCGGCGCCCGCCTCCGCCCCGATAGACTGATCCGATGCTTCAGCAGCTTGACGCGCTCGACCACTGGCGCACCCTCCCGATCAAGCAGCAGCCGCAGTGGTCCGATCCCGACGCCGTGGCTGCCGTATCCGCCGAGCTCGCGGCGCAGCCCCCGTTGGTGTTCGCCGGCGAGGTCGACAACCTCCGCACCCGCCTGGGCGTGGCCGCATCCGGTCGCGCGTTCCTGCTGCAGGGGGGCGACTGCGCCGAGACGTTCGCCGGCGCCACCGCCGAGCAGATCCGCAACCGCATCAAGACGCTGCTGCAGATGGCCGTCGTGCTGACGTACGGCGCGTCGATGCCGATCGTGAAGATGGGGCGCATGGCGGGCCAGTTCGCCAAGCCGCGCTCGAGCGACACCGAGACCCGCGGCGATGTCACGCTCCCCGCCTACCGGGGCGACATCGTCAACGGCTACGACTTCACCGAGGGCTCGCGCGGGGCCGACCCGACGCGGATGCTGAAGGCGTACCACACCTCCGCATCCACCCTGAACCTCATCCGGGCGTTCACGCAGGGCGGCTTCGCCGATCTGCGCGAGGTGCACAGCTGGAACAAGGGCTTCGCCGCGAACCCCGCCAACCAGCGCTACGAGGGGATGGCCGCCGAGATCGACCGCGCTGTGAAGTTCATGGCCGCCGCCGGCGCCGACTTCGACGAGCTCAAGCGCGTGGAGTTCTACACCGGCCACGAGGGCCTGCTCATGGACTACGAGCGGCCGATGACCCGCATCGACTCCCGCACGAACACGCCGTACAACACGTCCGCCCACTTCCTGTGGATCGGCGAGCGCACGCGTGACCTGGACGGCGCGCACGTCGACTACTTCTCGAAGATCCGCAACCCCATCGGGGTCAAGCTGGGGCCGACGACGACGCCGGAGACGGCGCTGGCGCTGATCGACACGCTCGACCCGGAGCGCGAGCCCGGTCGGCTCACGTTCATCACGCGCATGGGCGCCGGGAGGATCCGCGACGCGCTGCCGCCGCTGCTGCAGGCGGTCAAGGACGCCGGCGCGCAGCCGCTGTGGGTCACCGACCCGATGCACGGCAACGGCATCACATCGCAGAACGGGTACAAGACGCGTCGCTTCGACGACGTGGTCGACGAGGTGCGGGGCTTCTTCGAGGCGCATCGCGCTGTCGGGACGCACCCCGGCGGCATCCACGTCGAGCTCACCGGCGACGACGTCACGGAGTGCCTGGGCGGTTCGGAGCAGATCGACGAGGACACCCTCGCGACCCGGTACGAGAGCCTGTGCGACCCGCGTCTGAACCACATGCAGAGCCTCGAGCTCGCGTTCCTGGTGGCCGAGGAGCTCGAGCGCCGCTGACACGACCCGCGTGCGCAGGACAAATCGGCTGAGCAGGACGTTTTGCGCTCAGATCGTCCTGTTCAGCGGATTTCTCCTGCATGGGCGATCCCGCCGATCCGCGGGGACTGCTCATCCCGTGAGGCTGAGGACGAGGCTGACCGAGGCGCCCTTGCGCGCCTGCTCGGTGCCGGTCGGATCCTGCGAAACGACTTTCGCGACGTCCGGAGCGACATCCCAGTAGGAGGCATACTTCGCGGTGAATCCGGCGGCGCTCAGGATCTGCTTCGCCTCCGTGAGCGTCTTGCCCGTCACATCGGGCACGTCGAACAGCTCGGGCCCCTTCGAGACGCGGAGCGTCACCGTGTCGCCGGGGCGCCAGTTGCCTCCGCCGTCGCGAGCGGCGATGCCGATGACGTCGCCGGAGTCGACCGTGTCGCTGTACTCCTGAGTCGAGGTGACCAGCACGCCGGCGCCCGTCAGCGTCGTGGTCGCGTCCGCCACGCTCATGCCGGTCACGTCCGGCAGCGCACCCTTGGACACGGTGAGCGTGGCGGAGTCTCCCTCGTGCACGGTGCATCCGCCCGTGCAGTCGACCGGCGTCGAAGTGCCCTGCGGGGTGACCGACGCCGCGGTGACCGTGCCGGAGTCGGCGGTCGTGAACTCGTACTGCGGATCGCCGACCGTGACCGACGCCGCCTGCAGCGCCGCCGTGGCCTGCGCGAGGGTCATGCCGCTCAGCGCGGCGATGTCGTGCGGCGCCGGGCCGAGCGAGACCACGACCCGCACCGTCGCGGCCTTGTCCACCCGCTCGCCGTCGCCGGGCTCGGTGCGGATCACCAGCCCGGTGGCCACCTCGACGCTGTATTCCTCGCCGTACTCGGGTGTCAGGCCGGCGGCGGTGATCGCGGCCGCCGCGTCGTCGAAGGAGAGGCCGGCGACCGACGGGATGCCGATGAGCGAGCCGGGACCGGAGCCGAACCACCACCCGGTGCCGCCGGCGAGCAGCGCGAGCAGCAGCACGATCGTGATCAGCCAGCCGCCCTTGGCCGCACGGCGGCGCGCGCCGCGGCGCAGCCGCGTGGCGTTGTCGGCGGGCGGGACCGTGCCCAGGGCCGCGGTCATCGGCGTGGGCAGCGCCTTGGTGAGCTCGCCCGAGTCGAGCACGTCGTCCAGCACCGCGGTGCCGACGGCGACGGTGCGCGCCACCTGGGGGGCGATGCCGAGCTCGGCCTCGATCTCCCGCAGCCGCGTCAGCATCGCGTCGGCGTCCACCGGACGGCCGTCGGGGCTGCGCTCGGTCGCCCACAGCACGAGCTCGTCGAGCTGCTCCGGCACCCCCGGGTTCTTCGCGCTCGGCCGCGGCACCGAGTCCGTGGCGTGCTGGTAGGCGATCTGCATCGGCTGCTCGCCCTTGTACGGCTGCTCGCCGGTGAGCATCTCGTAGAGCATGATCCCGAGGGCGTAGATGTCGCTGCGCGCGTCCGCGCTGCCACGGGTGACGAGCTCGGGCGCCAGATACGCGATGGTGCCGAGCAGCATCTGGCCGCTGGCGGTGTTCGCGGTCGTCGCGCGGGCCAGGCCGAAGTCGCCGATCTTGATGCGTCCGTCCTCGGCCAGCAGCACGTTCTCCGGCTTCACGTCGCGATGCACGATGCCGGCGCGGTGGGCGGCCGCGAGACCGGACAGGATCGCATCCATGATCGTGATCGTCTGCGGGACGCTGAGCCGCCGCTGCTCGCGCATCAGCTCGCGCAGCGTGATGCCCGGCAGGTACTCCATGACGAGATACGCCATGTCGTCGTCCTGGCCCTGGTCGAACACGTTCACCACGTGCGGGTCGGCCAGGCGCGCCGCCGCACGGGCCTCCTGGATGAACCGGCTCTGGAACACGGTGTCGTCGCTGAGGTGCCCGTGCATGACCTTGAGGGCGACCCGGCGCTCGAGACGCAGGTCGGTGGCGACGTACACGGTGGCCATGCCGCCGCGCGCGATCCGGGCGCGCACACGGTAGCGCCCGTCGACCAGGCGGCCGATCAGCGGATCCGCGCGCTGGCTCGTGTTCACGCTCAGAGTCTACGGAGCGCTGCCCGTGAGCCCGCGGAACGGCTCGCCCGCCCGGTTCAGCCCAGCACCGACAGCCAGGTGGATGCCGGGCCCTCCCACTGCGCGTAGCGATCGGGGTAGGCGGAGACCTGCACGGCCTGCGCGGCGTCGGCGAACGACATCGTCTCCCACCCCGGAACGTCGAGCAGTCCGCGCGTCAGGGTGCCGTTGGGGTCGGAGGGTCCGCCGTAGAACGCCCGCGCGGCCCGCTCCGGATCGGTGACCTGCTCGGCCGTGCCCCACCCGGCGGACGGCCGCTGCTGGAACAGCCCCAGCGAGTCGCGGTCGCCCCAGCCCAGGTTGCGCAGCCACGACTCCTGCATCGCGGTCCCGAGCGCGATCTGGATGCCGCGGTCGGGCACGCCCAGCTCTCGTCCCACCGCGATGATGATCCGCGCGTTGGCGATCTGCTCGGCGTCCAGCCCGAGCGCCGCGGTCCCATCGGACGTGGGCACTGCCAGCACCTGCCCCGGGTAGATGATGGAGTCCCAGCTCAGCCCGTTGGCGGCCAGCACCGCGGCGACCGTGGTGCCGCCGGCCGCAGCGATCGCGCTGACGGTGTCGCCGGCGACGACCGTGTGGCTGGCGGTGACCGAGGCGGCCGACACGGCCGTGGCCGCCTGCGCCACCGTGTCGGTCGCGGTGAGCGCCAGCACCTGCCCGGGCTGGATGATCGAGGACCAGCCCAGCCCGTTGGCCGTGAGAACGTCCTGCGTGCGCAGGCCGAATCGCGCGGCGATGTCGCTGACGGTGTCGCCGGCGACGACGGTGTATGTCGCGGGCGGCGTCTCGGCCGTGCGCGGCGCGGCCGGCAGCGAGGCGGGTGCGGTCTCGGCAGCATGGGCGGGCGCCGCGGCCAGCACGAG
>NZ_JASGEL010000038.1:0-8960 GCF_047606385.1 Microbacterium sp.
CGGGCGGCCACCCGGCATGCAGCGCGAGCGTGATCGCGGCGCAGAACGCGTCGCCCGCGCCCACGCTGCTGACCGCCCGCACCCGCGGCGCCGTGGCCCGTGCGACCTCGACCCCGCGCTCGAACAGGGCCGCCCCCGCCGCGCCGTAGGTCACCGCGACGCGACGCGCGGCGGCCAGCTCGGGCAGCAGCGCGTACTCGGTCTCGTTGACGACGACGAGATCGGCGCGGGCGATCACCGCCGCGGGCAGGGCCTGCGCCGGTGCGGCGTTGACCGCGAGGAAGCCGGGCACCGCCGCGGCGAGCGCCGTGACGGTCGGCAACGGGATCTCGAGCTGCGTCAGCACCGCCTCGGCCGGATCGAACCGCTCCCCGTCGACGGCGACGTCGGCGTTCGCGCCCGGACATACGACGATCTGGTTCTCGCCGTCGGCATCCACCGTGATCAGCGCGGTGCCGGTCGGCGACTCCCCGAGCCAGACGCCGCCGGTGTCGACGCCCGCGTCCCGCAGGCCCGCCAGCATGCGGCGACCGTCCTCGTCGTCGCCGACCGCCCCGACCATGCGCACCCTCGCGCCGAGCCGCGCGGCGGCGACGGCCTGGTTCGCGCCCTTGCCTCCGGCATCCCGGCGGAGCGACCCGCCGAGCACCGTCTCGCCGGCGCCCGGCAGCCGGGGCACGGATGCCGTCACGTCGACGTTGATGCTTCCCACCACGCACAGCGGGCCCGGGGTGACTGTCACCGTCCCATTCTGCGCGGTCGGGCGTGCCGGCCGGCACCGGCGCCCGGCTCCGACGCGGGGCGCTCGTGATCTGCGCGCAACACGAGCCGGATACAACAGAGGGATGCCCGACCGTATCCCCGTCTACCTCGACTGCGACACCGGGGTCGACGACAGCCTCGCCCTCGCGTACCTGCTCGCCTCGCCCGCCGTCGAGCTCGTCGGCGTCGGCACCGTCAGCGGCAACACGGCCGCGGCGCAGGCCGCGCGCAACACGCTCGACCTGCTCGCGCTGGCGGGGCGCGACGGCATCCCGGTCGCCGTCGGCGCCCACGACCACCTCGACCATCCCTACGACGGCGGCGCGCCGCACGTGCACGGCGACAACGGGATCGGGGGCGTCGTGCTGCCGCGGGCGGACGCCGAGCCCGACCCGCGCACCGCCGCGCAGCTGCTCGTCGACCTCTCGCACACCTACGCGGGACGCCTGCACGTGCTGGCGATCGGGCCGCTGACCAACCTCGCCCACGCCCTCGCCGCGGATCCGTCGCTGCCCGACCGGGTCGCCGCGGTCACCGTCATGGGCGGCGCGGCGCTCGTCCCCGGCAACATCAGCGCGGTCGCCGAGGCGAACGTGTACAACGACCCGCAGGCCGCGGCGGCCCTGCTGGCGGCCGACTGGGACGTCACGCTGGCACCGCTGGACGTCACCCTCGAGCACACGCTGAGCGAGGAGCAGCGGCGGATGCTGCTGGCCGACGAGCGACCGTTCGTGCGCGCGCTCGGCAGCATCCTCGACCACTACTTCGACTTCTACCTGCCGCTGTACGGCCAGCGCATGAGCGCACTGCACGACCCGCTGGCCGCCGTGCTCGCGGCGGGAGCCTTCACGCCGACGCGTGCGCCGCGGGTGCCGGTCGTCGTCGACACCGGCACCGGCCCGGGTCGCGGGCAGACGATCGCCGACCTGCGGGGCCAGCGGCTCGGGCCGCGCGATCACGACGGCGTCCGCACCCGGGTCGTGCTCGCTCTCGACGCACCGGTCGCGGAGCACCTGGTCGAGGTGATCCTCGCCGGCTGAGTCCCGGTCCCGTACGACAGCCGGTCAGGAGGTGGGGCAGATCGCCAGCGCGGCGATGCTGTCGTGCTGCTGCTGCGCGGTCCAGGGCAGCCCGGCATCCGGGGCCGTCTGGCCGCTCGCGGCGGGCGCCTTGGAGGCGATGGCGGCCAGCTCCCACGCGAGGTAGGCGGCGATCCTGTCGGATGCCGCGGAGTCGTTGAGCACGACCGCGACCGTCAGACCGGTGTCGGGGTCGGTGAACGACGCGGTCATGTATCCCGGGATCGACCCGTACTGGCCGATGAGGGAGCCCGCCTGGTAGGCGCCCCCGGCCGAGGTGAACCACGACGGCTGGTCCGACCCGACGCTCAGCGGCTCGTCGAAACGCCCGGAGTCGTCGGAGACGAGGGCGCCCGTCGCGAGGGCCCGGGTGTAGGTGGCCAGGTCCTCGATCGTCGAGACCACCCCGGAGTCGGTCGAGCCCATGCTCGCCGAGAGCACGGTGAGATCCGTCGGCGCATCGCACTGCAGGGCGCCGTCGGCGCCCGTCTGCGCGACGGTGCCGGTCAGCACCGGGTCTCCCGCGGCCGCCGCCGCGTCACCGGGCAGGGAGGTGTCGTCGAGCCCCAGCGGCTCGAAGACGTCGTCCTCGAGCAGGTCGGCCGGCGATTTGCCGGTCGCCTTCTGCAGCGCGAGTCCCAGCAGGACGTAGCCGGCGTCGGAGTCGCGCCACGTCGTGCCGGTGAGGGACGCGTCCATCGCGCCGATGCCGTAGGCGACGAGCTCGTTCGGGTTCCACACGCGGGCGGGCGTGTTCAGGAACGCGCCGAGCAGACTCGCGCGATACGAGCCCAGCCCGCTCGTGCCATCGCACAGGTCGCCGAGCGTGACATCCGCGGACAGGCCGGCGACGCTGCCGACGTAGTCCACCACGGGGTCGCCCAGCGACACCGTGCCGGCGTCGACGGTCTCGTACAGCACGTCGCAGATCATCGCGCGGGTGACCGTCGCGGCGCGGAACGTGTCATCGACGGATGCGTCGCCCACCGCGCCGACCCACTCGCCGCTCCAGGGCGCCCAGACCCCGACGATCGCGCCGGTGGAACCGGTGGCCGCCATCGCGAACTGGACCGCCGCCTCCAGCTGGGACTGCGTGTCGTCGGCGAACGCGGCGTCCACCTGCGTGGGCAGGTCGATGTCGACATGCGCGTGGCCGGAGCAGGCCGTCATCACAGCCGTGATCATCACCGCGCCGGTCACCGCCGCGATCCTGCGGCGCACCGCGGAGCGTATCGGCATGGTCACCCCCGGCTCGTCGTGCTCCAGCATTCAAACACACGCAGGTCACAGCGCCGTCACGACGGCCGCCCCTAACCTGGGATCCATGGCACACACCTTCGACGAAGAGGCTCTCACGGGGGTCCTCCGGCACATGAACGCCGATCACACCGGTGACAACCTGCTCATCGCCCGCGCGTTCGGCACGGTTCCCGATCCGATCGCGGCACGGATGGTGGGCTTCGACGGCGACGGCGGCGACTGGGTCGTCGCACTCGCCGACGGCGGCGAGGCACCGCTGCGGGTGCCGTGGCCGGGCGGGGCGATCACGGAGCGCCGCGAGGTGCGCCGCGAGATCGTGGCGCTCTACGACGCCGCCTGCGCCCGCCTGGGCGTCGAGCCCAGGCCGCACTCATGATCGTCTGAGACGATTCGTATTTAGGTTCTGCTTACCTGAAGGTATAGTGGTCGGCATGACCGACCCGATCCCGTTCTCCACCGCTCTGCGCGAGCGTTCCGCAGGCGCGCACTCCGGCAGCGAAGGCGCCGGATTCATGTCCGATCTGATCAAGGGCGACGGCACCCGCGAGGACTACGTGGCCCTCGTCGCCCAGCACTGGTTCATCTACGCGGCGCTGGAGGCGGCGGCCGAGCGCATGAAGGCCGACCCGGTGGCGTCCGTGTTCATCACCGACCGCCTGACGCGCCTGCCCGCCCTCGAGGCCGATCTCGAGTTCCTCATCGGGCCCGACTGGCGCGAGCGCATCACGCCGCTGCCGACCACGCAGCGCTACGTGGAGCGCATCGACCAGGTCGGCGCCACCTGGTCGGGGGGGTTCATCGCCCACCACTACACCCGCTACCTCGGCGACCTGTCGGGCGGCCAGTTCATCGGCAGGCTGATGGCCCGCCAGTTCGGCTTCGACACGAACGGCATCGGGTTCTACCTGTTCGCCGACATCGCCGACCCGAAGGCGTTCAAGGAGGTCTACCGCGAACAGCTGGACGCAGCGCCCTGGGACGAGGCCGAGAAGGAGCGCGTGATCGACGAGGTGCTCCTCGCCTACCGCTTCAACACCGAGCTGTTCGAGGACCTGGCACGGGCGAAGGCCGAGGCCTCGGCGGCCTGAGGCGGCGCCCTACCCCCGTCCCGCCACCCCCACCCCCGTTGACTTGCCCTACATGCACGCTACGACCCCGGTTTCGCGTGCATATAGGGCAAGTCAACATCGTGCGGGGGGGCGGGGCGGGTGCCCCGCATGAACCGCTGCACGTCGGCATCCACCCGCACGTCGGACGGCCGTAGCGGACGGGTCAGGTAGAGACCCTCGAGCGCGGTCAGCCGCGAGAGCGCGACATAGGCCTGGCCGGCGGCGAACGCGCCGCTGCCGAGATCGATGACCGCCCGGTCGTAGGTCTTGCCCTGCGACTTGTGGATCGTCACCGCCCACGCCAGCCGCAGCGGGAACTGCGTGAACTCCGCCACGATGTCACGGCTGATCGCGCGGGTCGCGGGATCGTACGCGTAGCGGAACCTCTCCCACACCGCCGGCTCCACGTCATGCGCGACCCCGTCGACCTCGACGCGCACGGTGCCGCCGGCGATCCGGGTCACGACGCCGATCGTGCCGTTCACCCAGCGCGGCCCCTCGCCGTAGGGCTGCACGTCGTTGCGGAGGAACATCACCTGGGCGCCCACCTTCAGCTGCAGCTCGCGGTCGGCCGGGAACGCCGCCTCCCCGCGCCCGAAGTCGCCGTTGATCTCGGCCACCGCGGTCTGCGACTTCCCCGACAGGGCGTCCAGGTGGCGGCGGTTGATGGCGCTCACCGCGTCGTTGCGGGTCGCCAGGGTGATGATCGGCGTCTCGCCCGGCTCGGGCTCGGGCGGACGCCGCGCACCGGTGTCGTTGAGGATCTTCGCCATGTCGGCGGTCACCTGACCGTGCCGCACCGCGTTCAGCAGGGCCTTGAAGCCGTCGTCGGACTGCCGGTGGATCTGGCGCAGCTCCGCGATGCGCAGCTCCGCGCCGTGCCGGCCCAGGTCGATGAGGCCGTCGCCGGTGGCCTCCCCCGCCCATACGTGCGCGTCGAAGAACCACGACGAGCGGTAGTGGTCGCGCATGTACCGGGCCTCGTCACCGCGCGGCGGCACCGGCGCGAGCTGATACGGGTCCCCGAACATCACGACCTGGACACCGCCGAACGGCTCCGCCCGCTTGCCGCGGGCCTGCCGCAGCGCCCGGTCCATGCCGTCCATGAGGTCGGCGGAGACCATCGACACCTCGTCGATCACGAGCGTGTCGATCGCGTTCAGCAGCTTGCGCGTGGCGTCGTTCTGCTCGAGCTCGGTGCCCGCGATCAGCCCGATCGGCAGCCGGAACAACGAGTGGATGGTCTGGCCCTCCACGTTCAGGGCCGCGACCCCGGTGGGCGCGCACACCGCGATCTGCTTCTGCGTGTTCCATGCCAGATACTGCAGCAGGGTCGACTTGCCGGTGCCCGCACGGCCGGTGACGAACACATGCTCGCGGGTGTCCTCGATCAGCCGGAACAGGGCCTCCTGCTCCGCCGACAACCCGATCACGTCCATCCGCTCCATGCTAGGGCGGCGGCTTCCTAGACTGGCGGGGTGGGTGGGCAACAGGGCGAGGACGCGCGTCTGCGACGCGATCTCGTCGCACTGGCGCTGATCGGCGTGCTGCTGATCGCGGCTCTCGCCGCCGGCGGCGTGACGGTCTACCGCAGCTTCTACAGCCCGGCCGCGTTCGTGATGCGCTACCTGACGCTGCTGGCGCACGGCGACGCCGCGGACGCGCTGGCGCTGCCCGGTGTCGCCCTCGACGCGGACGAGCTGGCGGCGGCGGGGCTGCCGGCCACGGCATCCGACGCGATGCTGCGTCAGGCGGCGCTCGGATCGCTCGACGACCTGCGCGTGACCGGCGAGGAGCCCTCCGGAGCGGACACGATCGTGACGGTCTCGTTCACCGCGGGCGACCAGCCCGGCACCATGAGCTTCGCCGTCGCCCGCGACGGCATCACCGGCATCGCCCCGACATGGCGTTTCGCGCAGAGCCCGCTCGCGGTGATCGACGTGACGGTCGCCGGGTCGATGGCCTTCGACGTCAACGGCTTCCAGGTGGACAAGCGGCAGGTCTCGACGGACGGCGCGGATGCCGACCCGGCCGCGTCCGTGCCGCTGCTCGTCTTCGCGCCCGGCGTCTACGCGGTCGGCGTGGACACGTCGATCTCGGCGACCGAGGGGACGGTCGTGCTGGTCGACGCGCCGCGCACGAGCACCCCGGTCGCGATCGAGGCACAGGCCACCGCGGAGTTCACCGCGCTCGTGCAGCAGCGGGTCGAGGAGTTCCTCACCGACTGCGCGACCCAGCAGGTGCTGCTGCCGACCGGTTGCCCGTTCGGGTTCGTGATCGAGAACCGGGTGCAGGACCTGCCGCAGTGGTCCATCGTGCAGCAGCCGCAGATCACCCTCGTCCCCGACGGCGGCGGCCTGCGCATCGTCGACACCGCCGCGGTCGCGCACATCGACGTGGGCGTCGTCTCCCTCCGCAACGGCGTGTTCAGCCAGGTGTCCCAGGACGTGCCGTTCACCGTCGACGGCACGATCTCGATCGCCGTCGACGGCGCGGCCTCGATCCTGATCGGCGGCACGAGCGACATCTGAGGGATGCCGGCGTCAGCGGCCCCGCGCCACGTCGTCCTGCGCGAGCTTGGCCAGCCGCGCGTTGTAGGCCTCGAGCTCCGCGTCGCCGGTGCGGTCGGCGTGCCGGTCGCGACGGCGCTGCACCCGCTCGTCGTCGCGGCTCCACTGGATCGCCACGGTGATGCCCAGGATGAGGCTCGGGATCTCGCCGATCGCCCAGGCGAGGCCGCCGCCGACATACTGGTCCTCCAGCGGCGTGGCCCCCCAGGTGCGGCCCATCGAGCCGTACCACTCGGCGACGAACAGGCCGGTCTGCATCATGATCGCGATGCCGAAGAACGCGTGCATCGCGATGACCGCGACCAGCGTCATGAGCCGGATCGGATACGGGAACCGGAACGGCACCGGATCGATCCCGATCAGCGACAGCACGAACAGGTAGCCCGTGACGAGGAAGTGCACGGTCATCCACTCGTGCCCCAGGTGGTCGTACAGCGACCACCTGAACAGGTCCGAGTAGTAGAACAGCCACAGCGATCCCACGAACATCGCCGCCGCGAACAGCGGATGGGTGACGACCTTCGCGAACGGCGAGTGCACCGCCCACAGGATCCACTCCCGGCCGCCGCGCGAGCCGTCGTCGCGCTTGCGGATCGCGCGCAGCGCCAGCGTGACCGGCGCCGCCGGCACCAGCAGCAGCGGGATCCCCATCGTCAGCAGCATGTGCCCGAGCATGTGCACGCTGAACAGGTAGTCGGCGTAGGCGTTGACCGGTCCGCAGGTGACCCAGAGCAGCAGGAGCATGCCCAGCACCCACAGCACCGTGCGGTACACCGGCCAGGCGTCGCCTCGGCGCCGCAGCCGCCACACGCCGGCGAGGTAGAAGAACAGCCCGAAGCCGATGACGAACGCCCACAGCAGATCGACGTTCCACTCGGTGAACCAGCGCAGCGGTGTCAGCTCCGGCGGCACCGGCGAGTTCGTGAGGGCGACCGCGGGGTCGCTGACGTCCTCGGCGGCCGTCGTCGGCGGTGACGTGCGCGCCAGCGCCACCGCGGCGCCGCTGGCGAGGCCCATGAGCGCCAGCTCGAGCACGACGAGCCACCAGAAGCGACGGGACGCGGCATCCTTCGTCGCCATCCTCCGGATGAGGCGGGTGCGGTACCACGCGCCGAGGCAGCCGAGTGCGATCAGTGCCACGACCTTCACGAGCAGGATGCCGCCGTAGGCGCTGAACAGGTTCTCCCAGCTCACGACGCTCACCGCCGCGCGCACCGTGCCGCTGATCGCGACGACCACGAACGCCACGAGCGCGATCGAGGAGTACCGCATCATCGCACCGGCGACCTCGGGCCGGCTCAGCTGCGGTCGCACGACGACCATCAGCAGCAGACCACCGAGCCAGACCGAGGCGGCGACGATGTGGAGCACCAGCGAGGCGATGGCGATGTTGTGGCTCGACAGATCGCCGGAGTGTCCCTGGGTGCCCATCGGCACGAGGCTCGCGATCGCGAGGATCGCCACCAGCAGCGTGGCCGTCCACGACCGCACGGCGAAGATCAGCACCGTCAGCACCGCGCCGGCGATCGTCGTGATCAGCCAGGTGCGACCGAGCTCGGTCTCGACGAGGAACCGCCCCAGCTGCTCGCCGAACACGTCGTCCGCGCTGGGGGTCGCGTTGAACGCGTTGACGAAGGTGAGGAAGCCGGTGACCGCCGAGGCGAGCGTGAACAGACCGGCGGCGGCCGAGGCGAGATCCAGCGCGAGCTCGAAGGCGCGGGTCCCCTGCGTGAGGGCGAACAGCGCGGTCACGAGGGTGCCGGCCATGGCCGCGGCCGACAGGTTCACCACGAGCGTGGCGCCGGGCAGTCCCCAGCGCACGACCGGGCCCGCGTCGCCGATGGCCAGCGGCGCGGCGCCGCCGCCGTAGCGCAGTGCGGCGATCATCGCCACGACCGCCGTCAGCGCGAGGATCGCGGGACCGGCCAGGCGCAGCATCCGGGACAGGTCCGTCCTCCCGCCGCGCGGCGCGTCCGCGCTCTGCGCCGAAGAGGGGGAGTCCACCGCAACAGCCTACGCGGGCATACGAGAGGGGGATGCCGCCGTGGCATCCCCCTCTCGGCGCGGCGGCGTCTTACTTGACGGCAGCCTTCAGCTTGGAGCCGGCGGTCACCTTGACGCGCTTGCCCGCGGCGATCTTGATCTCCTCGCCGGTCTGCGGGTTGCGGCCGGTGCGCGCA